>NZ_JCBANT010000025.1:0-36774 GCF_059816125.1 Arthrobacter sp. 001422645 | reverse complement strand
GCCAGCTGCTCCACAACGTCCACGTGCTCGCAGCCGCCGTAGTAGCGCTTGCCCGGGTAGCCCTCGGCGTACTTGTTGGTCAGCACGGAGCCCTGCGCCTGCATGACGGCCTTGGCGGTGTGGTTCTCCGAGGCGATCATTTCCAGGCCGTCCCGCTGGCGGGTGAGTTCGGCGTCGATCTTCGCGGCGATCTCCGGATCCAAAGCGGACAGGTCCGCGTCCAGGCTCGGCGAGACCACCTGCTCGAAAACAGTGATCGTGCCTGCGCCTGCGCTCACAGTTCGCCACCGTTCTTGGACGCGTACTCCTCGGCCGACAGTAGCGGGCCCTCTTCGGTCACGGTGACCTTGAAGAGCCAGCCTGCGCCGTACGGGTCCGAGTTGATCACTGCCGGATCGCTGACGACGCCGTCATTGACTTCCGTAACCTCGCCGGTGACCGGGGAGTACAGGTCCGAGACGGACTTGGTGGACTCGATCTCACCGCAGGTCTCCCCCGCGGTCACGGTGGAGCCAACCTCGGGCAGGTCCACGTAGACGATGTCGCCCAGGGCCTCGGCGGCAACAGCGGACACACCGATTACGGACGGACCAGAGCCATCAATGGCGATCCACTCGTGCTCGGCGGAGTATTTCAGTTCAGCGGCAACCTTGGCCATTTGTGTGTTTCCTTAAGTTTTGGAGTGCGATGGTGAGAGGGCGTGGGAGAGGTGGTCCCGGACTCAGTGAGGTCTTTACTTCTGTCGCTTGTAGAACGGCAGAGCGACGACTTCGAAGGGTTCTGCTTTGCCGCGCAGGTCGATGTCCAGGGCGGTGCCCAGTTCGGTGAACTCGACGTCGACGTAAGCCATGGCGACCGGGTAGCCCAGGGTCGGGCTGGGCTGGCCGGAGGTGACTTCTCCAACCACGTTGCCGTCCTTCAGGACTGGGTAGCCGCCACGGCCGGCACGGCGGCCGAGACCCTTCAAGCCGACCAGCTTGCGCTTTGAACCGGCCTCCTTGTCTGCTTCCAGGGCGGAGCGGCCCACGAAGTCGCCTTCCTTGCTCTTGAGTGCCACAACGGGGCCCAGACCGGCGTCGAACGGTGAGCGCTTGAGGGACAGCTCGTTGCCGTACAGCGGCATGCCGGCCTCGAGGCGGAGAGAGTCGCGTGAGGCGAGGCCGCACGGGACAATGCCGAACTCAGCCCCCGCTTCGGCGACGGATGCCCACAAGGGGGCAGCGGCGTTGTTGGCTACAAAGAGCTCGAAGCCGTCCTCGCCGGTATAACCGGTGCGCGCCAGAATGACGTCGTAGCCGGCCACGGTGAGCTCGTTGAACGCGTAATACTTCAGGTCGGTGACAAGCGCGTGCTGGGCCTCATCAGTCAGCTTGAGCAGGATGGCCTCAGCCTTGGGACCCTGCACGGCTACGAGGGACATCTCCGCGGAGACGTCCCCGACAATGACGTCGAAGCCACCGACTTTGCCGGAACGGGCCCGTTCTGCCAAGGCAGCAGCGACGGTGGGTGCGTTGCCCGCGTTGGGGACCACCAGGTACTTCTCGTCACCGAAACGGTAGGTGATGAGGTCATCGACGATGCCGCCGTCGGCGTTGCAGATGAGTGAGTACTTGGCTTTGCCATCGGCAATGGCGGAGAGCTTGCCTACCAGGGCGTAGTCGAGGAAGGCTGCGGCGTCGGGGCCGGTCACCCACACTTCACCCATGTGCGAGAGGTCGAACAGGCCAGCGGCGTTGCGGACGGCGTGGTGTTCGGCCAGCTCGGAGCTGTACTTCAGGGGCATCTGCCAGCCACCGAAATCGGTGAAGGAGGCGCCGAGTTGCTTGTGCTCTTCGTAGAGAGCCGTGTACTTCTCAGACATGTCGGGATCCTTAGTTTTCAAACTCGGAAAGCGGCGGGCAGGAGCAGATCAGGTTCCGGTCGCCACCGGCGCCGTCGATCCGGCCGACCGGGGGGAAGTACTTGTCCTGCTTGAGGTGGTGGACCGGGAAAGCGGCCTGCTCCCGTGGGTACTGGCGGGTCCAGTCAGAGGACACGACGGCGGACGCGGTGTGGGGTGCGTTGCGTAGCGGGCTGTCCTCGACGGTGAAGTCACCGGTGGCTACTTGGTCGATCTCGGCGCGGATGGTGATCATCGCGTCGATGAAACGGTCGATCTCCGCCAGGTCCTCGGACTCGGTGGGCTCCACCATTAGCGTCCCTGCCACCGGAAACGCCAAGGTGGGGGCGTGGAAGCCGAAGTCGATCAGGCGCTTGGCCACGTCTTCCGCGGTCACGCCGGTCTTGGCCGTCAGTTCGCGCAGGTCCAGGATGCACTCGTGCGCCACGAGGCCACCTTCGCCGGTATAGAGGATGGGGAAGTACTCGTTGAGACGGGCGGCAACGTAATTAGCTGCCAGAAGCGCGGACCTGGTGGCCTCGGTCAGGCCTTCGGCGCCCATGAGCTTCACGTACGCCCAGGAGATCGGGAGGACGCCTGCGGAGCCGAAGTTAGAGGCCGAGATTGCCACACCGTGACCCTCTTCGTGCACTGCCTTGTTCGCGTCCCCTGGCATGAAAGGTGCCAGGTGGGCCTTGGCCGCGACCGGGCCGACGCCTGGCCCGCCGCCGCCGTGCGGGATGCAGAAGGTCTTGTGCAGGTTCAGGTGCGAGACGTCGCCGCCGAACTTACCCGGCTGCGCCAGGCCCACGAGGGCGTTGAGGTTGGCGCCGTCCACGTACACCTGGCCGCCGGCAGCGTGCACTGCCTCGCAGATTTCTGTAACGTCAGCGTCGTACACACCGTGGGTAGACGGGTAGGTGATCATGATCGCCGACAGACCGTCTTTGTGCAGCTCGATCTTGGCGTTCAGGTCAGCGTGGTCGATGGTGCCGTCCGGAGCGGTGGCCACCACAACAACCTTCATCCCGGCCAGGACAGCGGACGCGGCGTTGGTGCCGTGCGCGGAGGCCGGAATCAGGCAGACGTTGCGCTGGGCATCACCGCGGGAGCGGTGGTAGCCGCGGATGGCCAACAGGCCCGCGAGCTCGCCCTGGGAACCGGCATTCGGCTGCAGGGAGACCTGGTCATAGCCGGTGATCTCGGCAAGGTCAGCTTCCAGCCCGTTGATCAGTTCGCGCCACCCGACGGTCTGGGATTCCGGGGCGAACGGGTGAATGGAGGCGAACTCCGGCCAGGAGATCGCTTCCATCTCCGCTGTGGCATTCAGCTTCATGGTGCACGAACCCAGAGGGATCATGGTGCGGTCCAGCGCGAGGTCCCGGTCGCTCAGCCTGCGGATATAGCGCAACAGCTGGGTCTCCGAACGGTGCGTGTTGAACACTGGGTGCTGCAGGTACTCGGAGGTGCGAAGCACCGGTTCGGGCAGTTCAAAGCCCTTCGCTTCAGCGACCGGACCGGCACCGAAGGCGACGGCAATGGCGGAGAGGACCTCCGTCGTCGTGGTTTCATCAGCGGAGACGCCGATGGTATCCGCGTCGATCCGGCGCAGGTTGATCCCACGTGCCTCTGCGGCAGCGATGACCTTGCCAGCCTTGCCGGGGACGCGGACCGTGACGGTGTCGAAGAACGTCTCGGTGACCAGTTCGCGGCCTGCGATCTTCAGCGTGGTGGCCAGGCTGCGGGCGTTGTTGTGGACGCGCTCGGCAATGGCCTTCAGACCGTCCGGGCCGTGGTAAACGGCGTAGAAGGAGGACACGATCGCCAGCAGCGCCTGCGCGGTGCAGATGTTGGACGTGGCCTTCTCGCGGCGGATGTGCTGCTCGCGGGTCTGCAGGGCCAGGCGATACGCCGGGACTCCGGCGATGTCCTTGGAGACACCGACCAGGCGGCCGGGCATGGACCGCTCGAGGCCCTTCTGGACCGCCATGTAAGCGGCATGCGGGCCGCCGAAGAACAACGGGACGCCGAAACGCTGGGTGGAGCCGACGGCGATGTCGGCGCCCTGCTCGCCGGGCGGGGTGATGAGGGTCAGCGCGAGCAGGTCAGCGGCGACGGTGACGAGGGCGCCGCGTTCCTTGGCCTCGGCAATCACGGCGGTGTGGTCGAACACGCGGCCAGAGACGCCGGGCTGCTGCAGGACCACGCCGTTGATGACGCCCTCAGGCAGTCCCTTGGAGAGGTCAGCGACCTCCACCTCGAAGCCAAGGGCTTCGGCGCGGCCCTTGACGATCGCGACGGTCTGCGGCAGGCAGTCGGCGTCGAGGACGGTCTTGCCGTCGTGGGCCGTCTTGTTTTTGTTGGCGCGGCGCATCATCAGCACGGCCTCGGCGACGGCGGTGGCTTCGTCCAGAAGCGACGCGTTGGCGATCGGCAGGCCGACGAGGTCCTGGACCATGGTCTGGAAGTTCAGCAGCGCCTCGAGCCGGCCCTGGGAGATCTCCGGCTGGTACGGGGTGTACGCCGTGTACCAGGCGGGGGCTTCGAGGATATTGCGGCGGATCACGGCCGGGGTGACGGTGTCGTAGTAGCCCTGCCCAATCATCTGGACCGCGGTCTTGTTCTTCGCGGCCAGCCGGCGGAGCTCGGCAAGGACCTCGACCTCGCTGAGGGCGTCCTTGAGGGCCAGCGGCTTGGCCTGACGGATGGAATCAGGGACGGCGACGTCCACGAGGCCGTCAACGCTGTCATAGCCCACGGCCTTGAGCATGGCGTCAATATCGGCCTGGCGCCGCGCACCAATATGCCGATCGGCAAAGGTTAAAGGGGACGACTGGATGGTCATGAAGGAACTCCATAATTCAGGTGGCGCATTGGGTGCGCCACATTGATTTGGGTTCCTCCCCGCTCTGTATTGGACCTGAGAGTTTCCGCGCCCCCTGCTGTTAGCAGGGTGACCCTTGCACCGTCGGTGAGTCCGAATATCCGGACTGCTTTCCAGAGTTGCCTTGCCGCGGCGGTACGTGGGCCTGAGAGATTCCTGGGGAGGATTTGCTCCTACGGCGCCTGCAGAACGTACCGGCAGGACTCTCCCGCCGCAGATCATAAGCACATGTCACTTGGTTGGTGACACGCCTCACACTTTAGCCTCTGCTCGGACAGGGACGCAAGAACCGACTCCGAATGTGTCTTTTGCCGAGCTGCGGTGAACCGCCACTAGGGAATTGCTGGCCACGTCAGAGAAATGGCATCGCCTCCCGCACCCTCGCCAGCCGCTGGAAGCACCTCGTGGATCCACCGGGCGCCCTGGCATTCACCGCCATGGGCCTTCAGCCCGTGGATTCATTCGGCGGTGCCCAACGCCAACAAGATCGCGCCCGCAGCGGAGATGGGCAGGATCGACGTGCTGCTCTCGCTGGACGACGAAGAGCGTAAAGACATCCGGCGCCAGATTCTCGGGAAGACACCCGTTGACCCGGATCACATTGTCGTCTCGCGGGCCGCGGCCGTGCAACTGCGAAAAAATCTCGCCACACAGCTCATCTTGCTGCCCGTGCTGCCGCTCATATTCATTCCCCAGGTCATACGCGGAGCCGGGTTCCTCTCCTGGCTCATGGCGGCTGGCGTGGCTATCTTGGTGATTGGGCTGATGCACGTTGTCCGGGACTTCCAGCGGGCTGGCAGGTTCCTTGACCGCACGGCAGAGCCGGGCGCCCCGGGCGCAAAGGGACCACCGGAGTGACCCGTTCGAGGATCCCTTCACCGGACGCTACTGAGCCGCCACGAGCACGTTCACGAGTCGCGAACGCCAGCATCGAGCCCACTCACCAGCGCACTACGCAGCCGACTGACCGCGTGCGACGAGGCCCCGTTACCGACATCCTGGAACGACCCCATGCCGCCTTGGTACAAGGTAAGAGCATTCCGCGTTGCTTCATGCAGATCGCGCGGGTCTGAGATACCGATGAACTGTTCGTCGAGCCAGTCGGCAACTTCTATTCGCTGCTTGTCCTGTTCTGCGCGGGCCACAGCACGTAGCTCTGCGGCTGCGGCGATTATCTCGTCTCGGAAAACTTCCACGTTGTGCTGATTGCGACTCATTCACAAATCCCATGTAGTTGCCAAGCCCTCACGCACAGCGACGGACCCTGGACCCACCGCCCGTAAGCCGGTCCCCCACCGCAACACCTTCCGGGCACTCCCCGCTGCGAGAATTCCGATACAGATACTGAAAACCCGGATTCGCGCATATCCCGCCCGCAAAACTGTCCCGCTCGGTTTGGAGAATCGCGACAGTTCCAAGTTTCCCAGGAGTTCCGGCTGTCCACAGGGACGACCTTCAGGGTCTGATCGCACCTCTCAGCAGGTCATGCAGTTCCGAGCGCTCCCGGCCATGAAGGAGTGAGCAGCAACACCGCTGTCTAAGCCAAGAGAAGGAGCCGCCAGACCAGCCGCCACTAACAAAAATGGGCCCGTAGGGGCCCACAAAAGGAGATTTGTACACATTCAGAGGACCACAAGCCCCTGAACAGGGAAAACACGTGCCCGAGGTGGGACTCGAACCCACACACCTTTCGATACCGCATTTTGAGTGCGGCGCGTCTGCCAATTCCGCCACTCGGGCGCGGACTACACCGGTGTAACAATCACTCAACCACAGTGCTGTGAGCAACGCGATCGCTTCCGGTGCGCGAAATTACTCTACATGCAGATAGGCTGAATTCCAGAATCGCGCCAGTGACGCCGCATCGAACCAGTCCGGTCCAAGTACACCAGCGGGCGGAACCTAAGATGGTTTAGTTCCCGCCGTACCTTTCCAAGGAGTTCCCGTGTCAGAACAGACGGAGTCAAACCCCACGACCACGCCGGCGCGCCGCGTGGTTGTCGCCGAGGACGAGACCCTCATCCGGCTCGACATCATCGAGATCCTGCGGGGCGAGGGCTACGACGTCGTCGGCGAAGCGGACAACGGCGAAAAAGCCGTTCAGCTCGCCGAAGAACTGAAGCCGGACCTGGTCCTGATGGACGTCAAGATGCCCGTTATGGACGGCATTTCCGCTGCCGAGAAGATCGTCAAGGCCCGGATCGCCCCGGTGGTCCTGCTGACCGCCTTCAGCCAGAAGGAACTCGTCGAGCGCGCCCGCGACGCCGGTGCCATGGCCTATGTGGTCAAGCCGTTCACGCCTGCCGACCTGATTCCGGCGCTGGAAATCGCGCTGTCCCGCCACGAGGAAATCAAGGCCCTCGAAAGTGAAGTGACCGACCTCCAGGAGCAGTTCGCCACCCGCAAGCTCGTGGAACGCGCCAAGAGCCTCCTCACCACCAAGATGGGCCTGACGGAGCCGGAGGCATTCCGCTGGATCCAGAAGACCTCCATGGACCGCCGCCTCAGCATGCGCGAGGTTGCCGAGACCATCATCAACCAGGTCAACTAAGACGCTTCTCCCCCGGGTCCGGGAAGCCGCTCACCCGCGGCCTCCCGGACCCGGCAATTTAAGCGCTAATGCGGTATCCGCTGGCCAAGTTGCACTGCGGCAGCCAGCGCCATAATTCCGCCGGCCACTGTGGCCACGGCCATTACGGCAGGCACCGCTCCCCCGCTGAGGGCGACCCTGTCGCTGTCGGACGTGGTGAGGATTGTGTGAATCCTGCGGTACCGCCGCTGCGTGACAATGAGCGCCACGAGTGACACGGCAGCGCCCAGCGCGGCCGGAGCGAGTGCCCACAAACCCAGGAGCTCCGGCAGGATGCGGAGCGCCGCGAGGGATCCGACGGCGACCGCCAGCGCCGTCCGGCGCCAGGCTAGAGCGGTCCGTTCCGGCTGCAGGCCCGCGTCGAACGGCCGGTGACTCCGGCCGGGTGCGTTCTCAGGACCGCCGGTCATCAGGCGAGGACAACCGCGAAGACCACCAGGATCCCAGCCACGGAAACGGCAGCCCCAATCGGGGACGCCAAGCGGGCGGCCGGCAGCGGCCTGTCGAGGCGCAGTGCACGCTCGATCTGCATCCACCCGAACCACGCCTGCACGGGCGCGGCAATTCCGGCGACGATGAGGACTACGGACGCCGAAAGGCGCAGCCCGTCCTGCAGGTTCAGCCCCAGCGCCTCCAAAGCAACGCCGCTGGCAATCAGCGCCAGGGAGGTCCGTATCCAGGCTAGGTATGTGCGTTCATTGGCGAGGCTGAACCGGGCGTCCGGATCTGATCCCTGGGAATACAAGGCTGCCGGAAATCGTCTCGTTGCGTTAGTCATGGCACTTTCAGGTCGAAGGGGGAACCACCGGGCCGCTCATGCCTATTCACGCAGGATCACCCGGGGACCCTTCGAGCATTGCAGATACCACCCAGGGTCGTCAAACACCCCCGGGGGTATACAATGGGGTATCGAAAGGAGCTCCGCATGAGCTACACCCACACCGTGACTCTTCCCCTTGACTGGCAGGAGGCAGTGCAGCGGACCCGCGACGCCCTGGCCGATCAAGGCTTCGGCATTCTGTCCGAAATCAACGTTCGCGCTACCTTCGAGGCCAAGCTCGGCGCTGACGCGGCTGCCGCTGTCGGCGACTACGTCATCCTCGGTGCCTGCAACCCGGCGCTGGCCAGCCGCGCCCTCGCTGCCGATCCCGAAATCGGCGCCCTGTTGCCCTGCAACGTTGTGGTCCGCCGAGGAACGAGCGACGTCGTGACGACCATCAGTGCCATTGATCCTCAGACGATGGTCCAGCTCAGCAACAGCGCTGCTGTCCAGGACGTCGCCAATGATGCGGACACCCGGCTGCGGAAAGCCCTTGCCAGCCTCACCGGTTAAGGGGCAGTGGCGGGCACTGGGCCCCAGCTGTAAGCGACCAAGCAACACAAAAAAGGAGAGGGTCCCCGCCGCGTAAACCGCGTGGCGGGGACCCTCCCTTTCGTCTGAGCTGCGGAACTAGATCTTGGTGTTCCGCTTCTTCTTTTCCG
The DNA here is from genome assembly GCF_059816125.1 of Arthrobacter sp. 001422645. NCBI lineage: Bacteria > Bacillati > Actinomycetota > Actinomycetes > Micrococcales > Micrococcaceae > Arthrobacter > Arthrobacter sp. 001422645. The sequence continues at coordinate 27,939 of NZ_JCBANT010000025.1, read as the reverse complement.
GCCAGGGGCCGAGCTTATCCTTGGCGACCTCGGAGTCGCCCGTGCTGCCCGCGTCGGCCAGGTCGCCCACCTTGTGGACCTTCAGCATGTTCGTGGAACCGGCCTTTCCGGGAGGCGAGCCGGCCGCGATGACCACCATATCGCCGTCCTCGGCCAGGTCCAGGCTCAGCAGGCTGCGGTCCACCTGGGCGGTCATCTCGTCGGTGTGGCCCACCATGGGAACCAGAACCGGCTGGATGCCCCAGGTCAGCGCGAGCTGGTTCCAGACGTGCTCCACCGGGGTGAAGGCGAACACGGGCCGGACCGGGCGCAGCCGCGAGAGGCGCCGGGCGGAGTCACCGGACTGGGTGAAGGTACAGATGTACTTCGCATCCAGCTGGTCGGCGATTTCGACGGCGGCACGGGTGATGGCGCCGCCGCGGGTCTTGGGCTTGGTGCCCAGCGGAGGGACGCGTTCCAGGCCGTGGACCTCGGTGGACTCGATAATCCGGGCCATGGTCTTGACGGTCTCGATCGGGAACTTGCCCACGCTGGTCTCGCCCGAGAGCATCACTGCGTCGGCGCCGTCGAGCACGGCGTTGGCACAGTCGGAGGCCTCGGCGCGGGTGGGGCGCGGGTTGTCGATCATGGATTCCAGCACCTGCGTGGCCACGATGACCGGCTTCGCCCAGCGGCGGGCCAGTTCAACGGCGCGCTTCTGGACGATCGGGACTTCCTCGAGGGGAAGTTCCACGCCGAGGTCGCCACGGGCCACCATGATGGCGTCGAAGGCATCGATGATCTCGGGGAGCTGCTCCACGGCCTGCGGCTTCTCGATCTTGGCGATCACCGGCACGCGGCGGCCTTCTTCGTCCATAATCTCGTGGACGCGCTTGATGTCCGAGGCATCCCGGACGAAGGAGAGGGCCACCATGTCCACGCCGCGGCGCATGGCCCAGCGGAGGTCGTCCTCGTCCTTTTCGCTCAGCGCCGGAACGTTGACGGCAACACCGGGCAGGTTGATGCCCTTGTTGTTCGACACGTAGCCGCCCACGATCACCTGCGCGACCACCTTGACGTCGTCGACGTCGATGGCCCTCAGCGCCACCTTGCCGTCGTCAATCAGGAGAGCATCGCCCGGGTTGACGTCTTCGGTGAGGCTCTTGAGCGTCGTGGAGCAGATGTCCTTGGTGCCCGGGACGTCCTCGGTGGTGATGGTGAAGGTGTCGCCGACGGCGAGGAGGTGCGGTCCGTCCACGAACCGGCCGAGGCGGATCTTGGGGCCCTGGAGGTCGGCCATCACGGCGACGGCCTTGCCGAGCTGACCGGCTGCCTTGCGGACGTTCTCGTAGGTGGTGTCGTGCACGGAGTAGTCGCCGTGGCTCATGTTCATGCGTGCCACGTCGACGCCGGCTTCCAGCACCGCGAGAGTGTTCTCGAAGCTTGCGATTGCCGGTCCGAACGTGGCTACGATTTTAGCGCGTCTCATATACCTACCCTAGTAGTCGATTGCATTGATGAAGTTATTGGCGGAATGTAACAGCGCCGGGCCGGAGGGACGCGCCTAGAGAACGGCCATGGCCCGGTCGGTCGGCGCCACGGGAGCCGGGAGGATGGTGCTGCCCATCAGGAACTTGTCCACCGCGGCGGCGCAGGCGCGTCCCTCGGCGATGGCCCAGACGATGAGCGACTGGCCGCGGCCGGCGTCTCCGGCGACGAAGATGCCTTCCGTGTTGGTCATGTAGTAGCCGTCCCGGGCCACGTTGCCGCGGCCGTCGAATTCGGCGCTGACCTGCTCGGTGATCCCCGCCCGCTCCGGGCCGGTGAAGCCCAGGGACAGGAACACCAGGTCGGCGGGGATGATCCGCTCGGTGCCGGCCTTCGGGAGGCGTTTGCCGTCGACGAATTCGGTTTCGGCCACCTTCACGCCGGTCAGTTTGCCGTTCTCGCCGACGAACTCCACGGTGGAGGCGAGGTAGGTGCGTTCGCCTCCTTCCTCGTGGGCGCTGGCAACTTCGAACAGGGTGGGGAACGTCGGCCACGGCTGGTGGCCGGCACGCTCCGCGGGCGGCTGTTTGCCGATCGCCAGGGTGGTGACCGAGGCGGCCTGGTGGCGGTGAGCGGTGCCGAGGCAGTCCGCGCCGGTGTCGCCGCCGCCGAGGATGACAACGTGCTTTCCGGCAGCGTTGATCTGCTTCTCCACCGTCTCCCCCGCCACCACCCGGTTGGCCGGGACGAGGTAGTCCATCGCGAAGTGCACACCTTCGAGCTCGCGGCCAGGGATCGGCAGGTCACGCGGGACGGTGGCGCCGGTGGCAACCACCACGGCGTCGTACCGGCGGCGCAGCTGCTCCCAGGTCACGTCCGTGCCGACGGCGACGCCGGTCCGGAAGCGGGTGCCCTCGGCCTTCATCTGCTCCAGGCGGCGGTCCACCTGTTCCTTTTCCATCTTGAAATCGGGGATGCCGTAGCGCAGGAGCCCGCCGATCTTGTCGTCGCGCTCGTAGACGGCGACGGTGTGCCCCACCCGGGTCAGCTGCTGCGCGACGGCGAGTCCGGCCGGGCCGGAGCCGACGACGGCGACCGTCTTGCCGGTGAGGCGTGCCGGCGGCAGCGGGTTGACCCAGCCGTTTTCGAAGGCCTGGTCCACGATCGAGACCTCGACCTGTTTGATGGTCACGGCGGGCTGGTTGATGCCCAGCACACACGACGCCTCGCAGGGCGCCGGGCAGAGGCGCCCGGTGAATTCGGGGAAGTTGTTGGTGGCGTGCAGCCGTTCCATCGCTTCCTCGCCCTTGTCCCGCCAGACGAGGTCATTCCATTCCGGAATGAGGTTGCCCAGCGGGCAGCCCTGGTGGCAGAACGGCACACCGCAGTCCATGCAGCGGCCGGCCTGGGACTTGAGGACGCCCTTCTCCTGGGCCTCATAGACTTCCTTCCAGTCCATGATGCGGACCGGAACGGGACGGCGGGGCTGGGTTTCGCGCTGACGTACTTTCAGAAATCCGCGTGGATCAGCCACCGGTCACCTCCAGGATTCGAGACCAAACTTCTTCGCCGTCGGGGTCAAGGCCCTCTTCGATGGCGTCAAGACGGGTTTGCAGGACGGCCGCGTAGTCGCGCGGCAGCACCTTGGTGATGCGGGCTGCGGTGTCGTCGAAGTTCTCCAGCAGCCGTGCCGCAAGCAGCGATTCGGTCTCCTCGGAGTGCTTCACCAGCAGTCCATGGACAATGTCACGGTCCTCGGCGTCGAGTTCGCGCAGCTGCAGCTCACCGGTTTCGAGGGCCTGCTTGTTGACCCGTTCGGTCTGCAGGTCCAGCACGTAGGCTGTGCCGCCGGACATGCCGGCACCGAAGTTACGGCCGGTGCGCCCGATGATGAGGGTCTGTCCGCCGGTCATGTACTCGCAGCCGTGGTCGCCGATTCCTTCGACCACCGCCGTCGCTCCGGAGTTGCGGACCAGGAAGCGTTCGCCGACCTGGCCGCGCAGGAACATCTCGCCGCTGGTGGCGCCGTAGCCGATCACGTTTCCGGCGATGACGTTGCGTTCGGCCGGGAAGACGTTGGTGCGGTCCGGCCGCACGATGATGCGGCCGCCGGAGAGACCCTTGCCGACGTAGTCGTTGGAGTCTCCGAACATCCGCAGCGTGATGCCGGCCGGCAGGAACGCACCGAGCGACTGGCCGGCGGTGCCGGTCAGCGTGATGTCGATGGTGTCCGTCGCCAGCACGTCGGTGCTGAAGGTCTTGGTGACCACATGGCCCAGCATGGTGCCGACGGAGCGGTCCGTGTTGATGACGTCGACGGCGATCTTGACCGGTGTGCGGTCGCTCAGGGCTTCCGCGGCCATCACCATGAGGCGCTGGTCGAAGTGCTTGTCCAGCTCGTGGTTCTGGCCGGTGAGGTTGCGCAGCGGGGCGTCGTCGTCGAACTCGAGCCCGTGCAGGATCGGGTCCAGGTCCAGCCCTTCGGCCTTCCAGTGGTTGATCGCCTCGCGGGTGTCGAGCATTTCGGCGTGGCCGATCGCTTCCTCGATGCTCCGGAAGCCCAGCTCGGCCAGGATTTCGCGGACTTCCTCGGCGAGGAATTCGAAGAAGTTGACCACGAATTCCGGCTTGCCGTTGAACCGGGAGCGCAGCTCGGGGTTCTGTGTCGCGACGCCCACCGGGCACGTGTCCAGGTGGCAGACGCGCATCATGATGCACCCGGAGACCACCAGCGGTGCGGTGGCGAAGCCGAACTCCTCGCCGCCCAGCAGCGCGGCGATCACGACGTCGCGGCCGGTCTTCAGCTGGCCGTCCACCTGCACCACCACGCGGTCGCGCAGGCCGTTGAGCATGAGCGTCTGCTGCGTCTCGGCGAGGCCCAGCTCCCACGGCACACCGGCGTGTTTGAGCGAGTTCAGCGGCGAGGCGCCGGTACCGCCGTCGTGCCCCGAAACGAGGACGACGTCGGCCTTGGCCTTCGTGACGCCGGCCGCCACGGTGCCGATCCCGACCTCGGAGACGAGCTTGACGTGCACGCGGGCCGACGGGTTGGCGCGCTTGGCGTCATAGATCAGCTGGGCGAGGTCCTCGATCGAGTAGATATCGTGGTGCGGCGGCGGGGAGATGAGTCCGACGCCGGGCGTCGAGTGCCGTGTCCGGGCCACCCAGGGGTAGACCTTCTGCGCCATCAGCTGGCCGCCCTCGCCGGGCTTGGCACCCTGCGCCATCTTGATCTGGATGTCGTCGGCGTTGGTCAGGTACAGGCTGGTCACGCCGAAACGGCCGGACGCGATCTGCTTGACCGCGGAGCGGCGCTCGGGATCGAGCAGCCGGTCCACGTCCTCGCCGCCTTCACCGGTGTTGGACTTGCCGCCCAGCCGGTTCATGGCGATCGCCAGGGTCTCGTGCGCCTCCTGGGAGATGGAGCCGTAGCTCATCGCCCCGGTGGAGAACCGCTTGACGATGCTGGAGACGGACTCCACTTCCTCGAGCGGGACCGCGGGGCGCAGCCCGGCCTTGAACTTCAGGAGCCCGCGCAGGGTCATGAGGTTCTCGGACTGGTCATCCACGCCGCGGGTGTACGCCTTGAAGATGTCGTACCGGCGCTCCCGCGTGGCGTGCTGCAGCCGGAACACGGTCTCCGGGTTGAACAGGTGCGGCTCGCCGTCGCGGCGCCACTGGTACTCGCCACCGCCCAGCAGCGGCTGGTGGGGCACTTCAATGCCGTTCTCGGGGTACGCCATCCGGTGCCGCGCCGCGACCTCGGCCGCGATGACGTCGAGGCCGACGCCGCCGAGCTGGGAGTGTGTGCCGGAGAAGTATTCGTCCACGAGGTCCTGACCGAGACCCAGCGCTTCGAAGGTCTGCGCGCCCGTATAGGAGGCCACGGTGGAGATGCCCATCTTGGACATGATCTTCAGGACACCCTTGCCGAGGCCCTTGATCAGGTTGTAGACACCGTCCTGCGGGGTGACGCCGACGACGTCGCCGGTGGAGATCAGCTGCTCCACCGATTCCATGGCCAGGTACGGGTTTACGGCGGATGCGCCGTAGCCGATCAGGACGGCCACGTGGTGCGTCTCGCGGACGTCGCCGGCCTCGACCACGAGTGCGGTCTTGGTGCGGTTGGCGCTGCGCAGCAGGTGGTGGTGCACGGCGCTGACGAGCAGCAGGGACGGGATCGGCGCCCACTGGGCGTTCGAGTCACGGTCCGAAAGCACGACATACTGCACGCCGCGGTTGATGGCGCCGGACACCTGCTCGCAGATTTCGGTGAGCCGGGCACGCAGGGCGTTCTCGCCGCCCTCGGGACGGTAGAGGCCGCGGACCTTCATGGCGACCTTGTCGCCGTCGGCGTTTTCGATGTTCGCGATCTTGGCGAGCTGGTCGTTGTTGATCACGGGGAACGGCAGGGAAACCTGCGGCTGGCGGACCTGCTTGGTGTCCAGCAGGTTGCCGTTGGGGCCGATTGCGCAAGTCAGCGACGTCACGAGCTCTTCGCGGATGGCGTCCAGCGGCGGGTTGGTGACCTGCGCGAAGGACTGCACGAAGTAGTCGAAGAGCAGCCTGGGGCGCTTGGAAAGCACGGCCACGGGGGTGTCGGAGCCCATGGCGCCGAGCGGTTCGGCGCCGGTGCGGGCCATCGGGCCGAGCAGGATCTTCAGTTCCTCGGTGGTGTAGCCGAAGGTGCGCTGGCGGATGTTGACCGAGGCGGCGGTGTGGACCACGTGCTCGCGCTCGGGGAGGTCCTTGAGGTCGATCAGGTTTTCCTTGAGCCATTCCGCCCAGGGGTTCGCGGCGGCGACCTCGGCCTTGACCTCGGCGTCGTCGATGATCCGGCCGGCGTCGGTGTCCACGAGGAACATCTTGCCGGGTGAAACACGGCCCTTCTTGACCACCTTGGACGGTTCGACGTCGATCACGCCGACCTCGGACGCGAAGATGATCAGGCCGTCCTCGGTGATCCAGTACCGGCCGGGGCGCAGGCCGTTGCGGTCCAGGGTGGCGCCGACCAGGTTGCCGTCGGTGAATGAAACGGCGGCGGGGCCGTCCCAAGGTTCCATGAGCAGCGAATGGTACTCGTAGAAGGCGCGGCGGGCGGGATCCATTGTGGCGTGGTTTTCCCAGGCCTCGGGGATCATCATCATGATCGAATGCGTGATCGGCCGGCCCGACAGCCAGAGCAGTTCCGCGACCTCGTCGAAGGAGGCCGAGTCGGAGGCGCCGGGCGTGCAGATGGGGTACAGCTCTTCCGGCGAGTCCCCCAGCAACGGGTTGGCGAGCTGCGACTGGCGGGCGCGCATCCAGTTGCGGTTGCCCTTGACCGTGTTGATTTCGCCGTTGTGCGCGATGGTGCGGAACGGCTGGGCCAGCGGCCAGGACGGGAAGGTGTTGGTGGAGAAGCGCGAGTGAACGATCGCGAGCTTGGTCTTGAAGCGCTTGTCGGAGAGGTCCGGGTAGAACGGCTCGAGCTGGGCGGTGGTCAGCATGCCCTTGTAGACGATGGTCCGGGAGGAGAGCGACGGGAAGTACACGCCGAACTTGTTCTGGGCGCGCTTCCGGATGCGCCACGCGCGGGCGTCGAGTTCGTTCCGCTCCAGCACTTCCCCGGTGCTGGAGGCGAGGAACGGCTGCGAGAAGTACGGCATGCAGGCCCGGGCCATCGCCCCGACAAGATCAGCCACGATCGGCACTTCGCGCCAGCCGAGGACGGTCAGGCCCTCGTCGGCGGCGAGCCCTTCGATCCCGGCCTTTGCGGCATCGGATTCGCGCTTCTCGGACGGGAGGAACGCCGTGCCCGCGACGAACTGCCCGGGGGCGGGGAGTTCGAAGTCGGTGACGGCGCGGAAGAATTCGTCCGGGATCTGCATGAGCAGCCCGGCGCCGTCGCCGGTTCCTTCATCGGCGCCCACGGCACCGCGGTGCTCAAGGTTGCGAAGGGCGGTCAGGGCGGCGTCAACGATGTCGTAACCCGGCTCCCCCCGCAACGTGGCGATGATGGCGAGGCCGCAGGCGTCCTTTTCCTGCTCGGGGTTGTAGAGCCCGGCGGCTTCGGGAAGCGCCGCGAAGCGCTTGAAGGGCGACGTGGCGGCCTGTTGCGGCTCGGACCAACTGGGGCTGTGCAGGGTTTGGGTCATGGGAGACGTCCTTCCTCCTGATCGTGCGTATGGGAGGGACAACATTGGCCCGCATCGGTGCGCCGGTGTGACGGGCACAACAAAGTGTTTTTCTTATTCGAATTGTAGGTCAGCGCCGCCTCCTGCACTAACAGTTACGCGGTCACCGGCCCGGGCTTGCGCGAACAGCAACTGTCTGCTGTCCGCCGCCTGCCTGCTGCCACGACGCTGTGGAAACGGGCTCTGCGAGGGGTGACTCCGCGGCCCGGTTTGCCGGCGCTGAGCTACTTGATGCCCTCAGCGTCCGGCGCGGTTCCGTGTACCTGGTGGCCGGGTGTTCCGGCCACCGGTGCTCCTGTGGCGGGCTGGGTGCCGCCGGTGGATTCCTTTGACGCTACTGCCGAGGCGGAAGCGCGGCCGGGACCGCTTTGGTTATCAGGGAGATTATCACGCGATTCACTATCTGAGACAGCAGAATCCGAATGGCGGACACTCACGCCGCCGGCAGGAACTTTGGCCGGCTCCCCGTCCACGTCCGGCTTTTCGTCCGCATCGCCGTCGGCGTCCTTGTCAGCGGCGCTGTCGGCGTTCTTGCCACCGGCAGCGTCGGCCGCGTCGTTGACAGCGTCGGCGTCGGCCGGGTCGTTGTCAGCGGCGGTGCCGGTTGGCTCCGCCCCGGACGGTTCGCGGCCCGGCAGGTACACGGTGTCGGGTTCGGTGCGCTTGCGCAGGCCCAGGATGATGAACGCGGCCAGCGCGCCCAGGAGGACGAAGATGCTGGTCCACACGTTGAGCCTGGTGGTGATGCCGAAGAGGTTGATCTGCTCGGCGTCATCGATCCGCATCGCCTCGATCCAGACCCGGCCCAGCGTGTAATAGATGGCGTAGAGGCAGAACAGGCGGCCGCGGCGGAATCGGAACTTGCGGTCCAGCAGGAGCAGGATTCCCACACCGGCGAGGTTCCAGAGGGATTCGTAGAGGAACGTCGGGTGGAACAGCGTTTCCGCGGCCATGCCGGGCGGGAAGTTCGGGTTGTCGGCATCGATCTGCAGTCCCCAGGGGAGGGTGGTGGGGCCGCCGAAGAGCTCCTGGTTGAAGTAGTTGCCCCAGCGGCCGATTGCCTGGGCCAGCAGCAGTCCGGGCGCCGCGGCGTCGAGGAAGGCGCTGAGCTTGACGCCCGCCCTGCGGCAGCCGATCCAGGCACCGACGGCGCCCAGCAGCACGGCGCCCCAGATGCCCAGTCCGCCGCGCTGGAGCTGCGGGATCAGGGACAGGTCCCCGGTGCCGTCGAAGCCGGGGCCGAAGTACGCATCCGGTGAGGACACCACGTGGTAGAGCCGGCCGCCGATGATGCCGAAGGGGATGGCCCAGATGGCGATGTCCCAGACACTCCCCTCCGGGGCGCCGCGCTTGGCCCAGCGGACGGAGGTGAGCCACAGTCCGGCGATGATGCCAAGCAGGATGCACAGGGCGTAAGCGTGGATGCGCAGTGACCCCCATGGCAGCGGAATGTCGAATCCGGACCAGTCCGGGCTCGGAATGCTCGCGGGAATCATCGCTGCCGCGTGGAGGACTGACTGCATGTGCTTAAGCTTCTTCCTTGGTAAGGCCGGTGCTGAGGTCTTTCGTCAAGGACGCTACCGCATCCACGCCGCCGTCGCCGATGGCCACGACGAGCGCGGTCCCGACAATCACGCCATCCGCGTAGGCGGCGATCTCGCGGACCTGGTCCGCGTTGGACACGCCGAGCCCGACACATACGCGTTCGGCGCCTGCTGCGTGCGCGGCGGCCACTACGTCCTTGGCCGCCGAGCTGACCGACGCGCGGGCGCCGGTGACGCCCATAATCGAGACAGCGTAGACAAAGCCGCGGCTCGCCTCAACGGTGCGCTTCATGCGCTCCGGCGAGGACGACGGCGCCACGAGGAACACCCGGTCCAGGCCGTACTTGTCCGAGGCCGCCATCCATTCGGAGGCTTCGTCGGGGATCAGGTCGGGGGTGATGAGCCCGGCTCCCCCTGCGTCGGCCAGCTGGCGGGAAAATTCGTCCACGCCCATCCGGACGACGGGGTTCCAGTAGGTCATGACCAGCACGGCAGCGTCGGTTTTGCTGGTGATGCCGCGGACGACGTCGAAGACCTGCTTGACGTGGAAGCCCGCAGCAAGTGCTTCGGTGGTGGCCGCCTGGATGACGTGGCCGTCCATGACCGGGTCGGAGTACGGGATGCCGATCTCGATCAGGTCGGCGCCGTTCTCCGCGAGGGCGATGCCGGCCGCGATGGTGTCCTCGACGCTGGGGTAACCGGCGGGCAGGTAGCCGATCAGGGCGGCACGGCCTTGGGCCTTGGCCCGGTCAATGGCCGCGGCCGACTTGCTGGCCCCGTGGACAGTCGAATCGACGTGGTTCACAGCTGCTCCCCCTCTTTGGCGATTTCATGCTCGGGCGAATCCTTGTCCAGCAGGTCGAACCATTCCGCGGCGGTGGCCACGTCCTTGTCGCCGCGGCCGGAGAGGTTCACGATCACGATCTTGTCCGCTGCCTCACCTTCGGTCCCGCCTGCGGCTTCAGCCTCCGCGGCGAGCCGCTGGCCGACCTTGATGGCGCCGGCCAGTGCGTGTGCCGACTCGATGGCCGGGATGATCCCCTCGGTGCGGCACAGCAGCCGGAACGCGTCCATGGCCTCGCTGTCCGTGATGGGCTCGTAGCTGACGCGTCCAATGTCGGCGAGGTAGGAGTGCTCCGGACCCACCCCGGGGTAGTCCAGGCCGGCCGAGATGGAATGCGACTCGATGGTCTGGCCGTCGTCGTCCTGCATCAGGTAGGAGCGGGCGCCGTGCAGCACACCGGGCTTGCCGAGTGTGATGGTGGCGGCATGGCGGCCGGTTTCGACGCCGTCGCCGCCGGCTTCGAAGCCGAAGATCCGGACCGAGGGATCGTCCAGGAAGCCGTGGAAGATGCCGATCGCGTTGGAGCCGCCGCCTATGCAGGCGCACACGGCGTCGGGCAGGCGGCCGGTCTGCTCCAGGATCTGGGCACGTGCCTCCTCGCCGATGACCTCGTGGAAGTAGCGGACCATGGCCGGGAACGGGTGCGCCCCGGCGGCGGTGCCCAGCAGGTAGTGGGTGTTGTCCACGTTGGCGACCCAGTCGCGGAGCGCCTCGTTGATGGCGTCCTTGAGGGTCTGGGAACCGTTGGTCACCGGGATGACCGTGGCTCCGAGGAGCTCCATCCGGGCCACGTTGAGGGCCTGCCGGCGGCAGTCCTCGGCGCCCATGTACACAACACATTCCAGGCCCATCAGGGCGGCGGCGGTGGCGCTGGCGACGCCGTGCTGCCCGGCGCCGGTCTCGGCGATGACGCGGGTCTTGCCCATGCGCTTGGCGAGGAGCGCCTGGCCCAGCACGTTGTTGATCTTGTGCGAGCCGGTGTGGTTGAGGTCCTCGCGCTTGAGGAAGATCCGCACTCCCCCGGCGTGCTCGGCGAAGCGCTTGGCCTCGGTCAGCAGCGAGGGCCGGCCGGAGTAGTTCTTGTTCAGTTCCGCGATCTGAGCGGTGAACTCGGGATCGGCCTTGGCCTTTTCGAAGGTGTCCTCGAGCTCATCCAGGGCGGCGATGAGCGATTCGGGCATCCATCGGCCGCCGTAGGAGCCGAAGTAGGGCCCGGGGGCGTGCCGCAGGGATTCTCCACCCTGCAGGAACGCGTCCACGGCGCTTTCGTCTGAGCCGGCTGCTGGCGCATCGACCATCAGTCTCACCATCCTGTTCCACTGCTAACTAGATCTTCGGTGCCGCACGGAGGCGCCGGCGTCCGGACGGGCGTGTGGCCCGGCCGGAGCGCGGGTCAGGAACGTGCGGCGATTTCTTCGGCGCCGGCGGCCGTGAATTCCGCGATCCGCTCCCGCGGGGTCGCGTCACTGACCAGGGCTTCGCCCACGAGGACCGCATTGGCGCCGTTCGCGGCGTAGTGCCGGACGTCGTCGACACTGCGCACACCCGACTCCGCGACGACGACCGCGCCGGCGGGGATGCCTCCGGCGAGTTCGGCAAAGACGGAACGGTCGACGTCGAGCGTCTTGAGATTGCGCACGTTGACGCCGATGATCCGTGCCTCGGCGGCAACCGCGCGTTCGATTTCCTCGGCAGTGTGCGTCTCGACGAGCACGTTCATGCCAAGTTCACGGCTGAGGGAGCTGTATTCGCGCAGTTGCGCGTCGGACAGCGACGCCACAATCAGCAGGATCAGATCGGCCCCGTGTGCCCGGGCCTCCCAGATCTGGTACTCGTCAATCATGAAGTCCTTGCGCAGCAGCGGGATATCCACGGCTGCGCGGACGGCGTCAAGATCGGCGAGGGAGCCGTTGAAGCGGCGCTGTTCGGTCAGGACACTGATCACGGCCGCGCCGCCGTCGGCATACTGCACGGCGAGCGAGGCGGGGTCCGCGATGCTGGCGAGGTCGCCCTTGGAGGGACTGCGGCGCTTGATTTCGGCGATCACTTTCAGCTGACGGCGCATGGCCGCAGGACCGCCCAGGGCGGTCCAGGCATCGCGCGCCGGTGCGGCCGCGGCCGCGCGCTCCTTCAGTTCCGCGAGCGAAACGAGGCGCTGGCGCGCCTCCATATCCTCCCTGACACCGGCATTGATGTCATCGAGAACAGTCACCCTTAGTGGCCGGAGTTCTTCAGCTTGCTGCCGCCCACACCGTAGCCGGCCTTGCGCATGACGAACCCGATGACCAGGCCGGCCAGCATGACAACGCCGCCCGCGATGAAGATCGGGGTGTTGGCGATGACAAAGGCGATGGCCATGATGAGGGCGCCGACGAGCATCACAAAAACAGTGGTCCAGGCGGCGGGGCTGTTGCCGTGGCCGGTCGGTTCGCTGTGATCGATGTCGTCGTAGGAGTAGCCGGTTCCGGCAGCGGGCTTGGGGGCGGAAACAGGTGCGTTGCTCATTGAAATCTCCTCAGGGTGAATACTGCTTACATTCTGCCATTTATTGGCGACGATATTGGCCGCGTTACCGTGCGCGCTACTGGCTGGGCGCTGCCGGGCTTCGGCTCAGGTGGGGTCGTCACCGCGTGAGAGCCGGTCCCAGCTGTCGATCTCGTCGGGCGGCCCCGCCGGGCCTGCGGACCCGGCGGCCGGACTGCCTGTTGCCGCGGTGTCATATTTCGTCCGCGACTTCCAGTACCGGCCGGCCGGGATGATCAGCAGGGCGCTGAGCCCCAGCAGGGTTCCGGCGACGACGGCGAGGGCCGGGAAGAGAGTGACGTCCACGTTCACGTCGCTGCCGGTGATCCCGGTGGCGGCGGCGATCGAGCCCTGGGCGGCGGCAAGCGGGTCCGCAATCACGACGGCGGCGGCGCTGACGATGCCGGCGGCGGCCAGCAGGATGAGTGCCGTGATGATCCAGCGGGCGATCCGGCCGGCAATGGACGCGGCCAGCCCGCCGGCAAGGGCCACCAGGGCGAGGGCCGTTACGGTGGTGGCGGCTTTGCTGCCCTGCACCTGCAGGCCGTCCTGGCTGTTGACGGCCTGGCCGAGCTGGGCAGGGTCCAGGTGGACGATGAGCCAGGTCTGCGTTGTGGTGCCGAAGACGGCCAGCGCGAGCGCGGCAATGGCCAGCACCAGGGTCGATTTCCTGGCCCAGCGGGGAACGGCGGGGCTGGTGCTCTTGACGGTGGCGCCGCTCATGGCTGCGTCCCGGCGTCGGTAATGGATTCCGCCGTGATGTTGCGCAGCGACCGGGCCGTGTGGACGGCGCGCATCGGCGCGGCGGCCTTGTTGACGGTTTCCAGTGCCTCGGTGGCGTTGACGGAGTCGGCCACGATGCCGCCGCCGGCCTGCACATAGGCGCGCCCTTCGCGCAGGAGGGCCGAGCGGATGGCGATGGCCATGTCCATGTCTCCGGCGAAGTCGAGGTAGCCCACCACCCCGCCGTAGATCCCGCGGCGGTGCGGTTCCAGCTCGTCGAGCAGGCGCAGCGCCCGGGGCTTGGGCGCGCCGGACAGCGTCCCGGCCGGGAAGGTCGCCTTCAGCACGTCGTAGGCCTTCGCGGTGGGCGCGAGTTTGCCCACCACGGTGGAGACGAGGTGCATGATGTGGCTGAAGCGTTCGACCTCCATGAACTGGGTGACGTCCACGGAGCCGGCCACGCAGACCTTGGACAGGTCGTTGCGGGAGAGGTCCACCAGCATCAGGTGTTCGGCGCGTTCCTTCTCGTCCGCGAGGAGTTCCTCGGCCAGGGCCTTGTCCGCTTCGACCGTCTTGCCGCGCGGCCGGGAACCGGCAATCGGGTGGGTGATGACTTCCTCGCCGGTCACGGTCACCAGCGCCTCCGGGGAGGAACCGACGATCGAGTACTGCCGGCCGTTGGCGTCCTCGAGGCTGAAGATGTACATGTACGGGCTGGGGTTGGTGTTCCGGAGCACCCGGTAAACGTCCAGCGGGTCCGCGCCGCATTCCATTTCGAAGCGGCGCGAGATGACCACCTGGAACACTTCGCCGTCGACGATCGCTTCCTTGCCGCGGTCCAGGGCGGCGAGGTACTCCGTCTCGTCCCAGCGCTCCTGCACGCTGGAGGCGAAGTCCAGTGCCGCCGGGTCCAGCACGGAGACCGGCTGCTTGACGGGGGCGCTGACCTGCGCCAGCAGTGCCTTGACCCGTGCGACGGCGTCGTGCCACGCCTCGTCGACCCGCTCGGTGCTGTTGTCGAAGTTGATCGCGTTGGCAATGAGCAGGACGGTGCCGTCCATGTTGTCGTGCACGGCCATGTCGGTGACCAGGTTCAGCGCCATCTCGGGCAGGTCCAGGTCGTCCTCGGGTGGGCTGGTGAGCCGCTCCCAGTGCCGGACGGTTTCCCAGCCGAGGAAGCCGACCAGGCCGGAGGTGAATGGCGGGAGGTCGTCGAAACGATCGGTGCGGAGGGCTTCGACGGTGTCGCGGATGGCGTCAACCGGGCTGCCGCCGAGCGGCACGCCAACCGGCGGTTCGCCGAGCCAGTGTGCCTGGCCGTCCTTGGTGGTCAGCGTGGCCCGGGAGCGCGCGCCGATGAAGGAGTAGCGGGACCAGGAACCGCCGACGGCCGCGGATTCCATCAGGAACGTGCCGGGCTGGCCCTGCGCGAGTTTGCGGTACAGCCCGATCGGGGTTTCGGCGTCAGCGAGCACCTTCAGCCGGACGGGGATGACACGGCTGTGGCCTGCGAGTTCACGGAACTCCTCCAGGCCCGGGCTGATGATTCCAAGGTCCTGCATGGCTGTGGTTTCCGCCTGTTCTTTCAGTGGTCCTGAAGTATTGGTGTTGCGGGGGTCGTCCCCCGTGCTGCGGCTGCGCTGTTTCGTGCGGCTGCGCTGACTCCTGCGGCTGCGCCGGGAAGCGCTCCCGGGCTGCCTTGGGCCGCCGTCGGCTGCGGGTCAGCCGGCGTGACCGGTAACGGCGTCGAGTCCGCGCCCGTCGAAGCAGGTCCGGGTTCCGGTGTGGCAGGCCGCTCCGACCTGGTCCACCCGGACCAGCAGCGCGTCGCCGTCGCAGTCCATCGCGAGCGACTTGACCCACTGCACGTGGCCCGACGTGTCGCCCTTGCGCCAATACTCCTGGCGGGACCGGGAGTAGAACGTCACCCGCCCGCTGGTCATGGTGCGGTGCAGGGCCTCGTCGTCCATCCAGCCGAGCATCAGCACCTCGTTGGTATCGAATTGCTGCACGATCGCAGCAACCAGGCCGGCGCTGTCCCTTTTCAGGGCTCCAGCGAGGCCCGCGGGGAGGGGGCTTGCGGGCGCGGCGGGCGCGGGCGCGCTTGGACCCGGGTGGACCCCGTCAACAGCGCTTTCGCTGACGGCGTTTCCCTCGGGACGGGCGGGGGCAGGCTGTTCAGACATCGCCTCAAGTCTAGTGCCTCGGGGCGGGGCGCCGCCCCGAGGCCCGGCGCTGCGCTTAACATCGGCGTCACCACGGGGTGAATCGACTTCCGGGGGCCAAAACGACGGCGGTTCAGGTGCACACGCGGCGCCGTGTCGTGCTAGTTTCACAAGTGATGCATTTCGTCGATCCTTCCCGAGAAGTTCTGGCCGAAACCCTACTGGCGGCCGGTCCTGACTCCCCCACGCTCTGCAAGGGCTGGCTTACCAGGGATCTTGCTGCCCACCTTTACCTGCGCGAGCGAAAAGCCGCCGTCGGACTCGGACTACTGTTCAAACGTTTGTCCAAGGCTTCGGACCAGGCCACGGTCGATCTTGCCGCGACGCTCAAGACGCCGGAGGACTACAACAGGCTGGTCAATTCCTTCCGCGCAGGCCCGTCCGCGTTCTCCCCCATGAAGATCAAGGCCCTGGACGAAAGCGCCAACCTGATCGAATACTTCGTTCACACCGAGGACGTCCGCCGCGCCGTCGACCGCTGGGCTCCCCGCGCCCTGGACGAGGAGTATTCCGACGCCCTGTGGGACGAACTGGTGAAGCGGGCGGCCATCCTCTACCGCGGCGTTGACCTCGGAATCGTCCTGGTGCGCCCGTCCGGACCCCGCCATGTCGCCAAGCGCGCCCCGGTGTCCGTGGCAATCGTCGGCGATCCGGGTGAACTCCTGATGCACGCCCATGGCCGCACCCGCCACGCGCTGGTGACCTTCGAGGGCCAGCCGGACGCCGTCGCGCTCCTGCAGTCCGCCGAAGTGGGACTCTAGGCACCCCTCCCCAATCACAGCAACGCGGGGTCACCTACCGCCCATAATCCCCTCCGGGACGGGCGGTAGGTGACCCCGCGTTGGTTTTGGCGAGTGGCGCTTAGCGGACTTCGAAGCCTGCTTCACGGATCGCGGACTTCACCTGGGCGATCATGTCCAGCGGCCCGAAGTGGAAGACCGACGCGGCGAGCACGGCATCAGCCCCTGCTGCCACGGCCGGCGGGAAATGCTCCGGCTTGCCGGCACCGCCGGAAGCAATGAGCGGAACCTTGACGCCCGCCCGCGCGAGCCGGATCAGTTCAAGGTCGAACCCGTCCTTGGTTCCGTCGGCGTCGATCGAGTTGAGCAGGATTTCACCCACGCCGCGGTCGGCCGCCTCACGGGCCCACGCAATGGCGTCGATCCCGGTACCCTGGCGCCCGCCGTGCGTGGTGACCTCGAAGCCGGAGGGGGTGGGCTGCGAACCGGGACGGGTGCGGCGCGCATCGAGGGACAGCACCAGGACCTGGGAGCCGAAGTGCCGCGTAATTTCGTCGATGACATCGGGACGCGCGACGGCGGCCGTGTTGATCGCGGCCTTGTCCGCGCCGCAACGCAGGAGCCGGTCCACTTCGGCCACGCCGCGGACGCCGCCGCCGACGGTCAGCGGGATGAACACTTCCTCGGCTGTGCGCCGGACGACGTCGAACGTGGTTTCGCGGTTGCCCGAGGAGGCCGTGACGTCGAGGAAGGTCAACTCGTCGGCGCCGCCGTTGTCATAACGATGGGCCAGTTCCACGGGATCTCCGGCGTCGCGGAGTCCTTCGAAATTGATGCCCTTGACCACGCGGCCGGCATCAACGTCCAGGCACGGGATAACGCGGACGGCTACAGCCATGACTTCTCCTGGTAATCGCTTGCGGAAGGTTTGCGCGCGCCGGGTCAGATGCGGCAGGCGTGGATGGTGCTGACCAGGATGGCGCGGGCGCCGAGGTCGTACAACTCGTCCATGATCCGGTTGGTCTGCCGCTTCGGCACCATCGAACGGACAGCGACCCAGTCCGAGTCCCGCAGCGGTGAAACGGTGGGTGATTCCAGTCCGGGCGTGAGCGCCGCGGCCTGTTCCACGAGTTCTTTGCGGATGTCGTAGTCCATCATGACGTACTGCCGCGCCACGAGGACGCCCTGCAGACGGCGGATCAGGACCTCGGCGGCCGGATTCTGCTCGCCCTTGCGGCCGATCAGGACGGCTTCGGAGTTCAGGATGGGCTGGCCGAAGATCTCCATGCCGGCTGCCTTGAGCGTGTTGCCGGTTTCGACGACGTCGGCGATCGCGTCCGCGACGCCGAGGCGCACGGAGGATTCGACGGCGCCGTCGAGGCGGACCACCTTGGCCTTGATGCCGCGATCGGCGAGGTAGCCGCGGAGCAGTCCGTCGTAGCTCGTGGCGAGGCGTTTGCCCTCCAGCTGTTCGACGGTGCTGAAGTCGCCCACCGGGCCGGCGAAACGGAACGTGGAGGCGGCGAAGCCCAGCGGGAGCAGTTCTTCGGCTTCAACTTCGGCGTCGAGGAGCAGGTCGCGGCCGGTGATGCCGACGTCGAGCGTGCCCTGGCCGACATACACAGCGATGTCGCGGGGGCGGAGGAAGAAGAATTCAATGTCGTTGTCCGGGTCCAGCATGACCAGCTCGCGGGTGTCGCGGCGCTGGCGGTAGCCGGCCTCGGCGAGCATGGAAGAGGCGGCTTCGGACAGGGAGCCCTTGTTCGGGACGGCAACTCTCAGCATTGGGGAGGTCTTTCTTGGTCGGGACGAAGTCCGTTCAAAAACAGTCGGTTCAGGCACAGCGGGCCACGCTATACACCGGGTCCGCAGGGCAGGCGCGTGCGGTTCCGGCGGGAACGTGGCTAGAGATGCTTGTAGACGTCTTCCAGGCTGAGACCTTTGGCGAGCATCAGAACCTGCAGGTGATAGAGCAGCTGCGAGATCTCTTCAGCGGCGGCTTCATCGGATTCGTACTCGGCAGCCATCCAGACCTCGGCTGCTTCCTCCACGACTTTCTTGCCGATGCCGTGGACTCCGGAATCCAGTTCGGCGACGGTGCGGGAGCCCTCCGGACGGACGGCTGCCTTCTCACTCAGTTCTGCGAACAGCGATTCGAAATTCTTCACACCCTCCAGCCTACTTGCTCGCGGGTGGTGGGCGCCTTCCGGGGGCTCGCATGACGCCGGGGATGTGAGCGATTCCACAGGGGCAGGGTTCGGCAGGGGCAGGGTTCGGCCGGGCCGTCTTCGGGTTCACGGCCGAACCCTTGCACCAGTCCTAGCTGAACTGCTGGAGCGTCACCGCGGTGGCCAAGGCGGCGGTGACGGCCTCGTGGCCCTTGTCCTCGGTCGAGCCCGGCAGCCCGGCCCGGTCAATGCCCTGCTGTTCCGTATCGCAGGTCAGCACGCCGAAGCCGACCGGGACGCCGGTGCGCACTGAGACCTCGGTCAGGCCCAGCGTGGCCGCCTCGCAGACGTACTCGAAGTGCGGGGTTCCGCCGCGGATCACGACGCCGAGGGCCACGACGGCGTCGAAGTGCGGTGCCAGCCGCGCGGCGGCCACGGGGAGCTCGAACGTCCCGGGTACCCGGAGCACAGTCGGTTCGCTGATGCCGGCGTCCTTCGCCGCGCGCAGGGCGCCGTCCAGCAGTCCGTCCATGATCTGGGTGTGCCAGCTGGCGGCCACGATGGCCAGTTTCAGCCGGGATGTTTCCTCCGGTTTGAAGGTACTGAGGTCAATCTGTGGTGCGCCGTGTCCGCTCATCTGGGAATCCTTGTTCTGCTGAGTCGTTGTGTGGTGTGGTGCAACGTCAGGCGGCCCGCCGGGGCCGGCTGAAAGTCTTTCAGTCTTGTTCGTGGTCGAATCCGCGCGGACCGGCAGCCGGGGCGGCCGGCTCCATGTCCAGGACCAGCCGGTGGTCCATCCGGTCCTTCTTGGTCTGCAGGTACCGGAGGTTCTGCTCCCGGGACGGCACCTCGGTGGGCACCATCTCCACGACACGGACGCCGGCCTGGGCCAGCCGGTCCTGCTTGTCCGGGTTGTTGCTCAGCAGGCGGATCTCGTGAAGTCCCATGTCCGCGAGGATCTGGGCGGCGGCTTTGTAGCAGCGGGCATCCACGGGAAGGCCCAGCTGCTCGTTGGCCTCCACCGTGTCGAAACCGGCCTCCTGCAGGGCATAGGCCTTCATCTTGTTCGCCAGGCCGATCCCCCGGCCCTCCTGGCCGCGCAGGTACAGCAGCGTTCCGCCGGACTCGTTGATGAGCTCGAGGGCAAAGGCCAACTGCTCGCCGCAGTCGCAGCGGTAGGAGCCGAACACATCTCCGGTGAGGCACTCCGAGTGGAGCCGGACCAGCGGGGCCGTCCCGTCCACCGGCGGCAGCGGCGAGCTGACCGCCAAGTGCTCGGCGCCGGTGGCCAGGTCGGTCCAAGCCTGCGCCACAAAGTCGCCGAATGCGGTGGGCAGCTGCACGATCGGGCCGGCGCTGACCGGATGCGGGCCGCCGGCCGGCAGCTGTGCTTGTGCTTCAGATGTCGTCATTGTCTCTCCTCCATCACGCGGGGTCCGCTGCATGGCCGGCGGACCCTCCGGCCTCTAGGTAGGCCACCAGGTCCGCAATCGAAATCAGCGGGCAGCCGTGTTCCAGGGCGAAGCCGCGAAGTCCGTCCAGCCGCATCATCTCTCCGTTGTCGTACACCACTTCAGCGATCACACCGACGGGCTCGAGTCCGGCCAGCTGGCAGAGTTCCACAGCTGCCTCGGTGTGCCCGGGACGTTCCCGCACTCCCCCCTTAACGGCGCGGAGCGGAAAAACATGCCCGGGGCGGGTCAGCGCCGCCGGCTCGCTGCCGGGATCGGCCAGGATCCGGGCCGTCAGGGCCCGGTCCGTGGCGGAGATTCCGGTGCTGACACCTACCGCGGCGTCGCAGGACACCGTGTAGGCGGTGCCCTTGGCGTCCTCGTTGATGGCCACCATCGGCGGCAGCGCGAGGGCGTCCGCACGGCCGCCGTCGAGCGGTACGCAGATGACCCCGGAACTGTACCGGATGGTCCAGCCCATCAGGGCCGGAGTGGCGTGCTGCGCGGCGAAGATGATGTCGCCTTCGTTTTCGCGGTCCTCGTTGTCGACCACCAGGACGGGACGCCCGGTGGCAATGGCGCGGACGGCGTCTTCGATCCGGTCAAGTCCGACTGGCGGGACGACTGTGCCGGGGGCGGCGAGCTCCGCCGGCAGGGAAGCCTCGGAGGCGTCGTTAAGCAGGGGCTGGACAGGGATGTCCGTGACGTTGACGTCCTTGACATTGTTCACGCTGTTGCCCCCTCTGCGCGTACGGCTGCTCCCCCGGCTGCCGCGCCGGAAAACGCGAGCAGGCGCTCAGTGTACTTCGCCAGGACGTCCACTTCGAGGTTCACGTGGCCGCCGATTGCTTTCGCACCCAGGCCGGTGTCGGCCAGCGTGGTGGGGATCAGCCCCACTTCGAACCACGGCGCCGGGTCAGCGGCCGGGCTCACCGCGGTGACCGTGAGCGAAACGCCGTCGACGGCGATGGAGCCCTTCTCCGCGATGTAACGGGCCAGCCCGGCGGGAACGCCGAAGCGGAGCCGGTCCCAATTGCCCAGCGCCTCGCGCTCCAGCAGCCTGCCCACGCCGTCGACGTGGCCCTGCACGACGTGCCCGTCCAGCCGGCCGCCGGCCGGAACGCAGCGCTCCAGGTTGACCGGGTCGCCGGCGGAGAGCTCGCCGATGGTGCTGCGGGTCAGGGTCTCGCCCATAACGTCGACACTGAAGTCCTTGCCGTCGATCTGCGTGGCCGTGAGGCAGACGCCGTTGACGGCGATGGAGCCGCCGAGGGGCAGCCCCTCGGTGCTGCCGGGGGCGTGGAGCCGGACGGTGGCGCTGATGTCGCCGTTGCGCTCAACGGACAACACCTTCCCCTGCTCGGCGATTATTCCGGTGAACATCAGATGCCTCCTGCGGCAGTGTCCGCGCTGGCGCGGAGCGGGTTTGAAGCGGATGAAGTGTTGGTAGCGGGGCGCAAGTGCAGCCGCAGGTCGCGGCCAAGCACCTGGACCGCCCCGCCGGACGCAAGGTCCCATTCCCAGCGCTGGGCGTCGGCGAGGGTGGTGATGCCGAGGTCCTCCAGTGCCGGCGTGCCGGACCCGAGGAGCGTCGGGGCGAGGTAGACGATGAGTTCGTCGACGAGTCCGGCGGCCAGGAACGCGCTGAGGATCCGGGAGCCGCCTTCCACCATGAGGTGCCGGACTCCGGCCGAGAACAGCTCATCCAGCGCTTCCCGCGGGTCACGCGTGGGCAGGTGGAGGACCTTGCCGTCGTCGCCATTGATTGCGGCGCCCTCGGGGATCCCGCGGTAGCCCATCACGACGCGCAGCGGCTGCTCGCCGGCCTGGGTTCCGTCGGGGCCGCGGGCCGTGAGGCGCGGGTTGTCAACGAGCACCGTCTGGGTTCCCACCAGGATCGCGTCGATCCGTCCGCGCAGGGCGTGGTTGTCAGCCAGCGATTCCGGACTGGAGATCCACTGGCTGGTGCCGTCGCTGGCGGCGATCCGGCTGTCGAGGGTCTGCGCGATGTGCAGGGTGACGAAGGGACGCCTGGCGGCAACGGCGTCGAACCAGCGCCCGTTCAGCTCCAGGGCGGCTCCGGCACCGAGCCCGGAGCGGACACGGACCCCTGCGGCGCGCAAGGTGGCCGCGCCGCCGGCGGCGGGGTCGTGCGGATCGTCGATCGCGTAAATGACGTCCGCGATGCCGGCCTCGATGATCGCCTGCGCGCAGGGACCCGTGCGGCCGCAGTGGTTGCAGGGCTCCAGGGTGACCACCAAGGTGGTGCCGCTAAGGTCGTGGCCGGCGGCTTTTGCCTGGTCAATTGCGTCGGCTTCGGCGTGGGCCGTGCCGGCCCCGCGGTGGTGGCCCGTGACGAGTTGGGTTCCGTCAGCGGCGATGACGACGGCGCCAACCAGCGGGTTCGCACCCCGCGGCCCCTGCAGGGCAGCTGCAAGGGCGGCCTCCATGGCCTCGGCCTCGGTCGCGCTGAAACCTGCTCCGGCGGGAACTGCAACGTCCCGGGCAGCGGTGCCGTCCGCCGCCTCGTTTGTAGTGTGTTTGACGCTCATCAACCTGCCACCGGGCTTTCGAAGACCGGAGTTGTGGTGATGAGCCATCGCAGGGAGTGCATGTGTTGTGTCGTTCCTTCCCTCAAAGCCGCGATGGCTCCGGGGGTATACGACAGCGAAATTCCGCGGCGCCAGAGGGCTCCGCAGTAACAGCTGTACGTGCTTCTCTCATCCAGACTTTAACTGTCGGTACCGGAGTTCCACCGGTTCAACCGTCTGCCGGCAGCCTTCCGATGGGAAGTGCCGGCTCGCGGGTCGCGGACTATAACCGCCGGTTCGGACTTACACCGACCCCGGAGCACGTATGTGTCTTGCTATTCTGGCACAACCGCCGGGTAGCTTTGGCTATTCCCGCCGTCGAGATGTTACGGAGTGCGTCATTTTTCGCCCCCGCTGCCCCGGTGCGCCGGCCAGCGCTGTCTAGCGCTGGCCGGCGGC
This sequence comes from Arthrobacter sp. 001422645, assembly GCF_059816125.1. Taxonomy (NCBI): domain Bacteria; kingdom Bacillati; phylum Actinomycetota; class Actinomycetes; order Micrococcales; family Micrococcaceae; genus Arthrobacter; species Arthrobacter sp. 001422645. Next base: position 5,088 of record NZ_JCBANT010000025.1, on the reverse strand, counting down.
GCGAAGGCGCTCGATGGCCTCCGCCGGATCCTCGGCGCCGTAGACGGCGGAACCGGCCACGAAGACGTTGGCACCGGCATCCGCAGCACGCCAGATGGTGTCCGCAGTGATGCCGCCGTCGACCTGCAGCGCCACGTCCAGGCCGGAGGCGTCAATCGCCGCGCGGGCGCGGCGGATCTTGGGCAGCGTGAGGTCGAGGAATTCCTGGCCGCCAAACCCGGGTTCCACAGTCATGATCAGCAGCATGTCGATCTCACCGAGCATGTCCAGGAACGGTTCCACACCGCTGCCCGGCCTGAGCGCCAGCCCTGCCTTGGCCCCGCGCGCCCGAAGCTCCCGCGCCAGTTTGATCGGGGCAATCGATGCCTCGGCGTGGAACGTTACGGAGGCAACGCCGGCGTCGGCGTAGGCCGGAGCCCAGCGGTCCGCGTGCTCGATCATCAGGTGCGCATCCAACGGCACCGGGCTGATCTCCTGCAACCTCGCAACCACCGGCAACCCCAGCGAGAGGTTGGGCACAAAGTGGTTGTCCATGACATCCACGTGGACCGCATCGGCGTTGCTGATTCTCTGCAGCTCGGCTTCGAGGTTGGCGAAGTCGGCGGAAAGAATGCTCGGGTTGATACAGCACTTGGCCATGTGATTCCTTGTCGTTCTGCTGCGGTGTCCTTGTGGAGGCGCGGGCCCCCGTGCCCAGTATTCCCTGTTGGTCAGGCCTTTTTGTGGATGAGCGCCAGGAACATGGCGTCCGTCCGGTGCACGTGCGGCCAGAGCTGGGCGGTGAGTTCGTGTCCGGCGTCGAGATGGCCCGTGAGGCTGACGCTGTCCAGCACGGCGCCGGCGTCGAGCAGTTCAAGATCGTCGCGTTTGCGCAAAACATCGCTCACGACGGCGGTCGTTTCGGCCGGATGCGGCGAGCACGTCACGTAGGCCACGACGCCGCCGGGCTTCACGGCCGCCAGCGCGGACTTGAGCAGCTCGCGCTGGAGCGGGCCCAGGTCCGTCAGGTCCTTGGGGGTCCGGCGCCATCGCGATTCCGGGCGGCGGCGCAGGGCGCCGAGTCCGGTGCAGGGGGCGTCGACGAGCACACGGTCGAAGCTCTCCGGCATCTCGGTACCCACCTCGCGGCCGTCGCCGGTGCGCACATGCCAGACCTCGTGCGGCACGGCCGCGAGGGCCTGACGAACCAGTTTGGCTCGGTGCGGTGCCGGTTCATTGGCCAACAGCGTGGCGCCGTGCTCACGGGCGAGGGCGCCGAGCAAGGCCGCCTTGCCGCCCGGGCCGGCGCACATGTCCAGCCAGCGTTCGGCAGGCTTTTCGGTTGGACTGCCGGCTGACTCTTCGCCGGCTGGGCTGCCGGTCCCCTGGCTGCTGCCGCCCAGATCGACGGCGGCCATGGCGCGGGCCACCAGCTGGGAGCCGACGTCCTGGACGCGGGTGGTGCCTTCGCGGACGGAGGCGAGCCGGCCGAGGTCTCCGCCGCTGGAAAGCGCCGAGCCTTCGACGAGTTCGCCGGGTGTGGCGCCGCCTTCAAGGGCCTCGTCCAGGCTGCCAAGCCCGGGGAGCGCCACGAGGTTGACCACCGGCGCGGCGTTGTCCGCCTCGAGGAGGTCACTGATTTCGGTGACGGGACGTCCGTGCGCCACGAGGGACTGCCGGAGCGCCCGCACAATCCACTCCGGGTGGGCGTAGCGGATGGCGGCCTGCTTCGTTTCGTCCGTCTCATCGCTGAGCAGCAGGTCCAGCCACTCCTCCAGAGTGCGGGCTGAAACTTTGCGCAGCACGGCGTTGATGAGGGCTGACGGTCCGGCACCAATCACGGCGCGGGCCAGGCCGACGGTCTGGTCCAGTGCGGCGTGCGCGGGGACGCGCATGGCCAGCAACTGGTGGGCGCCGATCCGGAGCGCGTCGAGGATGGCCGGGTCCAGCTGATCGAGCGGCCGGTCCACGCAACGGGCCAGGATCGCGTCGTAGGTGCCCTGCCCGCGCAGTGCGCCGTAGCTCAGTTCCGTGGCGAAGCCGGCGTCGCGCTTGTCCAGGCCGTGGTGCCGGATCCGGGCTGGCAGCACGAGGTTGGCGTAGGCATCCTCGGAGGCGACGGCGCGCAGCACTTCGAAGGCCACGAGCCGGGCGGGGTCGGCCCGGCGGGTGCGCTGGGAGGGCGCGTTCTCGGTGAAGCCGCGCTGCGGTCCGCGGTTGCGTTCCCGGCCCTGCGCGTTCCGCTGGCTGCCGTCCCGTCCCCGGCCGCCCTGGCCCCCTTGGCCGGCGCCACGCTGACTGCCTTGGCCGCCCTGGCCGGCGCCGCGCTGGGGGCCGTTGCCGCGGCCGCTGCCGCTCCCGGACTCGCTCATTCGAATACCACGCTTTCAAGTGTTGCCTGTCCGCGCGCCCAGTCGGCGGCGGTCATCATTTTCTTGCCCGAAGGCTGGATCCGGGTGAGCTCCACCGGATGCGAACCGGTTCCCACCAGCACGGTCTTGCCCTCCAGGGCCAGCTGCCCCGGTGTCAGCGCCGGGCCGCCGGGCCTCAGCACGACCGGTTCCAGCTTGACCCGCTGGCCGTCCAGGGTGGTCCAGGCGCCGGGCTCAGGAGTGACCCCGCGCGCCCGCCGCCCGATTGCGAGGGCGGGCTGCGTCCAGTCGAGCCGGCCGTCCTCGAGGGTGAGTTTCGGGGCCAGGCTCACTTCGCCCTGCTGCGGGACCGCTGCCGCCTTGCCGGCGTCGACGGCGGACAGCGTTTGAGTCAGCAGCGCGGCACCGCTGTGCGACAGCCGCTCTAGGAGCGCCCCGGCGGTGTCATCGGGGCGGACGGCTTCGGTGAGGGTGCCGAACACCGGGCCCGTGTCCAGCCCTTCCTCCAGCTGGAAAGTGACAGCCCCGGTGACGTCGTCGCCGGCAATGAGGGAGCGCTGCACCGGGGCTGCGCCGCGCCAGGCCGGCAGTAAGGAGAAGTGCAGGTTGATCCAGCCATGCCGGGGAATGTTCAACGCCGCCCGGGGAATGAGCCCGCCGTAGGCCACGATTGCAGCGGCGTCCGGGCCGGCGGCCGCGATCTGCTCGGTCACCGCGGCGTCGACCTTGGCGGCCTGAATGATGTCGATGCCCAGTTCCGCGGCCCGGGCAGCAACGGGCGACGGCGTCAGTACCCGTTTGCGGCCCAGCGGCGCGTCCGGACGGGTGAGGACGGCGACGACGTCGAATCCTGCCGCCACGAGCGCATCCAGGGACGGCACTGCCACAGCCGGGGTCCCCGCGAAGAGAACTTTCACTGGGCGTTTCCGAAGGAGCCGAAACTGCCAGAGCCTGCGGCGCCGGACCCGAAGCTGGTGCCGACCGTCTTGGCGCGCTTCGCCGTCGTCTGCTCGGCGATGGAGTCGTAGTTGGCGTTCCGGATGGCGCGCAGGGCGGCCTTGCGGTCCTCGCCTTCCAGGCGGTCGGTAAATAGGATCCCGTCCAGATGGTCGGTTTCGTGCTGGAAGGCACGGGCCAACATGCCTTCGCCTTCAACGGTGACGGGGTTTCCGTGCAGGTCCACGCCGGTGACGCGCGTGTGCCGGTGCCGGCGGACCGGGAACCCGAGGCCGGGGATGGAGAGGCAGCCTTCCACCTCGTCGGGCTGGAAGTCGTCGCTGTTTTCCAGCACCGGGTTGATGATGTGCCCCTCGACACCGTGGATCCGGTAGGTAAAGACTCGCTGGCTGACGCCGACCTGGGGTGCGGCCAGGCCCGCGCCGTCCACGTCCTCCATGGTTTCGGTCATGTCGGCAACCAGCTTCGCCAGCTCAGGCCCGAATTCCGTCACGGGATCGGCAACTGTGCGCAGCACAGGATCCCCGATGATGCGGATATTCAAAATGGCCATGTGCAATCTGTCCTTACGGTGGGCGGCGGCGGATCCAGTCCAGTTTAGTTGCACACCGAGCGTGGCCCGGACGGCGGCTGTTGATCGGGCTGGGTGGGGTGGACTGTTGGTGGTGATGGGCGGGGTGGACGGCACGGAACGGCCGGGCGGCCCGGTTTCCGCTCGCGGGGTGGATCGCGGGTGCGGCGTGCGGGGATCGCCGAGGGCCGCCCGGATGCGGCGTGCGGGGTGCGGCGTGCGGGGACGCGCGCGGGATGGATCGCGGGTGCGGTCAGCGGCGCGGGTGAGGCGCGGGTGAGGCTTGGTTGCGGCACAGGTGCGCTCTGCGACGTGCGGCCAGCCCGGGGCACAATTGCGGACCGGATCGGCGCTGGATCGGGCGGTGTGGTTACCGGAGCGGCGCTGCCGCCCTCCGGTGTTGGCGGACGGGATCGGGCGGCGGTGGCATCCGGTGCCGGCGGGACGGGATCGGGCGCCGGCGGGACGGGATCGGGCGCCGGTGGCATCCGGTGCCGGCGGGACGGGATCGGGCGCCAGCGGGGTGAAGTTGGCCCAAGTGTGTGCCCGGTGCTGGCCGGCGCTATTTTGTCGTAGCTCGCCACTAGTGTGAGTTCCATGGAAGCCGTGAGGGATTTCATCGCCGTTGAGGACTCGGGCCGGGGCATCGCTCCGGCGGGGCCCTCCGGTGTGGCCGGTGTTGCGGGCATGGACTCCGCTCTGGCGTTGCTCCGGGAGGCGGCGGCGACGGCGGTCGGGGACGCCGCCTTGTGGGATTTCCGGGAGGCGGCGGATTTCGCCGGCACGGTCGAGGAGCTCTCGCGGGTTGCGGAATACTTGCAGGTCGTGGCGGCCGGTGCAGTGGACCGGACCCGGGAACAGGCCACCGCCGCCCCGAAAGCAAGCACGGCGTGGACCACCGGTTGGCGCGACGACTCCGCCGACGGCACCGGCGGGCCCGGCAACGCGTTCGGCGCGGCGGCAGCGGACGGCGAGACGGCGTGGGCCACCGGCTGGCGGGACGACTCCGGCCACGGCAGCACCGGGCCTGATGACGCGTCCGGCGCGGTGGCTGCATCCCGATCGGGAGGTGCCGCGGGTTCCGTAGGCGCTGTCGCGGCATCCGGCTCGGGGGGCGCCGCGGAGTCCCGGATGGCCGTGGACGACGGGTACCGGAACACCACGGAGTTCCTGCGGGCGCGGCTGCGGATCAGCGCCACCGAGGCCCGC
>NZ_JCBANT010000024.1:0-40200 GCF_059816125.1 Arthrobacter sp. 001422645 | reverse complement strand
CGGACAGGCAATCCGCCGGACAGGATCCGCGCCCTGGTTGCCCGGCCGCCGGTTCTGCAGCATCCGATTGTCGAGCCACTGCCGGCTCCTGCTCGCCGTTCATAGAAAACACGCTATCGGTCACCGCCGACAATTAAAGGCAACCGCGGAACCGGCGCTTCCGTAAGCTTTAGAGGACCGCCCGCGCCCCGATCCAAGGAACCCATGCCCATCAACAGACAGTCACTGAAGCAGGACGGGTTCACCGGGTTCCGGCAGTTGGCGGACCTTGAAATCAACCGGATTCCGCAGAAACCCGGGATCTTTGTGGTGCTCCAGCCGGAGGGCTTCCGGCCGCAGTTCCTGGCCAGGAGCACGGCCGGCATTTTCAAGAAAAAGGACCCCACCCTGAAGCCGGAAGCGCTCACCGCCGAATGGGTCGACGGCGCAGAGGTCCTGTACGTGGGCAAGGCCGGGCCCGGCAGCAAGGGCAACCGGGGGCTCCGCCGGCAGATCCAGGAATTCGTCGACTTCGGCAAGGGCAAACCTCCCGGCCACTGGGACGGCCGGCTGATTTGGCAGCTCGCCGCCGTCGGCAATCTGATCATCGCGTGGAAAGAGCTGCCCGCCGAGGAGCTCAGCGCAGCCGAAGCGGGATATCATGCTGGGTTCGTGGAGGAGTACGGCCGGCTTCCGTTCGCCAACCTGGTCCGGGCGCGGGTCAAGGGCAGCTAGCCCCGGCCACTCAGAAGGCGCCGTACGTGAACCGCCCCGCCACCATCGTCGCGGCCACCGGCATCGCCGCGAACTCCGTGTCGGATACCGCCAGCGGGTCGACGTCGAGCGCCGCGAGATCCGCCGGATCGCCCGCCCGGACTGTGCCCCGCCCGCGCGTTGACGCTGTCAGGGCCTCTTGCCGCGTGAGGGCCTGCTCGGGGTGCCAGGGCCCGCGGCCGTCCGGCCGTGACCGGGTGGTGGCCGCCGACATCGCGGTCCACGGCTCCAGCGCCGCCACCGGCGCGTCCGATCCCAGCGCCAGGGTGGCCCCGGCAGCCAGCAGCGACCGCAGCGGGAACGCCCGGTCCGTGCGGCCGGCCCAGTTGGAATCGGCGGCGTCCCGGTCATCCAGCGCGTGGGCGGGCTGGACACTTGCCGTCAGCCCCAGTCCGCCGAAACGCGCGAAGTCCTGGCTGCGGACAAACTGGGCATGCTCAATCCGGCCCGTGATCCCCGCGGCTGCGAAGGCATCCAGCGCAACCTCGTTGGCGGCGTCGCCGATCGCGTGCACGGCGGGGACGAATCCGGACTCCCGGGCCCGGACCAGCAGGTCCAGCAGTTCCGTCGCGGTCACAGTGAGCAGCCCGTGGCCGCCATGCGGATACGGGTCCACGCAGTATGCCGTGCGGGTGTTCAACGCGCCGTCAATCAGCACCTTGAGCGGACCCACCCGCAGCAGCCCCGCCCCGCCGGCTACGTCCAAACCGGTCCGCATCCCCGCCGCAATGGCCCGGTCAAGGTCCTGCGGATAGACGCCGGCGTCCACCCTGAAGGCGTCGAATCCGCCGGCCACGCGGCGCAGCCAGACGTCCCGGTTCCACGTCATTTCGAAGTCGACAATCCCCACGATCCCGCGTGCGGCCGCGGCTTCGGCGGACTCCCGCACCCAGCCGTCCACCACCGCGTCGGGCAGGTTGCCCAGCTCACGGGTCAGTTCAAAGGCCGGCTCCTCGCGCAGCAGCCCGGACGCGTCCACCGCCACACCGTAACGGGAAGCCGCCGCGCTGTTGAGCCAGACGCAGTGCAGATCATGGCTCAGCAGCGCCGTCGGCACGCCCCGGGTGGCGCCGTCGAGCAGCTCCAGGCTGGGAACATCCGACCAGACCGCGTCCCGGAAACCCACGCCCACCGCCGTCACGGCGTCGTCGCCTTCGCGTCCGCGGCCGGACAGCGCGGAACGCACGACGTCGGCCGCCTCGCCCGCCGAGGCGGCGCGGGAGAGGTCGATCCGGTTGGCGGCGAGGGCCCACTGCGTCATGTGGACATGCTCATCCCACAATCCCGGGATGAGGTACCGGCCGTCCAGATCCACCACCCTCACAGCGGCGGTGTTGCCCGGGATCCCCGCGGGAGCCAGCCGCGAAACCAGGCCGTCCACCACGTGCACGTCATACAGCGCCGTCCCGCCGGGGATCCGCGCGGACGCGAGCACGAGGTCATTCACGGCGGGGGCAAGTGATGCAGGCATACGAAACAGGCTATGGGCCGGCGCGCGCCGCGCCAATGAGGACCCGCCGCCGCGCCGATCCTGACCCGCCGAGGCCGCTCAGGATCCTTGGGATTCCACGGGGAGCCGGGCTTTCGGCCGCACACGGGACTTTCGCCCCTTGCCCCGTATATTCGCACCCTCCATGCTGGATTTGGGGCGGTTCCTGCACGGCCATTGGGGGATGAACCGCTTGCTACAGCAGTTGTTCGGTCTCGCTCGAACCTTGGGGAAGGAAAAGGCGTTCTGCGCTGGTCCGTGTCTGCGGGACCAGGGCAGGGGGCCGCGGCCAACATGACTGTCACCAGCGATTTTCACCTTTTTGAACCCGTCCAGGGGCAGCCCGGGAGCTCTGATGCCCCGTGACCCACAGACAACACAGCTCCCGAAGTAGCGCCTACTACGCGCACCCCTCCCACGGGGACCCCCGCATGAAAGTCCTTATCCGGATTGACTCCGTTGCGGAATCGGCGCGGGTCGACGTCCGGGGCGTCGTCACGCCGGCAAATATCCGCGCCCTCTATGTCGTCTGCCGGCGTGTGGCGGCCAAACTTCCCGGCTACGAAATCGTCATCAACCTCACCCACGCCCGCGTGACCGCCGATGCCATCGAAGAACTCCACGAGCACGCCCGCCGCTCCGTCGTGTCATCAGGCATCGACGCGTCCGTGACGCCGTGCCGGTTGCGCATCGTGGACCCGCCGAACATCCTCAGAGTCAAGGAGAACGCATGAAAGCCCTCGTCTATGGCGGTCCCGGGGAAAAGTCCTGGACGGACGTTCCCGATCCCAAGATCCAGAATCCCAGCGACGTGATCGTGAAAGTGGACACCACCACGATCTGCGGAACGGACCTCCATATTCTCAAGGGGGACGTTCCTGCCGTGACCAAGGGCCGGATTCTGGGCCACGAAGGCGTCGGGACCATCACCGAAGCGGGCTCCTCGGTCACCAGCCTCAAGGTGGGGGACCGCGTGATCATCTCCTGCATCAAGTCCTGTGGCCACTGCGCGAACTGCAAGACCGGCCTTTACTCGCACTGCATGGGCGAGGAAGGGGCAGCCGGCATTGGCTGGGTCTTCGGCCACCTGATCGACGGTACCCAAGCCGAGTACGTCCGCGTCCCGTACGCCGAAAATTCGCTCCATCTGCTTCCTGAAGGCGTCACCGACGAACGGGCCGTGATGCTCTCCGACATCCTTCCCACCGGTTTCGAAATCGGTGTGCAGTACGGCCGGGTCAAACCCGGCGATACGGTCGCCGTCGTCGGTGCCGGACCGGTGGGCCTCGCCGCGATCGCCACTGCCGGGCTTTACGGGGCCGCCACCATCATCGCCGTGGACCTTGACGCGAACCGGCTGGAGAAGTCCCGCGAGTTCGGCGCCACCAACGTCGTCCTCTCCAGCGACGCCGACTGGAAGGAGCAGGTGCTCGCGCTGACCGACGGTCAGGGAGTGGACGTGGCCATCGAGGCGGTCGGCATTCCGGCGACGTTCAACATGTGCACGGACATAGTGCGTCCCGGCGGCAATGTGGCCAACGTGGGCGTGCACGGCAAGTCCGTGGAGCTGCATGTGGAAAACCTCTGGATCCAAAACATCAACATCAGCATGGGCCTGGTCAATGCCAACACCACACCGATGCTGCTCAAGCTCGTGGCCCAGAACAAGGTGCCGGCGGAAAAATTCGCCACCCACCACTTCAGCTTCGACCAGTTCCTGGAGGCCTACGACACGTTCGCCCGCGCCGCGGAAACGAAGGCGCTCAAGGTAGTGATCACGGCATGAAAGCCCTGGTTGTCTACGATTCGGCGTACGGCAACACCAGATCGGTCGCGGAGGCGATCGCCGGCTCGCTCGACGGCGTGCAGGCGAGCTCCGTTCCGGTGGGCGAGTTCAAACCCGAAACCCTCGCGGCGGGGGACCTCCTTGTGGTCGGCAGCCCGATCAACGGATGGCGCCCGACGCCGAAAATCACCTCGTTGCTGGCTGCCCTGGGAGACGGTTCCCTCAAGGGCGTGAACGCCGCGGCGTTCGATACGCGCGTCCGGATGTTCATCCACGGCGATGCAGCCAAGAAGATATCCCATGCCCTCAAAGCCGGCGGTGCAGACATCATCGCCGAACCCATGCCCTTCTACGTGAAAGGAAGCGAAGGGCCGCTGCGTGACGGCGAAATCGAAAAGGCCCAGAGCTGGGGACGCCGCCTGCTTACCTCGCTAGGGCGCTAACCGGCGTCCATGCTGAACCGGAGGGTCCTGACAAGGGCCATGTGAAAGGACGGCGCTCATGCGACCAGGCCGGATTGTCATGCTCGTGCTGGGTACGCTCAGCGCACTCCTCGGCCTGGGTCTGCTGGCTGGCGCCGGCGCCGTCGGGTGGGCCAACTACCAGCAGCGCGACAACGGGTTCTTCACCACGCCGGTGGAGCGTTTTGCCGCCGATTCGTACGCCCTCACTTCTCCACGCCTCGACATCATGACGGAAAGCAGCTTCCCTGAAACGTCCCCGGTGGTGCCGGGAAGCATCATGCTCCGCGGCTCGGCGGCCGATCCGGCGAAGGCGATCTTCATCGGCATCGCTCCGCAGGCCGATGTGGCGGCCTACCTGGCTGGCGTCAACCACTCCGAAATCGTTGACGTCAGATTCGCGCCGTTCCGGGTGCAGTACCGTGAATTGCCCGGCACGAGTGTTCCGGCGCCGCCCGCGGATCAGACTTTCTGGACCGCGCTCGCCACCGGGCCCGGGACCCAGGAGCTCCAGTGGGACCTGCGGCCAGGGGCCTGGGCCGTGGTCATCATGAACGCGGACGCCACCGCTCCGGTGGCCGTGGACCTTCGAGCCGGAGCCCGCTCTGACCTCCTGTGGCCCGTGTTCGTCGGCCTGTTGATCGGCGGAATCCTGTTCCTGCTCATCGGTGTGCCACTGATCGTGTTTGGCGCCGCCGGGCTGGGCAAGGGCGTACCGCCCGCTGGCCCCGGAGCTCCGGCGCGGGCTTATGCCGGGCAGCCAGTCCCGGGACAGCAGGCATATGCCGCCCAGCCGTATGCGGCCGGTGCGCCGCCGGGCGTCCCGCCGGGTGCTGCACCGTCCACCCCGCCGGGTGCCGGCGTCGTATATCCGGCCCGGCTCAACGGCTATCTGGACCCGAACCTGTCCCGGTGGAAGTGGCTGTTCAAGTGGTTCCTGGCGATCCCGCACTTCATCGTGCTCTTTTTCCTCTGGTTTGCCTTCGGTGTGGTCACCATCGTGGCGTGGTTCGCGATCCTCTTCACCGGGCACTACCCGCGCTCGCTGTTCAACTTCAACGTCGGGGTGATCCGCTGGAGCTGGCGGGTGGCCTTCTACTCCTACGGGGCGCTCGGCACGGACCGCTACCCGCCTTTCACCCTGGCGCGCACCGACTACCCGGCCGACTTCGACGTCGACTATCCGGAGAAGCTCTCCCACGGCCTGGTGCTCGTGAAGTCCTGGCTGCTGGCCCTTCCACACCTGCTGATCATCGCGCTGCTGACCGGCACCGCCCAGACGTGGGTGTACCACGACGGCGAATGGGTGCAGGTCAGCGCGGGGATGTCCCTGTTCGGGTTGCTGGTCTTCATCGCCGGGGTCATCCTGCTGTTCACCGGGGTGTACTCGCGGGGCCTTTTCGACTTCCTGCTGGGCCTGAACCGCTGGATTTACCGCGTCACCACCTACGTTGCGCTGATGCGTGACGAATACCCGCCGTTCCACCTGGACATGGGGCCCCGGGACCCCGGGGAAGCCGCTGCGACGCCTCCCGCCGTGACTCCTCCCGGCCCCGGGTACGCGCCGCTGCCGGGCGGGACCGGCATGCCGGGTGTCCCGGGCGGCCCGCCGCCCCTCTACGGCCAGCCTGGTCCTGGTGTGACAGGCCAGCCCGGTCCGGCCGCGGCCGGGCCAGCCGAGGGCCAGCCGGGCTTCTACGGTATCGGCGGGCCCGCAGCCGCCCGTCCCGATCAGCCGGACGCCTCGTCAGCCGCCGGGCCCGATCAGCCAGGCGCCACCTCCGGCCCGGACAAGCCACCGCCGGCCTAGGACATCCGGAACGACGACAGCCGCGGCCGGGCAGCTCACTAGAGCAGCCCGGCCGCGTCGCTGTGTCCGCTTGCCGGTTCCCGCAGGGACGGGCGTCAACCCTCCGCGGGCCCGCGGGTCCTGCCTGCCCGGTCGCCGCTGCCCGGCGGCACCTTCTTCAAAAGACTTTTACATGCGTGTGCATCCAAACAGCCTCCAACGCCGGTAGTAGGGGTGTAAGCAATAAATCGCCCGCGTGGCGGGCCGTTGAAGGAGATGTAAATGCGTACCAGCCTTTTCACAGCAGGCGCCGTGGCGATCGCGGCAGCTCTCACCCTTGCCGGCCCTGCCCAGGCGGCCGAGTCCGACGCCCAGCTGTCCGTCCTCCACGGCGTGCCGGGGCTGACCGTTGACGTCTGGGTCAACGGCGAACGCACCCTGGACGATTTCACGCCCGGCACCCTCGCCGGCCCGCTCGCCCTGCCGCCCGGCGACTATGACCTTGCCATCACGGCCGCCGATGCCGCGGACGCCTCTGCCCCTGTGATCGGGCCCGTCACGGTCAGCCTCGCGGCCAACGGCAACTACACGGCCGTGGCCAACCTCGACGCAGAGGGCAACCCGACGGCCAACTTCTTCACGAACGACGTCTCGCAAATCGATCCCGGCAAGGGCAAGCTCACTGTCCGCCACACGGCAGCTGCGCCGGCCGTGGACATCCTCGCCGGAGGTACCGCCGTGATCTCCGGCCTGGCCAACCCCAATGAGGAGACCCTCACGCTGGATCCCGGAACCCTCTCCGTTGCGGTGGCCGCGGCCGGCACCACCGAACCGGTGATCGGCCCGGCCGACGTAACGGTCGCGGAAGGCACCCACACAGTGGTGTACGCGTGGGGCAGCCTCGCGGACAACAACCTGCAACTGGCCGTGCAGAACATTGAGGGTCTGCACTCCGCCCCGGCCGGCGTTCCCGGCGGACGATCCGGCGCAGCTGACGCCGCCACCGGATCAACCGGTCAGGCAGCCACCACGGTGGGCATCGGAGCCGCGCTCCTCCTGCTCCTGGCCGGCGGGTTCGCCGTGACCCGGAAGCAACCGGCGCTCCGCCGCACCCGCTAGGCACCAACCGCGTGTACCGGCCGCCCGGTCACCCCGGGCGGCCGGCCCCTGACATCCAATCCGACAAGGGGAGGCCCGAGATGAACCGTACGACGGCGGCGGAGCCCACCGGGGTCCCCCCGGCTTCCGGCCGGCGGTCGACGGCGCGGCGGACGGCTGCGCGTTGCTCGGCCGCACGTTGGTCTGTCGGAAAGTTATCGGCGGCGCGGATCGCGGCGGCTGTCGTCGTAACGGTTGCTCTGTCGATCGCCGGTTCCGCCGCGCCCCAGGGAACGGATGCTGAGCCCCCGGCCGCGGAGAGATCAGCAGCTGAGGGAACAGCCGCCCAGGCACCTGGCTCTGACGGGCCGCGATCCGGTGCCGAGCAGTCCCCGCCCGCGCCGGGGCTGTCCCAGCCGACGCACCCACAGCCGCGGGCTGCGGCTGCCCCGGTCCCGGGTGCAGCCATCCCGGTCCGTCCGGCAGCTCCAGCGGCCCGGGAGCCTAAGGACCCGGCCCCGCGCGCCCTCACCGTGGAGGGCACCACCATCAACATGGCCGTCGTGGACGTGGGGGTCAGTCCCAACGGGGCCATGGAGATCCCCGAGCCGTTCAACGAGGCCGGCTGGTACCGTTTCGGCCCGGCCCCCGGAGCCGCAGCCGGAACCGCGGTGGTCGCGGCGCACGTCGACACGACCTCGGATTCGGCGCCCTTTTCCCAGCTCAAGTCGCTGGCGCCGGGAACGCTGGTGACCGTCCGGCGGGACGGGGCCCCGCCCGTGACGTTCCGGGTGACCGGCGTGGAGCTTATGGCCAAGGACGCGTTCGACGGAGCGTCCATTTTCCGCCGCGACGGCCCTCCCCGGCTGAAGCTGGTGACCTGCGGCGGCCGATGGCTGGACGAGAAACAGGACTACGGCGACAATGTGATTGTCACAGCGGTGCCGGCATGATCCAGGACACAGCGCTCATCAGCACCACCAGCAGCGGGAAGGAGCCTGGCTTGGCCCCCTTCGAGGCCCCTTCCGCCTGGGACGCCGGACTGAACGAGTCCTTCGCCGCCGGTGACGAAGCCGCGCTGGCCGAGGCGTACCGGCAGTTCTCGCCGCTGGTCCACACGCTGGCGCTGCGCTCATTGCGCGACAGTTCCGCGGCCGACGACGTCACGCAGGAGGTGTTCATCCGGGTGTGGCGCTCGCGGTCGGCGTTCGATCCGGGGAAAGCGCGGCTGCCGGCGTGGATCGTGGGCATCACCCGGAACGTGATCACGGACGCGCAGGCGGCCTCGGTGCGGGAAACCCGAAAGGTGCTGGCCGCCGTCGAGCGTTCCCCGGCCCCGGAAGATCCCGCCGGGCATGCGGCCGCAGAGGTGCTGGCCGACCGCCTGCTGCTGGACGGGGAGCTGGAAAGGCTCGGGGAGCCGCAGGGATCCATCCTCAAGCTGGCCTTCTACGATGACCTGACGCATTCGCAGATTTCACAGAAACTGGACCTGCCGCTTGGTACGGTCAAGAGCCACATCCGCCGCAGCCTGTCCCAGCTCAGAAGCCGATTGGAGGTAGACCGTGCAACATCTTGATCCGGAGTCCCTGAGCCTGCTGGCCCTCGGCGAAGAGCTCGGAGACGACGCCGCGGAACACCTCCGCTCCTGCGCCGGCTGCGCAGCGGAATACGCCAGCCTCCGCCGCGCCGTCGTGGCAGCAAAGCCCGGACCGGACGTCGCCGCACTGGAATCGCCCGGGCCGCAGGTATGGGCAGGAATTCACAGCGCGCTGGGGCTTTCCCCCGCCGTCGCCGCCGACCCGCTGGGATCCCCGACGGCATCCGGCTCCCCGCCGCCGTTTGCGCCGTCACCGGAACAGCCGGCGTCCGGGTCCGTGACTCCGCTCCCGTCCCGGGAGGCCGGGGCCGGCGGGAAGCCTGACCGCAGCGGCGGTTCCGGCTGGCTGCGCCGTCCCGGTGTATGGCTGGCAGCCGCCGCGGCCACAGCGCTGCTGGCGGCGGGCGTCTTCTGGTCCGTTCAGCAGAACCAGCCGGTGGTCACGCCGCTGGCCCAGACCGAGCTCGCGCCGGTGGACCAGCATTCCGCCACCGGCTCGGCCCGGGTGGTCGAAGCCAAGGACGGACAGCGCACGCTGGAAGTGCGGGTAGACAAGAACGAGGCCCGCGGTTACCAGGAGGTCTGGCTGATCGCGCCCGATCTGACACGGCTGGTGAGCCTGGGCGTGATGACGTCCGAGTCCGGCTCGTTCCCGGTTCCCGCCGGGCTGGACCTGGCCGAATATCCGATCGTGGACGTCTCCGACGAGCCGGTGGACGGCAACCCCGCGCACTCCAGCGTGAGCATTGTCCGCGGAACCCTCGCCTCCTGAACAGACCGGCCCCTCTTGCCAGCAACCCCCGGCGAGAACATAGTTGAGGGAATTTACCACTCCACCGCGGGAGGCAGGCGGCCATGTTGAACAATGAGGTCCCCGGCAACGGACTGCTGCAGGGCAAAACGGCGCTGATCTACGGTGCGGGCGGTTCCATCGGCGGCGCCGTGGCCCGGGCTTTCGCTGCGGAGGGCGCCTTCGTCCACCTTGCCGGGCGCACCGAGTCGCGGCTTGAAAAGGTGGCCCGGGACATCCTGGAGGACGGCGGCAGGGCGGAAACCGCCGTCGTCGACGCCCTGGACGAGGAACAGGTCGACGCATTCGTGGACCGCGTGGCGAAGAAGCACAAACGGATCGACATCTCCTTCAACCTCATCTCCTTTGGCGACATCCAGCAACCGCTGATGGAGATCGACGTCAACGACTTCACCCAGCCCATCACCTTGGCCACGCGCACCCACTTCATCACCACCCGGGCCGCGGCGACGCGCATGATCAAACAACGCTCCGGCGTGGTGCTGATGTTCGGCGGCTCGGGACCCCAGACCATTCCCGGGCTTGGTGGCTTCAAGGTGGCCCTGGACGCGATGGAGGGGCTGCGCCGCCAATGGGCCCTGGAACTGGGAAAACACGGCATCCGAGTGGTCACTATGGTGTCCGGCGGCATCATCGAGACGATCCCGTGGCAGGCGGAGGGACGCGAGGAGATCATCGTGGAGATTGCCAAGGCCGCCCACCTGAACCGCACCGCCACTCTGGCCGACGTCGGAAACGTCGCCTGCTTCGTGGCCTCGGACAAGGCCGGGGCCATCACAGACGCCACGGTCAACATCTCCGCCGGCGCGATCGTGGACTACTAGGTCCGGGGCGCCTCCGGCTGCCCGACCGTCACCTTGATCCGCTGCACCACGTTGTTGCCCATGCCCTGGTAGTTCCAGGCCTGCTCCAGCGGCTGCGCCGCACCGGTGGCGTCCGTGGCGCGGCAGGCAAGCTCGTGTTCGCCGGGGTCAGCAACCCACGGCATGGACCAGGCGCACCAAGCGAAGGGCGCGGCAGGATGCTGCAGCTGCGCCGGCGCCCACTTGCCGTCGATCCCGACCTCGACGCGCTGCACCGCGCCCTCCCCGGACCACGCCCGGCCGGTCAGCATCACCGGGCCGGGCGGCACGATCCTGCTCCTGGTGAAAAAGTCCGGCACACCCGGCGGAACCATCAGCGAACGGACTTTGATCCAGGAGACGGGACTGCCGGCGTCGTCCGCGTCCTGCTGATAGCGGTACGCGACCGTCTGCTGGAAACCCTCGAACGGTTTGGTCAGCACCTGGATCGAGGAGAGCCATTTCACGCTCGCCATGCCGTACCAGCCGGGGACCACCAGCCGCAGGGGATAACCGTGCTGCGGGGGCAGGTCGCTGCCGTTCATCTGGTACGCCAGCACGATGTCGGGCCGCAGGGCCTCCGCTATCGGAAGGCTCCGGGCGAACTGATGCCGGACCCCGCCCTGGAATCCGCTGTCGGCGCCGGTGAACGCCACCTCCACGGCGTCGTCCTCCACTCCGGCCTGGGTCAGCAGGTAGGCGAGCGGGACGCCGGTCCAGACGGCGGTGCCCACGGCCTCGAGCTGCCACGGCTGGCTCAGCGGACGGGGCCGCAGCAGGGAGCGGCCGTTGCCGGCGCACTCCAAGGTCACGGGGATGCTGATCGTCGGCGCCCGGCGAATCGCCTTGAGGTTCAGCTCCAGGGACCGCTGCACAGCGCCGCCGATCCGCAGGTGCCACTGCTCGGCATCGACGAACGGGATGTCGAAGTGGTTCAGCAGATAATGCAGCCCGGGCGGGGTGATGTCGTTCCGCAGGGCCTCCAGCGGCATGGAGTGGTTCCGCACCGCGAGCTGGAGTTCCTCCGCGGTCAGCGGGCCGTGGCTCGGTTCGCCGGGGTGCGGCGTGAGCTTCCGTCCGTGGCGCGGTGTCTTCAGGATGGATGAGTGTCGGGACATCTGTTTTGGCATGGCACTGCGATTCTGCTCCGGACCAGCCCGGTTTTGGACCGGTGTCACCTGTAGTCAGGTCTACGCCTGGGCCCGGAAGCCGTCAATACTGGGCCAGCCCGGCAGCCCGGCAGCCCGGCAGCCCGGGACGGGACGGGGGACTAAATCGTGTGCGACTCGGCCAGGAACTGCGCCAGGCCCAGCGGTTCGCGGCCGGTGAGTTCGTGCACGGCCGACGTCGGGCCGGCCAGTTCGCCCGCGGCGATGGCCGTGTAGGTGCTCACCCAGGCATCTACCTGCCACGGCGGGGCGCCATAGGGAGCCCGCGAGGCGTAGGCCTCCTCGAGGGTCTCGTGGTGGAACGTGATGCGCCGGCCGGTCCCGGCGGTGAGGAGGTCCGCTGCCGCCGAGAGGGAAATGTCCTCGGGTCCGGTGAGATCGTAGGTTCTGCCGACGTGCAGGGCAGGGTCGCGGAGCACGGTCACGGCGGAGCGGGCGACATCGGCGCGGGCAACAGCCGCCATGGCGCCGTCCCCGGCGGGTCCACGGATCACGCCGTCCTCGCCTGCCAGCAGTGGCAGGAAGTCCAGGTAGAAGTTGTCCCGCAGGAAGGTGTAGTCCATCCCCGACGCTTTGATCCGTTCCTCGGTGGCGAAGTGGTCCCGGCCCAGGGTGAACGTGGAATCGGCTGCCGCGCCGAAGAATGAGGTGTACACGATGTGCCGCACGCCGGCCGCGGCCGCCGCGTCCACGAAAGTGCAGTGCTGCTGCAGCCGGTCCTCGGTTTCTGCGGCGGAAACCATCAAGAGTGTCTCCACTCCGTCGAGGGCGGCTTTCGCGAGCACCGGATCGGCATAGGCCACCGTCACGGGGACGGCGTCCGCCAGTTCCGGCGCCCGGCCGATATCGCGGACCAGCAGACGCTGCGGGCTGCCGGCGCCGGCCAGTTGCCGCGCGACCAGCCCGCCCAGGTGCCCGGTGGAACCGGTGACGGCGAGCGTCGGCGCGGTTGCCACGGGCCTACCGCTCCCGCGAGGCGGGCGACTTGGTTTGCGCCGGGTCGCGCTCGGCGAGGGAGCCGATCGCGGCGTCGATCTTTTCCATGATTCCGGCGTCCAGCTTCACGCCCGCGGCCGCCACGTTCTTCTCGATCTGTTCCGGCCGGGATGCGCCCATGATGGCGGAGGCCACGTTCGGGTTCTGCAGCACCCAGGCGATACTCAGCTGGGCCATGGTCAGCCCGGCTTCCTCCGCGATCGGTTTGAGCTGCTGGACACCGGTGAGGACCTCATTGGACATCCAGCGCTCGATCATTTTCGAGCCGCCCTTGGAATCCGTGGCGCGGCTGCCCTCAGGGGCCGGCTTGCCTGGGTGGTACTTGCCGCTGAGCACACCCTGGGCAATCGGTGACCAGACAATCTGGGAGAGGCCCAGCTCTTCGGACGTCGGAATCACCTCGGCCTCGATGACCCGCCACAGCATTGAGTACTGCGGCTGGTTGGAGATCAGCTGGAAGCCGAGATCCTTGGCGAGGGCGTGGCCGTCGCGGATCTGGCCGGCTGTCCATTCGCTGACCCCGATGTAGAGGGCCTTGCCCTGCCGCACGATGTCCGCGAAGGCCTGCATCGTCTCTTCGAGCGGGGTCTCGTAGTCGTAGCGGTGGGCCTGGTAGAGGTCCACATAGTCCGTCTGCAGACGGGTCAGTGAGCCGTTGATGGCCTCCATAATGTGCTTGCGGGAGAGGCCAAGATCGTTATGGCCCTTGGGACCGGTGGGGCCGAAGACCTTGGTGAAGATTTCCAGCGACTCCCGCCGCTCGTCCCGGAGCGCCTTGCCGAGCACGGTCTCCGCGGCCGTGTTGGCGTAGACGTCCGCGGTGTCGAAGGTGCTGATGCCGGCGTCGAGCGCTGCCCGGACGCACTGGGTGGCGACCTCGTTCTCCACCTGCGAGCCGTGCGTGAGCCAGTTGCCGAACGTGATTTCCGAGATCTTGAAGCCGCTGTTCCCGAGGTATCTGAATTCCATGGGTTTCACCGTAGCCGAGTTGCCTGCCGGGGGTAAGGCCTCAGCCGGCTTTGCGCTCCTGAGCCTGCGGCGTGTTGCGCGGATGGTTCTGGGGCTGGCCCTGGGGCTTTCGGGGCAGCGGCAAGCGGCCGGGATGGGAGACCAGCGAGCCCGTGTCCAGCAGGGATTTCGCGGCGGGCATCGGGGCTTTCTTGAAGGCCGGCGGGACATTGCCGAGCTGGCCGTTCCTGTCAGTGGCCGACTCGACGAGGGGCGCCACGGCCTCCACGTCCCGTGCCGGGGCCGTGGGGCTGGGCAGTTCGCGGACCGAGACCTTGACCGCCGGGGCCGCCTCCGCCTTGGCACGTGCGGCGGCGCGGGCATCGGCCTGCGCGACGGCGGCCACCCAGTCCGGCGACAGTGCGGGTTCCTTCTTCGCAGGCTTGGCGGGCTTCACGGGCTTGGCCGTCTTCGCGGCTTTCGCCGGTTTCGCAGCCGCTGGCGGCCGGCCCTGCTGGGTGCTTCCGGTGGCCCTGACCGCGCCGGCCTGGACGGTCCCGGAGGGCCGGGCTGTTCCGCCGGCGACCTTCAGCACGCCGCGTCCCACGGCCATGATGGTCACGGCAACCAGCCGGCCGAGGCCGGCAATCACCAGCGTGGCTACCAGGGCGAGGAACAAGCCGAAGAACATGACCAGCGCCACTGCCAGCGTCCCGAGGAAGGTCAGGTTGAGGGCGATGGTTGTCGGATCTTCCATGTCACCTCTCCTAGCTGGCCTTGCCGCGGCGTGTCCCGCCAAGAGCGGCGGGTAACAGCACCCCTTAACCATACGGACTTTTTTCCGTGGACGCGCAGGCATCCGGCCTCTTCGCAGGGCCGTGTCCGAGCTGGTACGGGTTCCGTTGCCGGGCGCTGCCGGGCCGTGCGTCTATAGTCTGAAGGAGCCACGCCGGCGTGGTCCGGCCCCGAAAGGACAATTGTGACGCCCCCAGCCGCCGCCAGTACCGGGGCCCATGACCAGCCCGAGCGGTCCCGCTTCCGGGGAAACTGCCCGTGCCTGTCCGGGGAGCAGTACGGGGACTGTTGCGGCCGCTTCCACTCGGGCGAAGCGGAGGCTTCGACGGCAGAGCAGCTGATGCGCTCGCGGTACAGCGCCTTCGTGATGCTGGACGCCGAATACCTCCTGCGCACCTGGCACCCTGAGACCCGGCCGGTTGCCCTGGATCTGGATCCAGACATGCAGTGGCGTCGGCTGGACATCATTGCCACGACGCGCGGCGGTCCGCTGGACACCGAAGGGACCGTGGAGTTCAAGGCCCATTTCCGGCACGACGGAGAACGCGGAGTCCACCACGAAACGAGCCGCTTCCTGCGGGTCGACCGCCGCTGGTATTACTTGGCTTGAGGCGGAGGCCGCCGCCGCCGGGTTCGGCTGAACAAGGGCCTAGCGTTCCTCGACAGTGTCCACCGGGGTGAAACCGGCGCGGTCCACCTTGCGGTGGAAGCGCATGCCGGCGGTTCCACCGAGGACGGCACCTACGAGGGCCACCGCAGCCACCACCACTGCGGCGATGATGCTGGTGGTGTTCAGTTCGCCTTCGTTGACCGGGATCCGCGGGAAGCTGTTGAGCTGGGCCAGGATGTTGTACTGCTGGCCTGCCACCAGGCCGAGAATGGCGACCACCACAGCGGCGATGAGGGCCCAGACCCACACCATAAAGCCCTGCTTGGCGCCGTTGAAGCGGGCCATCCGGCCGGCGACGTAGCCGCCGGAGTAGTAGGACACGAACAGGATGACCAGCAGCACGATGATGCCAACCATTCCCACGGTCTGGTCGCCGGAGTTCACGGCCGCGTTGACATCGGTGTTGGTGGCGAGCCCGACGGCGGTGCCGGCGGCGGCGACCAGCGCGGTCAGCAGCACGGCCATACCCGTGGCGGCGAGCCAGCCGAAGAAGGCCGAGCCGATCTTGATGCCGCCGAATTGTTCCTTTTCGCGGGCCACCACGGTTTCCCGGGTGGGGACCTCGTCGACCACCGTGTCCCGCCCGTCGACGCTGTCGCGGCCGGTCCCGTTGTGCCGCACGGCCGTGACGGGCTGGCTGCGGGTCGGTTCCGTGACGGGCTGGCTGCGGGTCGGTTCCGTGACGGGCTGGCTGCGGGTCGGTTCCGTGCGGACCGAGTCCTGGCTCCGCGTGGCGGCGTCGCTGGTGGCGGTGCCCGTGGGGATCACGCGTGTGTCGTTGGTGCCGGGTGCGGCCTGCGGTGCAGCGTCCTGCCGGGCATCGTGGATCCGGGCGTCCTGGTGTGCGGCCGCGTCCCCGTCACCGGCGTGGCGGGGAGTGCGATCTTCGGGGCCGGCTGGGCTGCTCATGAGGACTGCTCACTTTCACTGATTGACCCGGGCCCATTGTTTGGGCCGGGCACCGCAAGGCGGAGACCGGCGTGCGGGTCTCACATCCACCTAACCACGGGCAGCAGAAGGTAGCAAGGATGCTTACTATTCGGTTGACGGCACCTGCCGGGCGGTGCGGCCCTTGTCAGCGGTACTTCCGGTGGAGGTTCTCCTTGACCGAGGCGCGGGGACTGGCATCGGCAATCCAGGGCCCGGTGCCCTCTGACTGGTCCAGAACCCCGGCCTCGAGCCACTCGTAGTCGCCGGCCAGGACGTTGCGGGCGAGCACGTGGTCGCCGTCGTCTGTGTTCCGCCAGAGTTGGTCGAAGTACTCGTCCACGCGTACCCGGGCCTGCTCGCAGTACGCCTCGGCAAGTTCGTAGGCGGAGGCTCCCTTCTCCGGCTCGGTCCGGAGCAGCATTTCGGCCCGGGAGCAGCAGGCGGCCATGGCGAACAGCTCGGCCCCGATGTCCACAATCCGGCCCAGGAACGCCTGTTTGTGCTCCAGCTTCGCCTGCCACCGGCCCATCCCGTAAAAGGTTTGCCGGGCCAGCCGCCGCGAGGACCGCTCAACAAAGCGCAGCTGCTTGGCCAGCCGGCCGAAGTCGCTGTAGGAACGCGGGTCCATCCCGGCCCCGGCGACGAGCTTCGGCAGCCACTTCGCATAGAAACCGGAAGCGGCTGCCGCGGCCCTGGCCTTGTCGGACAAGCTGGCTTCCTCGGAGGCGAGGTCACCGGCGGCCGCGAGGTGCGCGTCCACGGCCTCCCTGGCGATCAGCAGTTTCATGATCTCCGAGGATCCCTCAAAGATCCGGTTGATCCGCAGGTCTCGGAGCTGCTGCTCGGCCGGCACGGCACGTTCACCGCGGGCCTCAAGGGAGTCCGCGGTTTCGAAGCCGCGGCCGCCGCGGATCTGCACCAGTTCGTCCGCAATCCGGCAACTGATCTCGGTGCACCACAGTTTCGCCAGGGCCGCTTCGATCCGCACGTCCTTCTGCCCGGCGTCGGCCATTTCGGCGCACAGCTCAAATATCGCGTCCAAAGCGAAGGCGCTGGCCGCGATAAAGGCAACTTTCTTGCCCACGGCCTCATGCCTGCCCACCGGCCGGCCCCACTGGACGCGGGCGTTGGACCATTCGCGGGCGATCTTCAGGCTCCACCGCCCGGAGCCGACGCAGAGCCCGGGAATCGAGAGCCGGCCGGTATTGAGTGTGGTGAGGGCGATCTTCAGGCCCTGGCCCTCGGCGCCCAGCCGGTTCGCCGCGGGCACCCTGACCTGGTGGAACCGGGTGACGCCGTTCTCGATGCCCCGCAGTCCCATAAAGGCATTGCGGTTTTCCACCGTGATGCCGGGGGAGTCCATTTCGACGACGAAGGTGCTGATGCCGCCCTTGTGAACAGTGCCGTCCGCGTCGGTGCGGGAGGGGGCCACCGCCATGATCACCACCAGTTCGGCGATGACCCCGTTGGTGGTCCAGAGCTTCACGCCGTCAATGACGTAGGACTCCCCGTCGTCGGAAGGGACGGCGGTCGCTCCCATCCGGGCGGGGTCGCTACCGACGTCGGGTTCGGTCAGCAGGAACGCGGTGATAGCCCCCGCAGCGCAACGCGGCAGGTATTCCTGCTTCTGCGCCGGGGTGCCGAAGACTTTGACAGGTTCGGGGACGCCGATGGACTGGTGTGCGGAGAGCAGCGCGCCGAGGCTGGGGTGGACGGAACCCAGCAGGGCCAGCGCCCGCCCGTAGTAGACGAGGGAGAGGCCCAGCCCGCCGTAGTCGCGGGGGATCTTCATGCCGAACACCCCCAGTGCGGCAAGTCCCTTGAGGTATTCATCCGGGATGCGGGCGTCCCGCTCAATGGTGCGTCCGGACATGGTGCGGCAGTAGTCGGTCAGGCGGGCCATGAACGCTTCCCCGCGTTCGACGTCGTCCGCCGGAGCCTCCGGCCAGGGGTGGATCAGGCTGAGGTCGAAACTGCCGAGGTACAGTCCCTTGGCGAAACTGGGCCGGTCCCAGCTGGTCTCGCGGGCCGCTTCGCTGACGGCCCGCGCGTCCGCTGCGGTTGCATCGTGGCCCAGCGTCTGGGGCGGAACCGGGACTTCGGTGTCGGCCGGATTGTCAGTGGCAGGATTTTCAACGGCGGAGCTCATCGGGCATCTCCTCTAACCGGGGTTACCGGCTCGAGCCCTGGATCCGCCGTGGGTGGAGGACCCTTCAGCTGTCCCGCAATACTACCCGCGGGTAGGTGCCGGTACTAGGGGCCGGTTGGCCCATAATTTCGGCCGCCATATCCCCGAACTCGCCGGCGAAGTCGCCCGGCAGCTCCACCGTGGACGCATGGTGGACCAGCCGGTCCCAGGCGTGGTTGATGCCGTGGACAAGCCCCAGAAGGATGTTTGCCGCGATGATCCAGGCGAGCCGGCCGATGCCCACCAGCACCAGGGCCGCGAACGATGCCGTCATCATAAAGAGTGTGAGTAGCAGGGCAAACACGAGTGTTCCAATGAACACCAGCGTTGCCGTTTCCACTGCGCTTAGGTCGAACTGCATTCTTCCCCCTGCACCATTGCTTCGGCTGAGTCAGTAGCCCGAGCGTAGGGCGGGGGAAGTGGGCTAGCCAGAGTCGCGAGCCCGTGCCGCGGTTCTTGATGCGGGATCGAAATGCTACCGGGCCGTAGGTCACAGCGGGGTCGCGGGAACCTCACCGGCTGCGGTCAGCGTGCTGGCTGCGGCTGCAGCTCGGCTGCACACACGGCCGTCCACCCGATGAAAGGAATCCGGGGCCTGCGTTAACCTTGTAGCTGGCAGTTTTTCCTCATCCGCTGCCCGGTCCATATCCCACGGCAGCTGAAGGAGTGTGCGTGTCCCGCTCCGCCCTGTCCTCCGCCGACGCCATCAGCGCCCGGCTGCGGGACCTCGAACTCCTCACCAAGGGACCCGCCTGGGCACTGACGCGCTCGGCGCCGTGGGTGATCGCCGTGCTGCAGGCTTCCTTTACCCGCACCCGGCCGCAGTTGCCGCTGGAACAGTTCCACGCCGACGTCGACGCCTTCCTGGAGCAGCTCCGCCGCCAGGACCCGGGGCTGGGCGGCTCCGCGAACGGGAAGACGTTCGGCGACGAGTGGACCCGGAAGAACTTCCTGACCCGCCGGAACCAGTCCGGCCAGATCGTGTACGAAGTCACCGAACCCGCGGCCCGCGTCCTCGCCTTCCTGGACAGCCTCTCCAGCGAACGCTCCACCCTCAACGGCTCGCGGCTGGGCACGCTGCTGGGCGACGTTGAGAAGCTCGCCAATGAGACGAACCCGGACCAAAGTGCCCGGCTGGAGTCCCTCGAAGAGGAAATCGGCGAACGGCGCCAGCTGATCGAGGACATCAGCTCCGGTGACTTTGACGGCCTGCTCGACGACGAGGAAGCCGTTGAGGCAGCCGGGAACATCCTGGACCTCGCCGCCAGCCTGCCCGCCGACTACAAGAAGATGCGCGACCGGATCGAGGAGCTCGTGGGGGAGCTCCGCAACCAGATCATCGAGGAGTCCCTGAGCAAGGGCGCCACGATGGCGCAGGTGCTGGAGGCGGACAAGCGGCTCCGGCAGAGCCCCGAGGGCAGGACCTTCCGTTCCTTCACGGCCTTCCTGGAGGATCCGCAGCAGCAGCTGCGCTTCCGGTCGGCGATCGGCGAAGTGCTGAGCCGGCAGTTCGCGGATGACCTCAGCCACGAGGAACGCGAGACGCTGAAGAACCTTGTGGCGGAACTGCGCAACCAGCACAGCCAGATCCAGCGGATCTACGGCAAGCTCAGCGAAAGCCTGAACACCTACGTCCAGAGCGACGACTTCCGCCAGTCCGTCCGGCTCCGCAAGGTCCTCCGGGAAGCCGAACAGGCCATCCGGTCCCTGCCGTACGAACGCGAACGCCCCGGACTGGTCCGCGGCCCGGTGCTGTTCAACGCCGGCTTCGAGTCCTTGGCCATGGTCAAGCTCTTTGACCCGGACGAGTTCGCGGCCCCGCCCAAGCTGGCCGACCCGATCGCTTTCAGCGACTCGGACCGGGTGCGCTCGCCGCGCACCGGCAAGGCCCGGCCGGAGGCCATCCGAGCCGCGTTCGCCGGCGCCTCCACCCTGGCCGAGGCCTGGGACCGGCTCCCGGCCGGGGAACGCCACATCAACTCGATCCGCGGCCTGCTCTCCCACGCCCTGCACGAGGGGGCCGGCTTCGACCGCGAGGCCTGGGACACTCTCGACTTCGAACAGATCGACGGCTCCACGCGCACCGCGTACCTGCCGGTCGTCACGCTCAAGAAGGACTGAAGATGACTGAACTTTCCCACGACACCGTGGAAGCCACCGCCGAGGCGGCCGGCGCTGCGGCACCGGCGGCCGAGTCCGCCCGCCACGTCCACGCTGACCCCTTCACGCTCACCCCGCGCGACACGTTCGTCGACGGCGCCGCACTGTTCCCGGGGGACACCGGCGTCCTCCCGATGAAGGTCCGCCAGGCTCTCGTGAAACTCCTGAAGGGCCCGTACATCGACGGCGGCCGGGACGAAAAGCTGTGGACCACCCTGCTGGACAACCAGCTGATCCTGCGCAGCCGCCTCTCCGAACTGTTCCTGACCCTGCAGTTGGACCACGACCGCAAAGTGGCAGTGCTGCGCCCCGTGGACCCCGAAGCCATCGGCGGCGGCACCCGCTCCAGCATCCTGCGCCAGCAGCGCGCCCTCAGCCGGGTCGAAACCATCGTGCTGCTGCGCCTGCGCCTGCTCCTGGACCGCCACGTCACGGCCCAGACAGATCCGACCATCACACGCGAGGAAATCGCCGAACTGGTGGCCCACTACCAGCCCTCCGGCCAGCAGGACGCCCTCCGCGATTCCGACGTCGTCAACCGCGCCATCACCAAGCTCCTGGCCCGCCAACTCCTCCTCGCCACCGGCCTGGACGAGGTCTACACGATCTCCAACGCCCTCCCCCTGGCCCTCCCCTTCGAAAACATCGGCGACATCCCCGCCCAGATCGACGCCCTGGTCGCAGCCTCCACAGACCAGTCCGGCACCGAGCCACTATTGGAGCTTGACGGCGACAACGAGGCGAACACCGACGCGGACGAGGCAGAAAGCGACGACGACGGCGGTGACGCCGATGCCGCCCAAAGTGACCTGGCAAACGAAGACGACGACGGCGATGCCGCCCAGGGAGTGGCATCGGGCCTGTCGGAGCCGCGCGCTGAGCTGATCGAAGATCAGCTGCGCGGCGCAGGGGCGGGGGCGGCATCGCCGTCGTCGTCGGACGCAACCACGACTGAAGAGTCCGAGGAGACCAAGTGAGCATCGCCTCCATGCTGCCCATGGGCGAGCTCACCAACCCCGGCCAGATGCGCCTCGCCCTCGTGCAGGTAGTCAACTGGGGCACCTTCCACGGCGCCCACACCATGCACGTGGATCGCAACGGCACCCTGCTCACGGGCAATTCGGGCGTCGGCAAGTCCACGCTGTTCGACGCGATGCTCCGGGTCTTCGACGCCCGGCCCCGGTCCAACGAGGCCGCGGCCCAGCGCGCCGGCGGCGCCGTGGAGGACAAGCGCACCACGTTTACGTACATGCGCGGCAAAGTGGGGGACAAGGCCGTGGGCGAGGGCTCCGCCAGCGCGTTCCAGCGACCCGGCGCCACGTGGTCCGCCGTCGCCCTGACCTTCGACAACGCCGCAGGAACCCGGGTGACGGCCTCGGCGCTGTTCGACCTGCCCAAGAACGGGACCGAGTCCAGCGTCGGCCGGTACTACCTGATCGACAACAAGCCGCTGGACCTCACGGCACTTGAGGGCATCGCGGAGAAACGGTTCACCAAATCGGCGCTGGATGCGGTCTTCCCGGACGCCCAGATCTTCGACGTGCACAAGGCCTTCGCGGAGCGCTTCCGGCGCCTGCTCGGGATCAATTCGGACCAGGCCCTGCCGCTGCTGCGCGTCATCCAGGCCGGCAAGGGCCTCGGCGGCAGCGTCAACAACTTTTTCCGCGACCAGGTCCTGGACGCGCCCGCCACCCTGACCGCAGCGGACGACGTCGTCGAGGAATTCAGCAACCTGATGTCCATCCGGCAGCGCCTCGAGGACGTCCGGCAGCAGCGCGACCAGCTGGCACCGGTCCCCGGGCTGAACAAGGACTACGCCCAGTCCCTGCTCGACGCGAACCGGCTCCGGGAGCTGGCCGGCGAGGAATTCGAGGCGTACAAGCAGCAACTGGCCGTCACCGTGCACGAGAAAACGCTGGCCCGGTTCAAGGACCTGGCCCAGGCGAAGGCCAAGGAACTGGGCGCCGAGCGGGGTATCCGGGACGGCCTGGCCAAGGAGCTGCGCCAGCTGGAGGCGGACTACAACAACCAGGGCGGCAACGCGATCTCCGCGATCGAGCAGTCGCTCGAAAACGCCCGGGTGGGGCTCAAGCTCCGCCAGCAGGTGGAGGAATCGGCCCGCAAGGCGCTCTCCGACGCCGGCTTGGAACTTCAGTGGACCGCGGCGGGCTGGGAGCAGGCACATGAGCACGCCGCCGCCCGCTCGGCCGAACTGAAGGACGACTCGGAGGCCCTCAAGGAGCTGCGTTTCGAGGCCTTCGACGGTCACGCGACCAGGAAACGCGAGCTCGCCGCGGCCCAGCAGGAGCTGGTCTCGCTCAAGACGCGCAAGTCCCTGCTGCCGCCGTCGAGCATTGAAAACCGCAGCGCGATCGCGGCGGCCACCGGTGTCCCCGAGGAACAGATGCCGTTCGGCGGCGAGCTGATCGACCTTGCCGAGGGCCAGGAGCAGTGGCGCCCGGCCGCGGAGCGCGCGCTGCGCAGCCTCGCTACGACCATGCTGGTCCCGGGCGAGCACTTTGCCGCCGTCACCCGCTACCTCAACGACCACTCCGTCCGCGGCGCCCTGCGCGCCGTCGATGTCTCCAAGCCCCTCTCCGGCGGGGCGCTGGCCGTGGAAGACGCGGCCGACGGCGATCTGCTTACCAAGCTGGACATCCTCACCCTGGGCCCCAGCGCTCAGGCGGGTGAGTGGATCCGGGAACGGATCGCCCTCGACTTCGCGTACCCGTGCGTCGAAAACCCGGACGAGCTGGCGGGGCTGGACAAGGGTCTGAGTCTGGGCGGTGTGGTCAAGCGGAACCGCCACACGGTGGAAAAGGACGACCGCTTCACCGGCAGGCAGGACTATGTCCTCGGCTTCGACAACGCCTCCAAGCTTGAGCTCGTGGCAGCCCAGGTGGAGGACCTGCAGCAGGAACTGGCCAAGGCGGCGGAACTCGCGCAGAGCCGGGAGGAATCGCACCAAGGGATGACCCGGCAGCTGGAGGCCCTGCGGCGCGTGGCCGAGGACCACCGGCCCTGGGAGCAGGTTTCGGCCGTTGTGGCGGCGGACGAACTCGCCCGGATCGAGCAGCGCCTCAAGGGCGCCCTTGCCGCGCAGGCGGACCTCGAGCCGCTGCGCGCCAACATCGAGACAGCCCGGCGCAAGCATCAGTCCAGCACCGAGGCCGCGGCCGTGCTGCAGAGCGAATACAAGGCTGTCGACGCCCAGCTGTCCACGGCCGATTCGCTGCTGGACGCCGCGCAGGCACGCCTGGCGCAGTCGCCGCCGTCGGAGGCCACCGTCACGGCCCTGGCGCCGTATCTTGCCGCCGTCGGCGGCGTCAGCGACATCACGGAGATCCATGAGCTGGACAACCTCGCCAACCAGGTCCGGACCCGGCTGCTCGCCGAGCTGCATACGGCCGAATCACGCGGGCAGGCCACTTCGGAGCGACTCACCCGCATTTTCGAGGGCTTCGTACGCGAGTGGGGGACGTCGATTTCCGCGGACCACGGCACGTCGATCGGCGCCGCCGGGGAGTTCGAAGCCCGGTACCACGCCATTGTCAGCGACGGGCTGCCCGCGCAGGAGGCTGAATTCCGGCAGTTCTTCAACCAGCGCACGCACGAATCCTTCAGCACCCTGCTGCACCTGCTCGATGAGGAGCGCCGCTCCATCACCAGCCGCATCCTGCCGCTCAACGGGATCCTGTCCGAGGTGAACTTCCATGAAGGCAGCTTCCTGGAACTCGACATCAAGCAGACGCTGCCGGCCAGCGCGAAGCAGTTCAAGGACGCCATCCAGAACGCGCTGAAAGTCCGGCACACCCGGCCGGGGAAGGCGGTCGCTGCAGCGTCCGGTGCCGCGGGCACTGCCGCATCCGGCGCCGCCGGCGCAGGGGCGGACGACGACGTCGAGCTGACCAACCGCTACAAGTCGCTCGAAACGCTGGTGAAGCGGCTCGGCTCGCAGACCCCGGAGGACCGGCGCTGGCGGGCCGATGTGCTGGACGTCCGCGGACACGTCTTCATCCAGTGCAAGGAACACCGCGAGGTCGCGGGCTCCGGTTCCAGGGCGGCGTCGAAGGGCGGCGGTAAGAACCGCGCAGCGAAGACCGAGGTCTTTATGCATGCGGACACCGGCTCGATGTCCGGCGGCGAACGGCAGCGCTTCACCGCTTTCATCATGGCCGCGGCGCTGAGCTACCAGCTGGGCATCGCCGAGCAGGGGTTCACCACCTACGGCACGGTCATGATGGATGAGGCCTTTGTCCTGGCCTCGGAGGAATTCGCCGGCGCCGGGATCAAGGCCCTGCATGAGTTCGGCTTCCAGTTGCTTCTGGCCGCGCCGGAAAACGTGATCGACCTGTCCCGGCACCTTGGCTCCGTCACTGAGATCCTGCGGGACAAACGCACCAACCGTTCCGGGGTCCTGACGGCCCCGGTGATCGCCCCGGGGCCCGCCTCGGCCGGCAGCTGGCGCTCCGAGGCGAACCCGGTGGACATCGTCCTGCGCTGACCGCGCGTTGCCGGAGGCTGTTGGCGGCGCTACGTTCCCTTGACGCGGTCCAGGAACTGGGCGGTCCGGCCTGCCAAGTCGTCGATCTGTCGGCGCACTACGGCGGCCGGGTCCGGGTTGATCTCGTTCACCGGAGGCTCCACCCGAACGTTGCGGCAGCACCCGAAGTCGGCGCAGATCAGGGTGCCCACCGTGTTGCCGTTGCGGCCGGACTGCCCGGCACGTTTGGCCACCCACAATAGGACGTCGTCCTTGGAGTAGATGTCGCGGCATAGCTCGCAAAGGACGGCGCGGTTCTTCTTGGCGCCGCCTTCGGGGGCCCGGAGCATCATTCCGATGGGACCGTTCGGGCCGGCCAGCACCAGATAACCGCGCAGCGGCATTTTCCCGTCGCGCCAGCCGAGGAAGTCCAGTCTGTCCCAGTCCAGGGCGTCCAGTTTTGGCGGCAGGTTGAGTTTGGCGGCTTCGGAGCGGCTCGCATTGATAAACGACGAGCGGATCTGCTGCGCTGAGAGTTTTTGCATGACGGAATCCTTCGGAATCGGATGGGTCCGGCCCGGCGGGCATGAGGCAGCCGCCAGGGCGGTAAAGGGGGCAGGATGCAGCCAGCCTTCGATTCCGGTGGGGACAGGGTGTTCCCGCGGATCTAGTCCGCAGCGGTGCCCGACTGCCGGGGGAGGGCTGGCAACTGTGCGGGCGCGTTGCAGGCCAGAACGGCCACCCCGCTGACCGTGGCAGCAGACATCATCTCGATGCGCATGCTCACTTCCCCTACCAATCACTCAATCACGGAACCGGTTCCGATTCGACCGGTCCGGCCCATCCTCGCAAACCTCCGTGACGCGTGTCCAGTTTCGGGCCGCACCTCCGCGCAGCGAGCCATCGAGGCAATTACGTTACGAAAGGGTTGCTTAATTACTCAGAGGATAGGCTAGCCTTACTTAGGTTCGCATCATTGACCTAAGGAATCCCATGCCTCTCCCGACCCCGAGCCGCGCTCTGCCCCGACGCCGCTTCCTCCGCGCCACCGGACAGGCGACCGCGGTCCTGGCCGCTGCCGCCCTCGCGCTGACCGCCTGCTCTACTGGCCCGGCCAGCTCCACCGCGGCAGAGTCCCCCAGCCAGGCGGCCAGCTCCGCGTTCCCGGTGACCCTCAAGCACGCGTTTGGCGAGACAACCATCAAGGAACAGCCGCAGCGGGTCGTCACCGTTTCCTGGGTCAATGACGACGTGGCGATTGCCCTCGGTGTGGTTCCGGTCGGTGTCCCGAAGAACGAATGGGGCGGCAACGACAAGGGATCAACCCCGTGGAAGGACGCCGCGCTGGAGAAGCTCGGAGCCGGCTTCGGTTCCGACAAGGCCCCGGCACAGTTCTCCGAGGCCGACGGTGTCAACTTCACCGAAATCGCCAAGCTCAACCCGGACGTCATCCTGGGCGCCTACTCCGGCCTCACGGCGGAGGACTACAAGAAGCTCAGCGAAATCGCCCCCGTGGTGGCCCACCCCGAGGTGGCCTACGGAACGTCCTGGCAGGACTCCACCACCATCATCGGCAAGGCCCTCGGCAAGGAAACCGAAGCCGCCAAACTGGTCGCCGACACCGAGGCCACCATCCAGGACAAGGCCTCCAAATACCCGCAGCTGGCCGGCAAGACCTTCATCTACGGCAACCTGGACCCCGCGGCCACCGAGAAAATCGGCCTTTACACCGCCAACGACAACCGCCCCCGGTTCCTCAGCTCTATCGGCATGAAGCAGGCCTCCGTCGTGGACGAAAACTCCAAGGGATCCAAGGAGTTCTACATCCCCTGGTCCGCCGAGAAGGCCAACGAACTGGAATCGGATATCTTCGTGACCTGGGTCGCCGACGCCGCCGCCGCCAAGGCCGTCCAGGCCGACCCGCTGATGGCCCAGATCCCGGCCGTCAAGACCGGCGCGCTCGTGGCGGACTCGGACAACACCCTCACGTTGTCCATCTCCGCGTCCTCGCCGCTGAGCCTGCCCTGGTCCCTGGACACCTTCCTGCCGCAGCTCGCCGGTGCAGCGGACAAAGTAGCAAAGTAGCCACTCCTCCATGAGCCCACTTACGACGACGGCGGCCCCCGCAGCCGCCAGACCTGCACCGGAGACCCACATCGCTGGGATCTTCCCCGCCCGGGGGCCCCGTGCAGTCTGGCTGCTGGCCGCCGTCGTCGTGCTTGCGCTCGTGACCGCGGCGTCGCTCGCCATCGGCGCCCGGGGCCTTGCCCTGGAAACCGTCTGGCAGGCGCTGACGCACTTCGATCCCGCCAACGGTGACCACGCCGTGGTCCACGCCCGCATCCCGCGCACCGTCCTGGGCTTGCTTGCCGGCGGCGCCCTGGGGCTGGCCGGCGCGGCCATGCAGGGCGTTGCCCGCAATCCCCTCGCGGACCCGGGCATTATCGGCATCAACGCCGGCGCCGCGCTGGCAGTGGTCACCGGGATCTACGTCTTCGGCGTGGCCTCGCTGGGCGGCTACATCTGGTTCGCGTTCCTCGGGGCCGCGGCCGCTGCCGTGCTGGTCTATCTGGTCGCGTCGCTCGGCCGGGACGGTGCGACGCCGGTGAAACTCGCCCTCGCGGGCGCGGCCCTGAGTGCGGGGCTCTTTTCGCTCATGAATGTCATCCTGGTGTCCAGCCGGGACACCCTGGAACGGTTCCGGTTCTGGCAGGTCGGCGGGATCGCCGGCCGCGACTGGTCCGTGATCCTCCCGGCCCTGCCGTTCCTCCTGCTGGGAGCCGCGATTGTGCTCGCCGCGGGCCGGGTCCTCAATAACCTCGCCCTTGGCGACGACATCGCGCGCGGGCTGGGCCAGCGGGTGGGGCTGGTCCGCGGCGTTACCGCCCTGGGCATCGTCCTGCTCTGCGGATCAGCCACGGCCCTCGCCGGCCCGATCGGCTTCGTGGGCCTCATCATCCCGCACGCCGTCCGCTTCCTCACGGGCCCCGACTACCGCTGGATCCTGCCCTTCTCGCTGGTCCTCGCGCCGGCCCTGCTGCTGGCCGCCGACGTGGCCGGCCGCGTCATCCTGCTTCCGGGTGAAGTCCCGGCCGGGATCATGACCGCGCTCATCGGTGCCCCGGTGTTCGTCTGGCTGGTCCGGCGCGGCAAGGGGGCCGGGCTATGACACTCGCCGAAACCAAAACCCCCGTTGACCTCTCACTTACCGTCGCCAAAACGGCGGCTGAGCGACCAAGACTGATAGTGCAACACCGGCGGACGGGCGCGCTGGCCCTGGCGGTCGTGGCGCTCTTCGCCGCGTGCGTGCTCCTGGGCAGCTACACCGTCACCATCCCCGACTTCTTCCGGATCCTGGGCGCACACCTCACCGGCGGGGAGAAGATCCCCGGCGCCAGCTTCATTGTGATGGAGCACAAGCTGCCGCGCGCCGTCGTGGGAACCCTGATCGGCGCCGCGTTCGGGCTGTCCGGGGCGCTGTTTCAGACCATGCTCCGCAATCCCCTCGCCAGCCCGGACGTGATCGGCATCAGCTACGGGGCCAGCGCGGCGGCGGTGACGGCGATCGTCGTCTTCGGCGCCACCGGGGCCGCGGTTTCGGGCGCCGCCTTCGCGGGCGCGCTGGGCGTGGCCACCCTCATCTACGCCATCTCCCGCAGTGGATCGCTCGGTTCCGGCGGACACCGGGGCGATGCCGCCGGCAGCCGGCTGATCCTGGCCGGCGTGGGCATCGCCGCGGCTCTCCATGCCGTGGTCAGCTTCCTGCTGACCAGAACGGATATCCGCACCGCCGCCGACGTCCTGGTGTGGCTCAACGGTTCGCTCAACTCCGCGAACTGGGACCGGGCCGGGGTTCTCGGCCTCGCACTGCTGGTGCTGATTCCCGCCGTCGCGCTGCTCGCCGGACCGCTGCGCATCCTCGAACTCGGCGACGACACCGCCGCGGGCCTCGGCGTCAGGGTGGGTGCGGCCCGGCTGGCGATCGTGATCACCGCCGTCGGCCTCGCCGCAGCCGCGACGGCGGCAGCCGGGCCTGTGGCGTTCGTCGCCTTCCTCGCCGGGCCGATCGCGCGCCGCGTCGTGGGCAAGGCCAGCCTGCCGGCGTCGGCCCTGACCGGCGTGCTGATCGTCCTGGCCGCCGACTACGTCGCGGCCAACATCGCACCGCTCGTGCTGGACGGAACGGTGCTTCCGGTCGGTGTCATCACGGGTGCTCTTGGTGCCCCGTTCCTGCTCTGGCTGCTCGTCACTTCCAATCGAAAGGACGCCTGAGATGGCAACCCTTCAGACCTCCGGCCTGACGCTGAAATACGATCAGCGGGTGGTGATCGAGGACCTCAGCGCGGATATCCCCGAGGGCAAGGTGACCATGATTGTCGGCGCCAACGCCTGCGGCAAATCCACCCTGCTCCGGGGCCTGGCCCGGCTGCTCAAGCCCGCGGCCGGCACCGTCACCCTGGACGGCCGGGACATCCACAGCCGTCCGGCCCGCGAGGTGGCCCGCACCTTGGGCCTGCTTCCGCAGCATCCCACGGCGCCGGATGGCATCACCGTCCGGGATCTCGTGTGCCGCGGCCGCTACCCGCACCAAGGATTCTTCCGGTCCCGGCCGGCAGGCGGCTCGAGGGAGGACGAGCGTGCCGTACAGCAGGCCATGGCTGCCACCGACACGCTGGAACTCGCCGCGCGGAACGTCGACGAACTCTCCGGCGGGCAGCGGCAGCGGGTGTGGATCGCGATGGCCCTGGCCCAGGAAACCGGTGTGCTGCTGCTGGATGAGCCCACCACGTACCTGGACCTCACCCATCAGGTGGAGGTCCTGGACCTCATCACGGACCTCAACCGGCAGCGCGGCACCACCGTGGCAATCGTGCTGCACGACCTCAACCTCGCCGCGAGGTACGCGGACCACATCATCGCCATGAAAGACGGACAAATCGTGGCGGAGGGAACCTCCCGGACCGTGGTTACCGAGGAACTGGTCCGCGACGTGTTCGGTCTGGCGTCCCGGGTGCTCCCCGACCCGGTGTCCGGCGCACCCCTGATCATCCCGCTGGGCCGCCACCACTCCCAATCCACGCACACCACAACCCTGGAGCTGGTCCCATGACTGCCAAAGAACCCACCACGGAACGCGCCCCGGCGGCTCTCCGGACCCCGCTCGCCACCGAACCCATGACCCTGGCGTTCGACGTCCAGGTCACGGCGGTCCAGCAGCTCGGCCCCAACTTCCGGCGCGTCACGCTGGGCGGCTATTCGCTGCGGAACTTCGGCGTCCACGGCAGCACCCTGGACCTGCGCATCAAACTCATGATCCCCTCGCTGGCCCCGGACGGCACCGCGCTGCCGTTGCCGGAGTTCCGGATGGAGGAGACCGGCTGGTACCGCGAATGGCTGGCCATGGATCCGCAGACCCGGGGCTCCATGCGCACCTACACCGTGCGCCAGGAACGCCTTGATGCCGTCTACCCGGAACTCGACGTCGACTTCGTTTTGCACTTTGACGACGCCGGCCACGGCGGGCCGGCAGCCAACTGGGCCCTCAACGCCAAGCCGGGGGACACCCTGACCCTGATCGGACCCAACAACCGGGCCGCGCACTGCGTCACGGCCGGAACCTACTCCGGGATCGAGTGGCGTCCGGGGCTGGCCCAGCGGGTCCTGCTGGCCGGAGATGAGACGGCCGTTCCTGCCATCAGCGCCATTCTTGAGAGCCTGCCGCCGTACGTCAGCGGCCACGCCATCCTGGAGGTCCCGGAAGCCGGCGACTTCCAAGGCATCACAACAGCCGCCGACGTCGAGATCACCTGGCTGGCGCGCGGCGCGGCGATCGGCCGGTCGCGTCCGCACGGCGAACTGTTGCAGGAAGCGGTCCGCGCCGCCGTCACGCTCCCCGGCTGGGTGGGGCTCCGCTCAGCCCCCGAGCCGGCCGCCGGGCCCGAACCCGAGGACGTCAACGTGGACCGCGACATCCTGTGGGAGACCCCCGCCCGGATGGATGCCGCGGCGATCAGCGCCAGCAGGAATCCGGACAAGCCTGCAGGGGCCATGCCGTTCTACGCCTGGATCGCCGGTGAAGCTGGGGTCGTCAAGGAGATGCGCCGGTACCTTGTGCGGGACGTGGGGATCGACCGGAAGCAGGTGGCGTTTATGGGGTACTGGCGGCAGGGGAAGGCCGAGTTGTAAGCGACCCTCCCGCAGTTGTTGCTCCTATTGTTCCAACGCTCCCGCAGTTCCTGCCGGGCTTTCGGCCGCAACCGCTGCTTTGCCGTCGCTTAGCGGTCGGCCGCTTCCCAAACTTCGCAAGCTCAGTTCGGGCCCCTCGCGGCCTTCCTTCCTCCTGCGGCCGCCGGCGGCCTTAGTCGGCGATGCGCTCCTCTGCAAAGCACCGGCAGCGGCCTTGTGGTCTTCTCACCTTTCGTCCGCCGGCCGCACCTTCACCGGCGCCCCTCGCCGGCGGGGCCTGTCTTCTGCTCACCTGGCGTGCCCCGCTTGTTAACCCCGACGTCGTCCGGGCTGGCTAGCGTGGGCGGCATGGCTGAGAACCTTCTTGCCCCGGGCGCTCGTGGCCGGCGCGTCTATGTGGCCCTGGGGGATTCCTTCACCGAGGGGGTGGGGGACTACAGTGCCCGGCTGCCGAACGGGGTGCGCGGCTGGGCGGACCGGGTGGCGGAGCAACTGGCCAAGGCGGACCCGGGGTGGGAGTACGCCAATCTCGCCATCCGGAGCAAGAGGCTGCGGCACATCATCGCCGAACAGCTGGAACCCGCGCTGGCCATGGAGCCAACCCTGGTCACCCTGTACGCGGGCGGGAACGACATCCTGGATATCGGGGCCGACATCCACGCCCTGATGAAGGACTACGAGGTCCTTGTGGCCCGGCTGGCCGCCACCGGAGCCACGGTGGTGCTCTTCACCGGTTTCGACGTCCGGGTCTCGGCGCTGCTGGAACCGCTCAAGAGGCGGAACGCCTATTACAACCAGCGGGTGCGCGAGGTAGCCGCGAGGTACGAGGCTGTGCTGGTGGACTACTGGTGTTTCGACGCGTTCTACGATCCGCGGATGTGGGATTCGGACCGTCTGCACATGTCCAAGGCGGGGCATAAGTATCTCGCGGGCCAGGTCCTGGACCAGCTGGGGGTTCCGCACAAGATCAAGCCGAAGGAGTGGGAGCCGCCGTCGAAGAGCGGACTCCGGGACTGGGAACGCCGGCAGCGCCGCTGGGTCCACGACTGGGTCCTGCCGCTCTTCGGGCGCAAGCTTCGCGGCGTCACGCTGGGAGACGAACTCAGCCCGCGATGGCCGGAACCGGTGAGGGTCCCGCCGAAGGCCGGACTGAAGAAGCTGGCCGCCAAGGTCCCTGCAGGCTGAACGGCCAAACAGGCCTGCAGGCAGCTCAGCTGTCCAGCAGGTTCTCGTAGCCCGGGGCCACCCGGCTCGCGTGGAACTCCTCGACGTCGAACTCGGCCACGCCGTTGACATAGAACGGATCCTTGGCCAGGGAAGCATCCAGGGCATCGCGGTCAGCGGTGGAGAGCAGGAGCGCCCCGGTGCGCGGGATTTTCCGCCCCGCGACCAAGAAGATCCCCTGGTCGAAGGCCTCCTGCAGCCACGTGACGTGGGCCGGGAGATGGAAGTCAACGATCTCTTCGGGGACCTTGTAGGTCAGGGAGACTACATACATAGGGCCAGCCTAGCGCCTGCGCGCACCACCGCGGCGGGCAATTCCCCTGTCACGGATTCCCGTGAAGTTGAACCGTCAAGCTTCAATGCTCCTAGACTGTATCCATGACTGAACCGCGCTGGCTGAACGCCGACGAACGCCGGGCCTGGCTGGCCCAGGTGAGCATCAACACCCTCCTGCCGGCGGCATTGGACACCCAACTGCACCACGCGCGCAAGCTCTCCCTCTTCGACTACAACGTCCTGGCGATGCTCTCCGAGGCAGACGGCCGTTTCCTGCCGATGAGCGAACTGGCCGCGCGCACCAGCGCCTCCCTGTCCCGGCTCTCGCACGTGGTCACCAAACTGCAGACCCGCGGCTGGGTGGAGCGCCGCCCGCACCCGGGGGACGCCCGGGTGACGACGGCGCACCTCACCGACGCCGGGATGGAAACCATCGTGGAGCTCGCCCCCGCCCACGTTGAGGCTGTCCGCTCGCTGTTCCTCGACGCCCTGAGCGATGAGGACGTTGCCGACCTCGCCCGGATCGGCGAGAAGATCGTGGGCCGCCTGGACAAGGACCACTGGATCCTGCGGGACGGCAAGCCGGTCTAGGGTCCGCCGCAGCGACGGCCCCGCGACGGCGTCGCTTAGTGTTGGCCTTATGGAATCGCCGATCTACAGCTACCTGCGCCGGGTCCACGCCGAAATCGCCCAGCTCAAGGACGGTTCGCCGTACAACACCATTCCGGCCATGGCCAATGTGGACCCCAACAACTTCGGCATCGCCCTCGCCACCGTGGACGGCACGGTGTACGAGATCGGGGACACCCGCGAGGAATTCACCATCCAGTCCATCTCCAAGCCCTTCACCTATGGGCTGGCCCTCGAGGACCTCGGCAGCGAGGCCGTGGACGCCAAAGTGGATGTGGAACCGTCGGGGGACTCCTTCAACGAGATCTCCCTGGCCGAAGGAACGGGCCGGCCCGCCAATGCGATGATCAACGCCGGCGCCCTCACAGCCACCTCGCTGATCACCGGGTCCGGCGGGCAGTCCGGTTTCAAACGGATCCTCAGCACATACTCCGCCTTCGCCGGCCGTCAGCTCTCGGTCAGCGAGAAGGTCTTCGAATCCGAGCTCAAGCACGGTCACCGCAACACGGCGCTGGCGTACCTGCTGCGCTCGTTCAACATCATTGAGGATGACCCGACGCCGGTCCTGGAGGACTATTTCCGCCAGTGCTCCGTCCTGGTGAACTGCTTCGACCTTTCCATCATGGCCGCGACCCTCGCCAACGGCGGCCGGAATCCGCTCAGCGGCAAACAGGTGCTGGGCATCGGCCCGGTGGAACGCGTCCTGTCCGTCATGATGACCTCCGGCATGTACGACGACGCCGGAGCGTGGATCAGCAGCGTGGGCATGCCGGGAAAGAGCGGGGTGGCCGGCGGGATCATCGCCGTGCTGCCCGGCCAGGTGGGCCTCGCGGTCTATTCACCGCCGCTGGATGAGCACGGCAGCAGCGTCCGCGGCCTCGCCACCGCCCAGCGCCTTTCCCGGGACATGGAACTGCACTTCGTCCGCGCTGCCCGGACCGGCCGGTCCGCAATCCTTGCCGCTTACGACGTCACCGAGACGCCCTCGGGCATCCGCCGCAATGACGAGGCCGCCGACGTCCTCCGCTCGCACGGCCACCGCGCCCGCGTGATCGAGCTCAACGGCGACCTCCTCTTCGCCGGAACCGAGTCCATGGTCCGGGAACTCAGCAGCCTTGAGGACGACGTCGAGCTGGTGGTCCTGGACCTGCGCCGCACCGACCAGGTCAGCGAGGTGGCCCTGCGCATGCTGGAAGCGTCACGGGACGGACTCGCCGGCGCCGGCCGGGAGCTCGTGCTCATCGAGGCCCATGGGTCCGTGTCGGAGGCCCTCGGGAAGTCCGCGCAGCAGCCGGTGGCGTCCTTCGCGAGCCGGAACGCCGCCGTCGAATATTGCGAGAACCGCCTGCTGGAACGCTACGGGAACCGGCTGTTGCTGCCGGACCACGTGCCGGTCACCGCGTCGCCGGCCCTGGCGCCGCTGGACGAAGCGGATGCCGCGGCGCTGGAAGCCCTCATGACCCCAAAATCGTTCGACGACGGCGACGTCATCCGCCGTGTCGGGCTGCGGTTCGGCGGGGTCTACTTCATCACCTCCGGCAAGGTCAGCAGCACCTCCCCGGGACCCAGCGCAGAACGGGTCCAGCTCAATACCCTCAGCGCCGGCATGACGTTCGGCGAACTGGCGCTGGGAAGCGGCAGCAGGCAGGAGACCACGGTCCGGGCCATGGGGCCGGTGGAACTCATGGTGCTCAGCGCGGAGGCCATTTCCGAGCTGGAAAGCGCCGACCCGCGCCTGGCCATCGCCCTCTGGAAGGCCCTGACCCGGGACGCCTACACCCGGGTGGAGCAGTACCTGCGCGAGTCGGCGGTCCGGATCCGCGAGTAGCGGCCGCCGGCTTCACACGTTGTTTGCGCCCCACTTTGTTTGCTTGGGGCAACGGCTGGCAGACTGGGACTATGGATTTCACGTCCCGCTATGTAGCCCTTGGCGATTCCTTTACGGAAGGCGTCGGCGACGACGACCCCACCCGCCCCAATGGTGTCCGGGGCTGGGCGGACCGGGTGGCCGAGCAGCTCGGCGCCGCCGATCCGGGCTTCGGGTATGCGAACCTCGCCATCCGCGGCCGGAAGGTCCGCCAGATCATGGCCGAACAGGTCGATGCCGCCGTCGCCCTCAACCCCACCCTGGTGAGCATCTACGCCGGGGCCAACGATATCCTCCGGCCCAAGGTGGATATCGACGACCTCCTGGTGGACTATGACGCCGGCATCCGCAAGCTCAAAGCCACCGGCGCGACCATTGTGATGTTCACCGGCTTTGATTCCCGTGGCTCGAAGATCTTTGGCACGACGCGCGGCCGGACCGCCATCTACAACGAACTGGTCCGCGGCATCGCCGGCGATCACGGCGCCCTCTTGGTGGACTACTGGCGTTTCAGCGAGTACTACGACTGGGGCATGTGGGCCACCGACCGGATGCACATGTCCGCCGCCGGCCACGCGAACATGGCCAAGCGCGTCCTCACCGTCCTGGAGCACGACCACTCGATCGACGTTCCGCCCATGACCCCGGTTCCGGAACTCAGCCGGGCCGAGGCACTCCGCGCCAACGCCCGCTGGGTCCGGGAATTCGCCGGACCGTGGGTGGTCCGCCGGGTCACGGGGAAGTCCTCAGGCGACGGTCTGGCACCGCGCTACCCCCGGCTCACGCACCTCTAAGCACGGAACCCCGGCGTCGCGAGCAGCTCCCCGCTGCCGAGGACGGCAAGCACCTCGACGTCCCAGCTGTCCGTGGCCCAGTTCAGCATCGGCCGTCCGCCGGCGACGATGGCCGTTGCCAGCACGTCCGCCGTGACAATGTCCGCGGCCGCCACCGACGCCTGGCGGAATTCGGAGCGGCGGAATTCCGTACGGCCCACTCCGGCCCGCCAAATGTGGTTTCCGCGTTCAGC
The DNA here is from genome assembly GCF_059816125.1 of Arthrobacter sp. 001422645. NCBI lineage: Bacteria > Bacillati > Actinomycetota > Actinomycetes > Micrococcales > Micrococcaceae > Arthrobacter > Arthrobacter sp. 001422645. Next base: position 4,022 of record NZ_JCBANT010000024.1, on the reverse strand, counting down.
CGTTCCGGACGTCGCCAGCGCGGCGAAGCGGCCCGCGGCGCCCAGGGGGAAGCCCGAGAGGAGCGCCCCTCGATCCAGCGGATCCACGACGCCCGCCAGCCACGGGGACCCGGCCCCCGGTGCCGGCGAGCCGCTCACCAGCACATCGCCGCCGGCGTTCAGGCACCAGTCCTCGACGCCGGCCGCCTGCAGGGCCGTAGCCGCCTGGTCGATCGCATAGCCCTTGATGATTCCCGAGAGGTCCAGCACGCCGTCGGGCCGTTCAGGGGTGAAGAAGCCGTCCGTCAGCAGCCGCCACCCCGTGGCGTCCGCAAAACGGGCGCGGAATGCCGCCGAGGCGTCCCGGAGCGTGACCTCCCCCCGGGCGAGCCGGCTCGCTTCGGAATCAGGACGGTAAAGGCTGAACATCTCGTCCAGGCCGGCAAACACGCGTTCGACGGCGGCCGCGGCACCGTCCAGCACGCGTCCGGTGTCCTGCGGCGCAGCGCCGGCCGGCAGGGCGAGGCTGATCACGGTTCCCATGCACTGGAAGGTCCTGCTTTTCAGGGCGGGACCGTTCGGGTTGGTGGCGCTTTGCGCCGGATGTTCGGCGGGCAAGGGCCTAAAGGTTGGCTGCATCGAGGGCTCCCTGAAGTGAACTTAGATAGGCGTCGCTGGTGACGGTGGCGCCGCTGATCGTCTGCACCTGGGCGGACTGTGCCTTGATCACCTCGTCACGGAGCAGGGGCGCCGCCCGGTTGCTGATTTGCACGGATTTGCGGTCGTCGTCGGTCAACTGCAGCGCGGTGACATCCGTGATTGCCCCCGCGTTCACGGTGATCTGCACCTGAACGGTGCCGAAGCGGGTCTGCACCGCACTGCCGGCAAAGGTTCCGGTGGCCGTCGTCGCCGCCCCGGCACTGCCTCCGCTACTTCCCGGGGCGCCTCCGCTGATCCCGCTCGCGCCGGACGACGTGGCGGTTGACGCGGCCGCCGCCGCGCTTCCCGTGTCCGCGACGTGCGCTCCTGACTGCCAGCCAGCCAGAAGAATCCCGGCGGATGCCAAGGCTGCAGAAACCGCTGCCCGTATTCTCACCAGTCGAACCTTTCGTAGTGGAGTTGTTCGTCGCGGACACCGGCTGCGCGGGCCGCCCTGATCGCGCTGCGCGCCCAGGCATCGGGACCGCAGATATACACGTCGGCGTCGGCGATGTCCGGGTCGTAGCTGGCCAGCCGGTGCCCCGAATCAACCGCCGACTCAGGAAGCCAGCTCTGTTCGCCGGCGGACCGGGGGCCTGTGAGGTGGAAGAGAGTGGCGCCGCGGCGGCGGCAAAGTTCCAGGATTTCGTCACCCAGGTAGAGTTCTGACTCACTGTGGCCGCGGAGCATCACCGTTGCGTTGCCCGGGTCGAAGGGCGTGCCCTCCAGCAGGGCGCGGATCGGGGTGATTCCGATGCCCGCGCCAATCAGCACGACGCGGTTCCGGCTGCGGGCCGCTGTGCTGAAGAGCCCGTAGGGCCCCTCGACGGCCACCCGGGTCCCGGGTTTCAGCCCCGCAAGCTGTGCCGACCCCCGGCCGAGATTGCGCACGGTAATCCGCAGTCGGCCCCGGCCCGCGGAGTCGAACAGCACGGGCTCTGCGGAGAGGCTGAACGGGTGCGGATGCCACCACATGCGCGGGGCCAGGAACCTCCAGATGAAAAACCGGCCGCCGTTCCCGGCCAATTCGTCGACGTGGCGGCCGGTCAGTTCAACACTGACAACGCCGGGAGCCTCCATGACGACGCGGCTCACCCTTAGCTGGTGCCGGACACTGGCCACCAGCGGCTCCAGTAAGCGGTAGTGGGCCAGGGCGGCGCCGGTGATCACGCAGATGGCCAGCCAGTACCAGCGCTGCCAGGTGCCCTCGGCGAAGAGACCGCCGACGCTGAACTGATGCGGGATCGCGGTCAGCACCGCCGCATAGGTCAGCAGATGGACGACGTACCAGAACTCGTACGGGAGCCGGCGCCGGACCGTCACGACAGAGGTGACCACCACGGCTGTAAACAACACGATGGATACGATGGCGAGCCACATGTCCGGAACCAGGACCCAGAGTGCCACGAGCTCACTGACCGGATCGAGCCCTTCGGCCAGCCCATACCCGATCGCGATCAGGATTCCGTGCGCGAGCAGCAGGTAAAGCGACGGTTTGCCGAGCCGCCGGTGAAATTCGAGGGCGCGGTCATGCCCGACAGCGCCGTCGATCAACGGAATACGTGCCACCAACAGCAGCATCAGGAGCACAAGATCCATCCCGACGAGGCCAGCGACGATACCCAATGCCGTGAAGGAGCCGGCGAGGGTCGAGAAACCGCCGGCGCCGCCGTCGGCCAGCCACAGCGCCACGGCAAGGGCCACCGAAGCGCAGGCGGCTACAGTCAGCAGATCTTCACGCAGCAAGCGGCTCCGGGCCCGGCCACGGAACCGCTCTACGGGAGTCCGGATCGTCGCGGCCGGCACGGCCTGCTGGGGTGAGGAATTCATGGTTCCACGGTCCGCCCGTGGCCTATCAATTGGCTGTGAATGCGCTGGGGTGCCGATGTGACTTTCGGCCCGATCGGCAGGAGGCCCTTATACACCTCCGAATACCGGATTGGCCTTTAATTCGTCAAGCTCGTAGACTTGGTAGGCGCTAGGTGGCGCGGAGCGTGTGCAATTGCTCCGGTTGGCGGGATCTGTCTGCAATGTCGACAGTCCTGATGGCCGGTAGTTAGGGGCTCAAGTTGCGTGCACTCCTGTATTCGCCCAGCATCCCGGCACTTCGCAGCGGCTTTCCGAAAGGTTCCGCCGCCCGGTCGCCGTGGCCCGCAAACTTCGCCGCAGTGTTGAATGTAGCCGGTTTTCCCCGTCTGCCTGAACACCGCGGAACTACGTGCGGGCGCTGGATGCGGACGCCGCCTGTCGCAAGGTTACGCGGGAACTCCGCAACCGTTTCATTTATTTTGAGGAGAGTCGTCATGGCAGCACACTGCCAGGTGACCGGAGCCGAGCCGGGCTTTGGACACAGCATTTCGCACTCGCACCGACGCAACAAGCGTCGGTTCGACCCGAACATCCAGAAGAAGCGCTACTGGGTTCCGTCCCTGCGCCGTAATGTCACCCTGCAGGTCTCTGCACGTGGCATCAAGACCATCGACGTGCGTGGCATCGACGTAGTCGTAGCCGCCATCCTGGCACGAGGAGTGAAGCTCTAATGGCTAAGGACAAGGACGTACGTCCGATCATCAAGCTCAAGTCGACCGCGGGCACGGGTTACACCTACGTGACGCGCAAGAACCGTCGTAACGACCCGGACCGTATGGTTCTGAAGAAGTACGACCCCCGCATCCGCAAGCACGTCGAATTCCGAGAGGAGCGCTAAACACATGGCTAAGAAGTCAATGATCGCTAAGAACGAACAGCGTAAAGTCATCGTCGAGCGTTACGCTGCAAAGCGCCTCGAACTGAAGAAGGCTCTGGTTGACCCCAACTCGACCGACGAAGTTCGCGAAGCCGCTCGCCTCGGCCTGCAGAAGCTGCCCCGCAACGCCTCACCGGTACGTCTGCGTAACCGCGACATCATCGATGGCCGCCCGCGCGGTACCTTCCAGAAGTTCGGCATCTCCCGTGTTCGCTTCCGCGACATGGCTCACCGCGGTGAGCTCCCGGGCATCACGAAGTCTTCCTGGTAATTCAGTACCCCTGAATCCAGTGGCTTGAAAAGGGCCGGCGCCTAGTGGCGCCGGCCCTTTTGCGTTTAAGGCCCGACGCCGGGCAACAGCGGTGCTGAGAGCGGTAGCTGCTTCGCGGGCAGGGGTGAGTGACGCACCGCACAAGGCCGGATTTCGCCGGTTCGCCCGGAGGAGGCCGGCTTGGGGGCTTGTTTTCCGTGTGGTGGCGGGGTTTTTGGGGTGTGGGGCTGGTGGTGGGGGTGGATTTGTGTGGGGGCTGTGTCGCGTGTACAGTTATTCGAGTCGCCGCCGCTGATGCGGAAAGATTGCGACCGACCCCCTGATAAA
>NZ_JCBANT010000023.1:0-48019 GCF_059816125.1 Arthrobacter sp. 001422645 | reverse complement strand
CACAATTCGCTCGATTTGGTCCCGGGAAATCCCGGGGGAATTGCCCAGTTTTCGCGGCCAGGAGGGGCCATAACGGGGGTTGGGCCAGTGGCCGCGAAAACTGGGCATGTCCCACGGGATTTCCCGGGACCAAAGAGTGCGATTCGGGGCACACTCAAATGTCGGGTAAACTTACTGACGGCCCCTCATGTGGCGTCATCCTGTTGAACTCCCCCAGGACCGGAAGGTAGCAAGGGTAAATGGGCTCTGGCGGGTGCATGAGGGGTCTTTTATGTCTGTGCCGATTGGTAGGGTTTAGCTGTGACTGTTACTACCGCTCTTTACCGTAGATACCGCCCTGATTCGTTCGCGGACGTTATCGGGCAGGAACACGTCACCGAGCCGCTCATGACGGCCCTGCGCAAGAACCGTGTGAACCACGCCTACCTCTTCTCGGGCCCCCGCGGCTGCGGTAAAACCACTTCCGCCCGCATCCTGGCCCGTTGCCTGAACTGCGCCGAGGGCCCCACGGACACCCCCTGCGGGAAGTGCCCCAGCTGCGTCGAACTCGCCCGCGGCGGCTCCGGGTCCCTCGACGTCATCGAAATCGACGCCGCCAGCCACGGCGGTGTGGACGACGCCCGCGACCTTCGCGAACGGGCCACGTACGCCCCCGTCCGAGACCGCTACAAGATCTTCATCATCGACGAGGCCCACATGGTCACCTCCGCCGGCTTCAACGCGCTGCTCAAGATCGTCGAAGAACCGCCGGAACATATCAAGTTCATCTTCGCCACCACGGAGCCGGACAAGGTCATCGGCACCATCCGCTCCCGCACGCACCATTACCCGTTCCGCCTCGTGCCGCCGGAACCGCTCATGGCCTACCTTGAACTGCTCTGCGCGCAGGAAAACGTCCCCGTGGCGCCGGGCGTGCTCTCGCTCGTCATCCGGGCCGGCGGCGGCTCCGTGCGCGACTCGCTGTCCGTCCTGGACCAGCTCATGGCGGGCGCCGGCCCCACCGGCCTGGACTACGAACTCGCCGTCGCGCTTCTGGGGTACACCCATGCCTCCCTGCTGGACGACGTCGTGGAGGCCGTGGCCGCGTCCGACGCCGCCACCGTCTTCCGCGCGGTGGACCGCGTCATCCAGACCGGACATGACCCCCGCCGGTTCGTCGAGGACCTGCTCGAACGCTTCCGGGACCTCATCATCGTCCAGGCGATGCCGGAAAGCGCCCAGTCAATCCTTCGCGGCATGCCCGCGGACCAGATCGCACGCATGCAGAACCAGGCGCACAACCTGGGCGCGGCCGAGTTGTCCCGGGCGGCGGACGTCACCAACACCGCCCTGACCGAGATGACCGGGGCCACCTCGCCGCGGCTGCACCTCGAACTGCTGTGCGCCCGAATCCTGCTGCCGTCCGCCGAGCAGACCGAGCGCGGAATTGCCGCCCGGATCGACCGGGTGGAACGCCGCCTGAACTACGCCGGGAACGACGTCGGGTCCCCCGCAACGGCGCCTCCCGCTCCGGCGCCGTTGGTTGCGGCGCCATCGGCTCCTGTGCAGTCCGTTACTGCGCCGTCCGCTTCGGCACCATCGGCTCCTGTGCAGACCGCTTCGGCACCCGCGGTTCCTGCCGTGGCCGGTCCGGCGGCCCCGGCACCCGCAACTCCGGCTCCTGCCGCCGTCCCCGCAACTGTCCCTGCCCCTGCCGTGGCTCCGGAGCGCGAGACGGAACCGGCCAGGGCATCACTCACGCCGCCGCGCGTCAGCACTAGTGACTGGCCCGTCGACGAGCCCGCCGGGGCGGACCGGGCACCCTCCGGGAAGGCTCCGGCCCCGCAGGCGTCCGCGCCGACGCAGCCGGCTCCAGCGCCAGCGCCAGCGGCCACGGCACAACCCGTTCCGACTCCTTCCGGACACAATGCGTCCGTCCCATCCGCGCCGGTCCGCACCCAGCAGCCCCCCGCGCCAGCGCCGGTGACGGCACCGGTCGCCGGCTCCGGGCCCGACGTCGAGGTCCTCCGCCGCGCCTGGCCGGAGATCCTGCAGACGCTGACCAAGATCAAGCGGAGCACGTGGGCCCTCGTCGAACCGAATGCCCAGGTGGGCCACTTCGAGGACCATGTCCTGACGCTCGCGTTCACCACCTCCGGGCTGGCCGGCGCGTTCGGCCGCGCAGACCACTCAGAGAACCTGCGGCAGGCGATCCACAAGACCATCGGCATCGAATGCCAGATCAATGCCGTGGCCAGTGGAAGCAACAGCGCAGCGAGCTCTGAGCCAAACCCAAAAGTACCCGTTAGCCGGGACGTCCCGGCCGCGTCCACTGACGCTGACTGGGGGCTGCCCCCGGCCGCCGCCCCGGCGCAAACCGGGTCACCGCAGCCAGCGCCCGCCCCGGCAGCTGTTCCGGTCATTCCGGCTGCTCCGTCACTCGCGCATCCGGCGGCTCCGGCTCCCGCGCCGCAGACCGCTCCAGTCCAGGCAGCCGACTCCCCTGCCCCGGCAGCGTCCGCTCCCGAGCGGCCCTCCGCCCCGGCGCCGGCAGTCGCAGCGGCCGGCGAGCAGCCGGCCGGGCCGCCGGAGACCGCCGGATCCTACGCCTACCCCGACGACGACTGGGGACCCCCGCGCGACGAGGACGCTCCGCCGCTCGACGAAGAACCGCCTATGGACTGGGACCCGTCGACCCCGGCCGTGGTGCGTTCCGCCCGGCCGGCCGCCGAGCCCGCACCCTCCCGCCAAAGGAAGGCCGCGGCAGGGCGAGCAAGCACGGCCTCTCAGGAGTCCCCGGCCACTGTCCCGATTCCCCAGGCGCCGGACGCCGCCAACGACCCGTGGGCCCGTGCAGTTGAAGCGGCTCCCGGAATCTGGGCCGTCGGGACAAGTTCCAATGTCGGGAGCTACCCGCCGGAGGAGTCGGTGTCACCCGAGCCGACGCCGGAGCCGGAACCGCCGCACTACGAACCCGCGGCGGCCCAGGTCCCGCACTACGCCGCAGCAGTGTCGTCATCCGCCGCCTATGAGCCAGTGGTGTCCGCGTCGAACGGCTGGGGAGACTCCGCCGAGTTGGTGCCGGCCGGTGCTGCAGCCGCTCCAGCCTCGGCAAGCGCTGCGCCCATCGCCGCGCCCGCCATACCCGCTGCTCCAGTCTCGGCAAGCGCTGCGCCCGTCGCCGCGCCCGCCCTTTCACCAGTTACTGCCCCTGAAGCTCCGGCCGCGTCGAACCCGACGGCGCGGCAAAGCCTCTACCAGCGGCTGTCCAACAGCCCGGAAGCCGAGGCCGGACGGGCCAAGGCTCCGGCCCGGGCCGCAACCACCACCTACGTCCAGGACATCCCGAGCGCTGACGACGAAACGATCGAGGAATCGGGCGTATTCGGACGGGCCGCCGTCGAACGCATCCTGGGCGGAAAGCTGGTTGAAGAGCGGTCACTGGACGGAAGTCCGCTGCCGCCGCGCTTCTAACCTCCCCGTCGGGCCCTCCGCCCGTCATCACCCCAAACGAACGAGGACATTGTGTACGAAGGTGCAGTTCAAGAGCTGATTGACGAGCTCGGACGCCTTCCCGGAGTCGGGCCGAAATCCGCGCAACGGCTAGCCTTCCACATCCTCGAGGCGGACCCGCAGGACATGAAACGGCTCGTGGACGCCATCACCATGGTCAAGGAACGGGTGAAATTCTGCACGGTCTGCGGCAACGTGACGGAGCAGGAGCTGTGCAACATCTGCCGCGACCCCCGCAGGGACCCCTCGATCATCTGCGTCGTCGAAGAATCCAAGGACGTCCTCGCCGTCGAACGCACGCGTTCGTTCCGCGGCCGGTATCACGTGCTGGGCGGGGCGATTAACCCCATCGCCGGCATCGGCCCGGAGCAGCTCCGGATCCGCGAACTCCTCACCCGGCTCAATGACGGCGCCATCCAGGAAATCATTATCGCCACGGACCCCAACCTTGAGGGCGAGGCCACGGCGACCTACCTGGCGCGCATGCTCAAATCGATTGGCATCGCCGTCACCCGGCTGGCCTCGGGCCTGCCGGTGGGAGGCGACCTCGAGTACGCCGACGAGGTCACCCTGGGCCGTGCCTTCGAGGGCCGCCGCAACGCGCTGAGCTGAGGAGACGCGCCAATGTCCCGACCGGCCCCGATCCGCACGGAACGCCTGGTGCTGCGTCCTGTCGCAATCGAAGATGCGACGGCCGTCCTCCGGTTTCGCGGCGATCCAGTGGCCACACAATATCTGTCCCACGATCCCCTGAGTCCCACGGAGAACTTCGCCAGACTGGTTCAGCTGGTCGAGGCCGCTGAATCGTCCGGCGTGGATTGGTTCAACTTCGGCTGGGCCATTGAGCTCCGCGAGACGGGCGAGGTCATTGGTGAGGGACGGACGTGGAACTCGGCAGAGCCGCCGGCGCCGGGCAGGATACCCGCCGACTGCGGGAGCCTCGGCTATGTTCTCCATCCCGACCACCACGGTCGCGGCCTGGGCCGCGAGGCGGCAGGTGCCCTGGTCAGCTGGCTTTTCGAACAACGCGGAACACAAACTGTGTTCGCCGGCGTCTATGAGCCCAACCTACCCTCCAGCCGGCTCTTGGCGGGCCTGGGCTTCCGGCAGGACCGCCACTTCACGTCACTAGAGGACACAACGGTCAAGAACCTTCCGTCTTGGCGCTACAGACTGGACCGGGCCACATAACCCACCGGAGCCCCAACCGCCGCTAACCGGGTACGCCGCCGTCGCGCCTGGATCCCGTCATGGAAATGCCCAGCCTGCACGCCCAGCGGTGGACATACTGCCCTTATGTCCATCCTTCGACACCACCGGGGCACATGTCCCCGCCGGGCAGGGGAACATGCCCGCTCCTCGTCCCCGGCGCCGGGCATGTCCGGTGGACCGGCTACGGGACTGTCTGGCATTTGGTCACAATTCAGCAACCGCGTGGTCGCGGCGATAAACTGGGCTAAGAAGTTACGCCGTCGCGCCGTTTGGTTGCTTGGCCCATAACCCCGATGATCCAGTGAGGGTGCGCGCATGAGTTTGCCCACTACAGAAGTCCACCCCGGACCGCAGCCGCAGGGGCTGCCCGTTTCCGCCGCCCCCACGAAGCACCTTGTGGTGAAGAAGTTCGGCGGCTCCTCGGTGGCGGATGCCGAGGGCATCAAGCGCGTGGCCCGGCGGATCGTGGATGCCCAGCACGCCGGCGACGAAGTGGTTGTGGTGGTGTCCGCCATGGGCGACACCACCGATGAACTCCTGGACCTCGCCGCGCAGGTCACCGACTCCGCCCCCGCCCGGGAAATGGACATGCTCCTTTCCGCCGGCGAACGCATTTCGATGGCCCTGCTCGCCATGGCCATCAACAAGTTCGGTTCCTCGGCCCAGTCCTTCACCGGATCCCAGGCCGGCATGATCACCGACGGCATCCACGGCAAGGCACGGATCATCGACGTCGACCCGCACCGCATCCGCACTGCCCTGGATAAGGGGCATGTTGCCATCGTCGCGGGCTTCCAGGGCATGAGCCGCACCACCAACGAAGTCACCACGCTGGGCCGCGGCGGCTCGGATACGACGGCGGTGGCCCTCGCCGCCGCCCTCGACGCCGACGTGTGTGAGATCTTCACCGACGTCGACGGAATCTACACCGCCGATCCCCGCGTTGTTCCCTCCGCCCGCAAGATCGACCGGATCTCCAGCGAGGAAATGCTCGAACTGGCCGCATCCGGGGCCAAAATCCTGCACCTGCGCTGCGTGGAGTACGCACGGCGTTTCGGTGTGCCGCTGCACGTCCGTTCCTCATTCAGCCAGAACGAAGGCACCTGGGTCCTGCCCGGCGCCGACGACAAGATCACAACCCAAGAGGGAGTTGCCTTGGAGCAGCCAATCATCTCCGGCGTCGCACACGACCGCTCCGAGGCCAAGGTCACGGTCGTCGGGGTTCCCGATATCCCCGGCAAGGCTGCTGCGATCTTCCAGGTCATCGCTGATGCGCACTCGAACATCGACATGATCGTCCAGAACGTCTCCACCCACGGCACCGGCCGGACCGATATTTCCTTCACGCTGCCGATCGTCGAGGGCGCCGACGCCCTGGCCGCCCTGCACGCCGCACAGGACCGGATCGGCTTCGAGAGCATCGAGTACAACGAGCAGATCGGCAAGCTGTCACTGATCGGTGCCGGCATGCGCTCCCACCCGGGCGTCTCTGCACGGTTCTTCGCCGCGCTCTCGGAGGCCGGCATCAACATCAACATGATCTCCACGTCCGAGATCCGGATTTCCGTCGTGACACACGCGGACCTTCTCGACGACGCCGTGCGCGCCATCCACAAGGCCTTCGACCTGGACAGCGAGGACGAGGCCACCGTCTATGGCGGTACCGGCCGCTGAGCCACCCCGTGAGCACCGGGAGCTGACTGGAAAAGGGAGCGGCCTGGGCCGCTCCCTTTTCCATGCCCTCGCGGGCCGTTGTTCAGACTTCCTCTTTCGGGAGGTCTTCTTTTCGGACCGCGTAGTGATGTCCCTGCGAGTCGGTCTCGACTTCAAAACCGGCGAGGTCCGTCTCTGACGCGTATTCGAAGTCGTCACGTTTGTGCACAACCGGCGCGGCGTAGTCTCCCCGCGAGGCAGGTCCGAAAAGGAAGCGCGCCCAAGAGGACGGGTGCAGATGCTGCCTTAGTGCAACTTTCTTCAGTGCACGTGCCACAATTCCCACCCCCTCTCCAGCCCCTAGGTCACACGGAACGGCTGCAGCCAAGTGCTGGCACCGGTGCCAGTGCCCTCATTTTACGCCCGGCGCCGGGAAAAGGCATGGGCTCCCTCGGCCGGAATCGCGGCCGGGCGCCGCTCAGCGCAGTGACTTGTCCTCGGGGTTGCGCGGCACAACATAGGTGCTGCCGTCGGGGCGGTGGAGTGTCTCCCACTGCTGGGTTTCGGCTTCGCGCTGGGCCAGCAGCTGCCGGTTCTGCTCGGTCATCTCGTGCCCGAGGGAACTGCGGTTGGCCGGACCGAAAATCATCCGGAGCTTGCCCATTGAACGCATGAACCTCTGCGAGGCGTTTTCGGTGCTTTCCTTGCCCATCACTATCCACTCCTGAGAACGAGACGTTCCTATCAGTGTACGCTAATGATTAGTGCACTAACTATCGACGGAGGACCCCGTGACGGATGTGACCGACGGAACCCAGGACGACCTCCTGCTGGAACACCAACTGTGCTTCGCGCTCACGGTGGCCTCCCGCAGTGTCGTCGGCGCATACAAACCGGTACTGGACAGGCTCGGGCTAACCCACCCCCAGTACCTCGTGATGCTGTCCCTCTGGGAATCCAGCCCCCGGTCCGTCCGCGACATCAGCGACGCCCTCGCCCAGGAACCGGCAACAATTTCGCCCCTGCTGCGCCGTCTGGAAGCGGGCGGGTTCATCACGCGCCAGCGGGTGCCCGGCGACGAACGGACCCTCGCCGTTGGACTGACCCCGCAAGGCGCCGCGCTGCGGAAGCAGGCCACCGCCGTTCCCGGCACCATGATGGACCGGCTGGGCCTGACGCGTGAACAAGTCCAGCAACTGCATGCTTCCATGATGGACTTGATTGCGGCCACGAAGACCGGCGCCGACGGGCCGCCCCGGCGGTAGACTGGGCACAACACAGGAGGACTGCTGATGCGCAAGCAACTGAGCCACGCGGCGCTCGTTCTGATCGCGGTAGCCACACTGGCCGCCTGCACACCGGGTGGCGGCGGAGCCCCCTCGTCGTCGGCCCCGGCTCCCGGTCAGACCGAAGGGACGGGCACCCCCTCGCCGGACACTGAGACTAAGAGTCCGGCGCCCCCGCCTTCTGCTTCGGCCGTGCCCTCGGGCCCCGGGGAGGGCAACGCCGAACTCGCAATCATGGTCAAACCGTCCGAGACCGGCAAACCCACGAACTTCACGCTCGTCTGCCAGGATGGCGTCCCTGCGGCCGAGAGCCAGCACCCCGACGCCGCCGCAGCCTGCCTCGCGCTGAAGCGCAACACGGCGCTGGTCAGTCCCGGCCCGCGCCCAACGGACCAGCCCTGCACCCAGCAGTACGGCGGCCCGCAGCAGGCCACGGTAACCGGCGTCGTGGACGGCATCCCGGTCGAGTCGAACTTCAGCCTGACAAACGGCTGCGAGATCGCTGAGTGGAATGCGGCCAAGGTTGTCCTCGGCTCAAGCGGCGGAGCTGTCTAAGCTGCAACATCTCCTGCAGGAAGACTGGCTGCCGCGCCAGGCCGATCATCAAGCGCGTGTCCGGCGCTACGCGGACCCGTACCTCGCGCGCCGGTCGGCGGGCAAGAAGCACCCCGTCGAGGACTTCCTCTTCACGTACTACACCCAGAAACCGGGCCAGCTGATGCGCTGGCACCCCGGTGCCGGCGTCGTGCTCTCCGGTGCCGCCGCGGCGGAGCGCGCCGGTTGGAAGCATTACCGCATGCCCGACGCCGGCGAACTCGCCGCCGTCGGGTTGCCGGCCGGCACCACGGCCGTCACGGTCGACGTCGAAACGTTCGTGCGCGACCGCCGGGAGGCCCTGCAGTTTGCCGGGATCATCCTCGCCGGAACGGCGGCGCGGCCCGCCCAGTTCGGCTGCTTCGGGCTGCACGAATGGGCCATGGTCTACCGGCAGGACAAGTTCGAGCTCCGGCACGAGTACCTCCAGCTGCGGCTCGGCGCCGAACGGACTGACCGGGTGGTCGAGGAGAACAGGATCCGCTGCTCGCACTTCGATGCCTTCCGGTTCTACACTCCGGACGCCGTGCCGCTGAACAGCCTGGAGCCGAGCCGGGAAACCCAGCGGACCATGGAACAGCCGGGGTGCCTGCACGCCAACATGGACCTGTACAAGTGGGCCTACAAGCTCGCGCCGCTGCTCCCCAGCGAGCTGGTGATGGACTGCTTTGAACTCTCCTGGCGCATCCGGGCCATGGACATGCAGGCTTCCCCCTACGACTTGAACGAGTGGGGCTATCCCGCAATCCTGATCGAGACGCCCGACGGCAAAGCCGAGTACGTCGAACACCAGCGCGCTTTTTCCGCCGAATCGCAGGAACTGCGGCAGCGGCTGCTGCGGGAACTCGCGCCCTGGCTCGAGGCGGCGGCGTCCAGCCCGGTCGCTGCTCCCGACAGCACGGAAGGACCGCAATGACAGACAGTCTCAGCCTCCACGACATCGATCTCACCATCCGCCTGACGGAGGCCCCCGGCGCCCCGGAATACGTGTTCCGGCTGACGGCCAGCGGCGGCGCCCTCGCCGAGGGGTGCACGCTGCCGGATTCGCCGGCCGCCCTGGAGGCGGTCAGCCGGCACGGGGAGGACATCTTCTTCCCCCAGCCCGGCCCGCCCAAGTTGTGCACCCAGCAGTATGGAGGTCCGCAGGTGGCCGTGGTGACCGGCTGGTTTGATGGCCGGGAAGTCAACAGCCAGTTCAGCCGCACCGACGGTTGCGAGATCGCCCGCTGGCGCACCATGGCACCGCTGCTGGGCGGGGTGGCAGGTTCCACCGGCGCGGTCTAGGACGAACAGACAGGCGACAGCTGCCAGCCGCAAGACTGCTGAACAGGATTCAGCCCGGACGGCACTGGCCCCAGGCTTAAAAGCAACGGCCGGCGGTGGAAACCGCCGACCGTTGCTTTTGTTGTTGCTTTGAGAGTCGGGTGCTGCGCCTAGATGGCGTTGTTCGGGCCGGCCAGCTCCTCGTTCTGGATCTTGCCCTGCTCCTTCTTCACCTTCTTGCCCTTTTCCTTCTTCTCCTTCTTGTCCTTCTTACCGTCGTCGCCGCTGTTACCGGGACCGTCGTTGCTGTCCTGGTCCTCGGACGTCGGCGGAACCACGACTGTGCCGGACGTGGTTACCAGCACGCTGACGAAGGTCGGCTCACTGGCCCCGGCGAAGGTCACCCGGCCGATGTACGAGCCAACCGCTAGGCTCTTCCAGTTCATCGTGACGACGCCGGACTTGCCGTTGGCGAGCCGCAGCGGGTTGGGCGTCAGCGTCGCGTTGCCGACGTTGGCGCCGAGGATTGCTGCATCCACGCTTGCCTTGGTGGCCTGGCCGTTCGGGCTGTCGTAGAGGTGCACGAAGATCCGGTAGGTTCCCGGGGCCGGGTTCGGAATTGAAAGTGATTCACTCGCGGACGACGTCGCAACCTGGATCAGCTGGTTGGCCGGGTTCACCACGTACATGTCGAAGTCGGCATTCGGGTCCGCAGAGTAGACCGAGAGCTTGGCCAGCGGGCTGCCGGCCGGAACCTGGACGGTCTTGGCGTAGTTCGAGGCATTGGTGGCCCCAAGAACGCCCGGACCGGGAACCAGTTCAATGGCCGAGGAATCCGCCTTGGACAGGCCGTCCAGGGTCATGTTGATCGGGTTGTTGGTGCCCGAGACAACCTTGAGCTCACCGGAGCCGGTGCCGCCCTCGGAAGTGAAGGCAACGTCCTTGGCCGTAACCACCGACTGCGGGCGGACCGCGATCGGAGAGGTGACGTTCTTATTCGCACCCTGCCAGGTCAGCGAACCCATGGCGAACTTGCCCAGGGCTGCGTTTTGGTTTTCGAAGGAGACCTTGAAGGTCTTCTTCTCGCCGGCGGTGCCGAAGGTCAGGATCGACGGGGTCACGGTGACCTTGACACCGGGGACGTCCGTCTTGGCCCGGTAGGTGCCCGGGGTCAGCGCCGTCAGCGTGCGGGTGACCTCGATCCTGCCGGTCAGGTTGCCCAGCGAGAAGGAGGGAACGTTCATGTCGCGTGCCTTGGTGGTGCCCAGGCCTGGCATGCCGAGATCGACCCCGGTACCTTGGATGAACTTCAGGTAGTCATCGCCATTGGCGTCGTAGACCAGGCCCGGATCCAGCACGCGGGCCGGGTCGACCTGCCCTGCGCCGGTGGCGAGGACATCGGTGTTCTTGCTGCCGTCGGCGTTCTTGACGTCACCAGCGGTGGTCATCATCGCGGACTTGACCGTCGCCGGGGACCAGTTCGCGTTCTTGCCGAGAATCAGCGCACCGAAGCCGGCTACGTGCGGGGCGGCCATGGAGGTACCCGACATAAAGCCAAAGTTGTCCCCGCCGGTCCCGATCGGCGATACGCCGGCCAAGACCGCCACGCCGGGCGCGGCAACGTCGGGCTTCAGCAGGTCGGATCCGGTTGCCAGCAGCGGGCCGCGGGAAGAGAATCCTGCGATCTGCGGCTGGGCCTCAAGCGGAAGCCCGGTGGTGTCCTTGTTGACCAGGGAAACGGTGATTGCCGGGTTGGCCGTGACCTTGGCCTTGATGGTCTCCGTGGCCGGCGGGTTCACGTGGACGGTGGGAATGGAGTGCTTGTCCGTGTCCAGCGAGGAGTTGCTGAGATTCACCAGGATCATGCCGACGCCGCCGCCGCGCTTGACTTCGGCGCTCTTGGCGACGCGGTCAAAGACGCCGCGGTCACACACGACCACCTTGCCGGCGACCTTGGCGGGGTCCAGTGTGTCCGGACCACACAGGGCAGCATTCGCATCGCCTGCAGTCGCCGCCGCGTTGGCAGCCAGCACGACGCCGGCACCCTTGACCTCGCGGTTCATGATGCTTGCTCCGCGGAACTTGCTGCCGTCGGAGAATTCGACGGTGCCCTGGAGCTCTTGGGAGAAGCTGCTGGCAGCGACCGTGGTGACCCACGGCGCGCCGTGGTTGACGGTGCTGGCCGTCGGACCGGAGTTGCCAGCCGAGGCTGCCACGAAGATTCCGGCCGAGGCCGCTGACAGGAACGCCATGGAGACCGGGTCCGTGGTGGTGGACGTGGACCCGGAGATCGAGTAGTTCAAGACATCGACGCCGTCGACGATGGCCTGGTCGATTGCGGCAACCGACGAGGAGCTGTAGCAACCGCCGGTGTTGGGGTCGGTATCTTCCCAGCAGACCTTGTAGACGGAGAGCTTGGCCGCCGGGGCGATCCCGCTCGTGAGGCCGAAGCTGCGGCCGTCAACGAACGTCTCGACGTTGGCGTTGCCCACTGCGGTGCTGCCCGTGTGCGTTCCGTGGCTGGCGACGTCGACCGGGGAGATCTTCTCGATCGGGGAACGCTTGTCCGCCGGAACGTACTTGAGGAAGTCCTCGGCGAAGTAGTGCGCCGAGAGGACCTTGGAGTTGCAGGCAGAGCCGTCGAAGTCCGCGCCCGTGCCTTCGCCTTTCTGGCATTCCCCGATGAACGTGTCGCCGTCAGACTTGAGCATCGCAATCTTGCCGTCGTCGGTGCGGTAGGGAACACCGACAACGGGATCACCGACCAGGGGCTTAACTTCTTCGCCGGCGAAGAAGGCGCTGGACGGGGTGTAGCCGGTGTCGATAACACCGACGACGACGCCCTTGCCCGCGTTCTTCTGGCCGCCGAACTTCGTGTTCCAGGTGCCGTTGGGGCCGCTGAGCTTCAGGAAGTCGGTGCTGGAGTAGTCGGGCGCGTTTTCCGTGTCCGGGGCAACGATGAGCACGCCGGGGTCCTTGGCGAGCTTGATGGCCTGATCCGCCGTCAGGCTGGCGCTGAAGCCGTTGACGGCTGCCGTGAACTGCCGCTTGATCTGGACGTTCTGCTGGCCTGCGACGTCGGCCTGTTTCTTTTCGAGGTACGCCTCGTACCGCTTTACCTCGGTCTTGTTGGTGTCGAGCTTCTTGCCCGATTTCGGCTTGGTGGCCGCGAATCCGGGATTCCCGCCGTCATACGTGGCCGCCGGCTTGTCAGCCAGGACAACGATGTAGCGGCCGTCCTTGTAGCTGTTTGGATCCAGATTCTTCTGGGCAATCCCCGCCACGGTGGATCCCTGCGACGGTGCCGCGGTGGCGGGTACGATCGCGGCTGTTGACAAGAGAACCGGCAAGCCCAGGGTCAGTGCCACGGCCCTCCGGAGTCCCCCGCTTCGAAGGAAGCTCTTTCCTGGTGATTTCACGTGTGGTTGAACCTTTCATAAGGAACGGTCCCGACGTTGCTGCCGGGTCAAAGGACTGGCAGGACAGAAAGGAGCTGAGACTCTCACGGCCCCGACGGATACCAGCCGATTCATACAGTACAGACTGAGAGCCAGATATGACATAGGCCACAATGGGGAAATCAAAATTTGTCACACACTTCGACAGGAACCGGGGAACCGGGAGCGTCGGATGGGCGCAGGCGGCCCGGCGGCGCGCCGCCGCACGCGGGAGAAAGGCCGCCCGGCCGCACGCGGGAGAAAAAGCCGCGCCCGGTCGATTGCCCGCGAGTCGACTACCGGCGGGGCGTTACCGGCGGGGCGTCCTGACAACTTCGCTGATCCAGGCACGGGTCTTCTCATCGAGCGGACCGGCCACGTTGCTTTCCCGGGCCTTACGGTCCGCTTTGATCTTCTGCAGGACCATCCGCCCGAGGCCCGCGAAAACGGCAGCGGCAACAACGGGCAAAAGCACGGATTTCGATTTCTCAGCCATAAGCACATGCTACTGACGGGGCTCCGGGGTGACCATAGCGTCGTCGCAGGCCACCCCGTGTGTGGGGGCTGTTCGGCGGGGCGCGCTGCCGGCCCGACGGCCCCGGAGGCGGGCGGGCAGCGTTCATACTCCCGGCCGGATGCGGCCGGACGCGCCGCGGCCGGTAGAATGGGCATGCAAGCTCGCGGAGCGCCCTTTCACGCTGTAGCCCTCACCACACAGCGGACCGGCGTGAGACGGCACCACTCCGCTGCGCCCTTACCCAATGCTCACGCACAGGAGTTGCCGGATGCCCCGGATCGTTGTCGACGTCATGCCCAAGCCCGAGATTCTCGACCCGCAGGGGAAGGCCATCGTGGGTGCGCTCCCCCGGTTGGGCTTCACCGCGTTTAGCGCCGTCCGCCAGGGCAAGCGCTTTGAACTCACAGTTGACGGCGAGGTGACCGAGGAGATCCTGGCCCAGGCCCGGAACGCCGCGGAGACCCTCCTGTCCAATCCGGTCATCGAGGACGTCGTCAACGTCGAGGTCGTCGAGGCCTGACATGACTGAACTCCCCCTGATCGGCGAGGCCGTCGCCGTTGCCGCGCACCCGCAACTCGCTGGCGCCAAGATCGGCGTTGTCACTTTCCCCGGCACCCTGGACGACCGCGACGCCGTCCGCGCCGTGCGCCTCGCCGGCGCCACGCCCGTGGCCCTCTGGCACGCGGACACCACGCTCGGTGACGTCGACGCCGTCGTCATTCCCGGCGGTTTCTCCTATGGCGACTACCTCCGTGCCGGCGCCATCTCCCGGTTCGCACCGCTGATGTCCAAGATCATCGACGCCGCCAACTCGGACGCCAGGCTGCCCGTGCTGGGCATCTGCAACGGCTTCCAGATCCTCACCGAGTCGCACCTGCTGCCGGGCTCCATGATCAAGAATGACCACTTGAAGTTCATGTGCCGCGACCAGGTCCTGCGGGTGGAGAACAACACCACCGCTTGGACCGGGGACTACGCCGTCGGCCAGGAAATCACGGTGCCGTTGAAGAACCAGGACGGCCAGTACATCGCGGACGAGAAGACCCTGGACGCCCTGGAGGCGGAGGGCCGCGTGGTGTTCCGCTACGTCGGCTGGAACCCGAACGGCTCCCGCCGCGACATCGCCGGCATCGCCAACGCCGCCGGCAACGTGGTGGGCCTTATGCCGCACCCGGAGCACGCCGTCGAGGCAGGTTTCGGCCCGGAAGACGGCTCCGGCACCGAGGGCCTCGGCTTCTTCACCTCTGTCCTGAACAAGATCGTGGGAGACAACAAATGACGGAGACGTCAGCGGGCCGGACGGCCGGCACCGCCACCGAGACCAAGAAGTTCAACATCGACACCGTCGAGAACGCGGCGAGGACCCCGGACGTCGAACTCCCCTGGGCCGAACTGGGCCTGAAGCAGAACGAGTTCGACGAGGTGGTCAAGGTCCTGGGCCGGCGCCCCACCGGCGCCGAGCTCGCCATGTACTCCGTGATGTGGAGCGAGCACTGCTCCTACAAATCCTCGAAGAACCACCTGCGCCAGTTCGGCGACAAGGTCACCGACGAGATGAAGAAGGACATGCTGGTGGGCATCGGCGAAAACGCCGGCGTCACCAACCTGGGCGACGGCTGGGCCGTGACCTTCAAGATCGAGTCCCACAACTCGCCGTCGTTCGTGGAGCCCTACCAGGGTGCGGCGACCGGCATCGGCGGCATTGTCCGCGACATCATCTCCATGGGCGCCCGCCCGGTGGCTGTGATGGATCCGCTGCGCTTCGGCGCCATCGACCACCCGGACACTGCCCGCGTTATGCACGGCGCCGTGGCCGGCATCGGCGGCTACGGCAACTCCCTGGGCCTGCCGAACATCGGCGGCGAAATGGTCTTCGACTCGGTGTACCAGGGCAACCCGCTGGTCAACGCCCTGGCCGTCGGTGTCATGCGGCACGAGGACATCCGGCTGGCCAACGCCTCCGGCAAGGGCAACAAGGTGGTGCTGTTCGGCGCCCGCACCGGCGGCGACGGCATCGGCGGCGCCTCCGTCCTGGCCTCCGAGTCCTTCGACGACACCAAGCCGTCCAAGCGCCCGGCCGTCCAGGTGGGTGACCCCTTCGCCGAGAAGGTCCTGATCGAATGCTGCCTTGAGCTGTTCAAGGGTTCCCTGGTTGAGGGCATCCAGGACCTCGGCGCCGCAGGCATCTCCTGCGCCACGTCGGAGCTTGCCTCCAACGGCGACGGCGGCATGGAAGTCGAGCTGACCTCCGTCCTGCTCCGCGACCCCACCCTGACCCCGGGCGAAATCCTGATGTCCGAGTCGCAGGAACGCATGATGGCCGTCGTCACCCCGGAGAACATTGCCGCGTTCGAAGCTGTGATGGACAAGTGGGCCGTGGAGTACTCCTGGCTGGGCGAGGTGACCGATACCGGCCGCCTCATCATCACGTGGGAAGGCGAAGTCATCGTCGACGTCGACCCGCGCACCGTGGCCCACGACGGTCCGGTCTACGACCGCCCGTACGCGCGCCCCGAGTGGCAGGACGCCGTGCAGGCCGATGTCTTCACCGGGTCCGTGCAGGACGCCGGCCGCCCCTCTGCCCCCGCCGAGCTGGCCGCCGCCATCACCGAACTCGTCGCCTCACCGAACATGTGCAGCAAGTCCTGGATCACCAACCAGTACGACCGCTACGTCGGCGGCAACACCGCCATGGCGTTCCCGGACGACGCCGGCGTGGTCCGGGTGGACGAGGAAACCGGCCTGGGCGTGGCCCTGGCCACCGACGCCAACGGCCGCTACACCTACCTCGATCCGTACCACGGCGCGCAGCTGGCCCTGGCCGAGGCGTACCGCAACGTCGCCACCTCCGGCGCCGTGCCGATGGCCGTCAGCGACTGCCTGAACTTCGGCTCCCCCGAGGACCCCGACGTGATGTGGCAGCTGGCCGAAGCCATCCGCGGACTGTCCGACGCCTGCATGGTGCTGGGCATCCCGGTCACCGGCGGCAACGTCTCGCTGTACAACCAGACCGGCACCACCCCCATCCACCCCTCCCCCGTGGTGGCCGTGCTCGGCAAGTTCGACGACGTCGCGCGCCGCACGCCGTCGGGCTGGAAGGAAGACGGCCAGGCCATCTACCTGCTCGGCACCACCGCGGCGGAACTGGACGGCTCGGAATGGTCCAACATGCGCGGACATCTTGGCGGCCTGCCGCCCAAGGTTGACCTCGCCGCCGAACGCGAGCTGGGCGAGATCCTGATCAACGCCTCACGCGACGGCATGGTGGACTCCGCGCACGACCTCTCCGAAGGCGGCCTCGCGGCAGCCCTCGTGGAGTCCTCGCTGCGTTACGGAGTGGGTGCCCGGATCGCGCTCCAGGACGTCCTGGACCGCGACGGCGTGGACCTGTTCACGGCGCTGTTCTCCGAGACGCAGGGCCGGGCCATCGTGGCTGTGCCCCGTTCCGAGGAGATCCGTTTCAAGGACATGTGCACCGCCCGCGGCTTCGCGCACCTCCGGATTGGCGTGGTGGACGCCGAGGGCGGAACGCTGGAGATCAACGGCGTCGAGACCATGAACCTGGACGCGCTCCGCGAAGCCCACGAGGCCACCCTGCCGAAGTACTTCGGCTAGTCCTCACCCCCAGACAACGCGGGGTCACTTGCCGCCCATAAATCCCCTCGGGATGGGCGGTAAGTGGCTCCGCGTTGCTTTTAGTCGTCGCTGCGGAGTTCGCGCTGACGGGCGCTGAGCAGTTCCAGTTCCGGCCGCGCCGCGACAAAGCGTTCGACGGCGGCAAGCACCTCGATCAGATGCGACCGGTCCGCCGCGACGAGACCGACGCCGATCACAGTGCGCCGGTACTGGTCGTGCAGGCCGGCCTCTGTCACGGAGACGTCGAAGCGGCGCTTGAGCTCGGCCAGCACCGGGCGCACCACAGAGCGCTTCTCCTTCAGGCTGTGAACATCGCCGAGGAGGACATCAAATTCGATCCAGCCAATCCACATGCCCTCAGCGTACGCAACCGACGCCGGTCAGATGGTGAGTTCGCCCATCCGGTCCCAGCCTTCGCCGTCGAACTGGCGGCTGATGATCCGGGGCGTCTCCTCCAGGGCCTGCGGCATGTCCGCCATGGCCTGTTTGAAGTGTGCGCTGTTGACGTGGTCCCCGGCGGCGTCGTCCTGGAAGGCCTCGACCAGGACGAACTCGTTGGGGTCCTCCACGCTCCGCGACCAGTCGAACCAGAGATTGCCGGGTTCCTGGCGCGTGGCCCGGGTGAAGTCCTCCACGAGGCCCAGCCACCTATCGGACCAGTCCGGCTTTACTTTGAACTTGACGACAATGAAAATCACGGGGCTACGCCTTTCGTTGTGTGCGGTCGGTCAGTCCATTGTTTCACTTGGCGCAGCGACCGCCGGCGAAACGGCCGGCGCGGCAGGCTTCCCGGACACGGCGGCGAGGGAGTGCTCACACTCTGCGATCGCCTCCTGGGCCCGCACCAGCTGCTGTGGCGTGCCGACGCGTTCAGCCCATTGCTCCGCCAGTTGGAATTCCACCAATGCCTCGGTGAAACGCCCGGCCTCGTGCAACGTCCAGCCGAGGTTGTTGTGCAGCGAGACCATCCAGCGTTTGGTCCGCGGATCGTGCACCGTGGAGGCATACTCCAGGGCGCTGCGGGTCCAGGTTTCGGCGTGGGCAGCGTCCGCGATGGCGAGCATATGCAGCGCATCAACGGCAAGGAATTCCTCGCTGAGATGGTCCGCGAGTTCGGCGGCCTGTTCGAAGAGCGGCACGGCCATTTCGGCGTGGCCGCTGGTGTTTAGCAGGCGTCCACGTTCCAGGAGCACCCGGACTGCCACGGTGGGCTCGTCGGCATCGATCGAATCCAGCAGGGCATCGGCTTCGTCGTAGCGGCCCTGCAGCCCGATGGCCCTCCCCAGCTGGGTGGCGAGCTCGGCCTGTTCGTCGGCGTCGTAGCTTTCATCACCAGCTGCCGCCCGGAATCGTGCTTCGGAGCCGGCGGGGTCATCGAAGTTCCACAGTTGGTCAAGGGATTTCTGTTCCAGCATGTACGTTCTCCTGATCAGCTTTCACCTGCGGCGAGTTGACGTGCCCCTTCAATGTATCGGGAAGTGATGTGCCGCTGCGCCGCCCGGGCCACGAAGCCGCCGGCTGTGTAGAACCAGTTGGAGTGCCTGCTGAAGGCGGTGATCGTCAGGAAAACCCGTCCCTCGGCGTCGATCTCCACTTCGAACGCCTCTTCGCCGCGCTCCGGATGACCAGGGAGCGTTCCGTAGCCGAACCCGGCGCTGTCCGGGCCGCCGCCGGGCGCGGGCCGGCGCACCCACACCACCTCGCAGGGCGCATTGATCCGGAAGGGCCCGACGCCGAATCCGCTCACCACCCGCGCTCCGGGAACCACGACGTCGGAGTCGGTGCGGACACGCAGCCCGGACCGCTTCTGTAGCTCCCAGGCAAGGATTCCCTCCGCCACCCGCCGATAAGCCTCCGGCCCGGCGCCGAGGTGCGTCCGGGACACGAGGCAGGGAAATCCCGCCGGAGCCTGGCCGTGCTCGGTGAAGCCAATCCCCGGATAGTTCAGCGCGCCCCGGGCGACGCGGCCGGCGCCAGGGTTACCGCTCATGCGCCTCCACCCCGGGCGAGCCCCGCCCAGCCCAGCTGCTCGCGTTGCTTCCGGCTCAGCGTGGCCACCACCAGATCATAGGAGTCCTCCACCATGTCCCGGATCATGTCATCCGGCAGCGAACCGTCCAGCCGGACCCCGTTCCAGTGTGTCTTATTCATATGCCAGGCTCCGGTGATTTCCGGATGGGCGGCGCGCAGCTGTTCGGCCAGGGCCGGTTCGCACTTCAGGCTGACCGCGAAATCATCCGGATCCATCGCGGACAGCGCAAACATCTTGGCTGCGTGGCCGGCGCCGCCGGCCACCGCGGCCCGCACCTTAAAGACGGACGTCTCCGGTCCGAACGGGAAGTCCTCGAAAGCGCCGGGAAAGCCGAGGCAGATTCCCCGGAGCGCAGTTACATCCATGATCCGAGCCTACTGGCCGGGGCGGACATGGTGCGTGGACCTCCCGGCTCCGCAGACGTGCGGTCAGAGGCCGAAGCGCCGGGCGTCCTGCGCCGGGCATGCGTTCATGATGACGTCGAGACCAGCGGCTTTCGCCCGGGCCGCCGCCGCTTCATCGATGACGCCCAGTTGCATCCAGACAGCCTTCGCGCCGACGGCGATCGCCTGGTCCACCACGGCCCCCACCTTGTGCGAATTCACAAAGCAGTCGACGACGTCGATCGGCTGCTTCTCCGCGGGGATGTCGGCCAGGGCTGCGTAGCCGGTTTCCCCGTGCACGGGATCGGCGGGGAGATTGACCGGGATGATCTCCATCCCGAGCCGGTCGCGGATGAACAGGGACGTGTCATAGGCGGCACGCCATTGATTCGTGGACAGGCCGACGATGGCCCACCGCCCCTTGGTGCGCATGAGTTTTTCGAGGACTGCCGGATCGTTGACGTGGGCCATGTGCACAGCCTATCCGCCGCGGCGTCTGGTCCCGGCCAGCGCCGGCGGGACCGCGCGTCACTGCACGCCGAACAATTGACTGACACGTCGCCGCTGAATTACTGACCGCCGAATATTACGCGACAAATCCCCGGAATTTGAGGAAATGCCCGCGATCCGTTTTAGTTGGGAAGGACCATCCCGAGCGGCCAAGAGACCTGGATCGATGAAGCCGCAGCAACCCTGACCGCAGGGTGCTACCGCCAGGACCGATGGAGTATCCCCATGACAACTGTCCTTTCCTCGCCCGCGCCCCAGACGGCCCCCGGCAGTGCTGCTGCCCCTGTCACCGAAGAGGAGCGGCTCACCTTCTGGGAGGCGGCCGCACTCCGGCTCGACTGGGAGGACGCGCCTGGGCAGGACAAACCGTGGCACACCACCCACCGCCGCGTCCCGGCCGACGTCGACGCCGGCATTGGACCGGACATCACCTGGTTCGAAGGCGGCAAGCTCAACGTCGCGTACAACTGCGTCGACCGCCATGTAGCGGCGGGACGCGGGGACCGGGTGGCCCTGTACTTCGAGGGCGAACCCGGCGACCGGCGCACCATCACGTACGCCGGCTTGCAGCGCGAGGTCTCCAAAGCCGCCAACGCCCTGCTGGACCTCGGGATCGGCAAGGGCGACCGGGTAGTCATCTACCTGCCGGTCATCCCGGAAACGGTAATCATCACCCTGGCCGCGGCCCGCATCGGCGCCATCCACTCGCTCGTCTTCGGCGGTTTCTCCGCGGAAGCGCTCAAGTTCCGGGTGGAGGACACCCGCGCCAAGCTGCTGGTCACCACCGACGGGCAGTTCCGCCGCGGCGCCGCCGTGCCCGTCAAGGACAACGCGGATGCGGCCGTCTCCGGGGACAACGCCATCGAGCACGTCCTGGTGGTCAACCGCACCACGGCGCCGGACCTGCTCGACACCGTCCCGATGACCGCGGGCCGCGACGTGTGGTGGCATGACGCCGTCGGGCGGGCCCCGGACGTCCACAAACCTGAGCCGTTTGACGCCGAGACGCCGCTGTTCATCATGTACACCTCGGGGACCACCGGCAAGCCCAAGGGCCTGGTCCACACCTCGGGCGGCTACCTGACGCAGGCGTCCTGGAGCTTCGAGCACCTCTTCAGCAACCCCGACCCGGCGCTCCGGGACCAGGACGTCCACTGGTGCACGGCGGACCTCGCCTGGGTCACGGCCCACACCTACGAGCTGTACGGCCCGCTGTCCAACGGCGCCACCCAGGTGATCTTCGAGGGCACCCCCAACACCCCGCACCCGGGCCGGCACTTCGAAATCATCGAACGCTACGGCGTGACGCAGTACTACACCGCGCCCACCCTGGTGCGGTCGCTGATGGGTTGGTTCCCGGACGGCGTCCCGGCGAGTTACGACCTCTCCTCCATCCGGCTGCTCGGCACGGTCGGCGAGGCCGTCAACCCCGAGGCGTGGCGCTGGCTCCGGGAAAACGTCGGGGCCGGCACCGCCCCTGTGGTGGACACCTGGTGGCAGTCCGAAACCGGCGCCACCGTCCTCTCCCCCGCCCCGACGGACACGGAGTTCAAGCCCGGCTGCGCGGCCCGGCCCCTGCCCGGCGTCGGCACGCGGATCGTGGACGACGCCGGCACCACCGTGCCGCCGGGCGTCCAGGGCTTCATCGTGGTGGACGCCCCCGGCCCCGCAATCGCCCGCACCGTATGGGGCAACCCGCAGCGGTACTTTGACTCGTACTGGCGCAAGTACGCCGCCCAGGGCTGGTTCCTCGCCGGTGACGGCGCCAAGTACGACGACGACGGCGACATCTGGATCCTCGGGCGGGTGGACGACACTCTCAACGTCTCCGGGCACCTGCTCTCCACGATCGAGATCGAATCGGCCCTCGTCGCGCACCCGGACGTGGTGGAGGCCGGCGTGTGCCCGGTCGCTGACCCGAAGACCGGCCACGCCATCGTCGCGTTCGTCGTCCTGAAAGGTTCGGCGGCTACCGAGGACATCGCGTCCGAATTGAAGGCTCACGTGGCGAAGGCGATCGGGCCGATCGCGAAGCCGCGGGCCGTCGTCGTCGTTCCCGATGTGCCGAAAACGCGCAGCGGCAAGATCATGCGCCGGCTGCTGACCCAGCTGTTCGAAGGAACCACCCTCGGGGACACCACCTCGCTCCAGAACGAACCATCCATCGCGGACATCCAGGATGTCCTGCGGTCCCGTTACACCCAGAAGTAAGGAACTCTCATGACTGACATCAGCAACGTCGCCCGTCTTTCCGAACCGCTCAAGTTCGCGTACTGGGTTCCGAATGTCTCCGGCGGCCTGGTGGTTTCCACCATCGAACAGCGCACCGGCTGGGACTTCGAGTACAACAAGAAACTGGCCCGGATCGCGGAGAACTCCGGCTTCGAATACGCCCTCACCCAGACCCGCTACGCCGCTTCCTACGGCGCGGACAAGCAGCACGAGGCCACCTCCTTCAGCCTCGCCCTGCTGGCCGCCACCGAGCGGCTCAAAGTGATTTCCGCCGTCCACCCGGGCATGTGGCACCCCGGCGTGCTGGCGAAGTACATCATCACCGCGGACCACATCTCCAACGGCCGCGCCGCCGTGAACATCGTCTCCGGCTGGCTGAAGGACGAGTTCACCAACTTCGGCCTTGAATGGCTGGAGCATGATGAACGCTACGTCCGCACCGAGGAGTTCATCAAGGTCCTCCGCGGGCTCTGGACCGAGCAGGAGTACAGCCAGTCCGGCAAGTATTACAACATCAACAACTTCACCCTGAACCCGGCTCCGGTGGACGTGCCGGGCCGGGCGCACCCGGAGATCTTCTTCGGCGGGAACTCCACCGCCGCGCAGGCCACGGCCGGGCGCGTGGCGGACTGGTACTTCTCCAACGGCAAGGACCTGGAAGGCTTCAAGGAGAACATCGCCGGCGTCGTCGCCGCTTCTGGTGAGACCGGGCGCGGAACCAGCGGCGCCTTGCCCGCCCTGAATTCCTCCCACCTCCCCAGCCCGCGTTTCGGCCTCAACGGCTTCGTCATTGCCCGCGATACCGAAAAGGAAGCCCGGGACACCCTCCGCGAGATCGTCGCGAAGGCGCACAAGCCCGCCGTCGAGGGTTTCCGCGCGGCCGTCCAGGAAGCCGGCGCGTCCACGAAGGACGGCAAAGGCATGTGGGCCGATTCGAGCTTCGAGGACCTGGTCCAGTACAACGACGGCTTCAAGACCCAGCTGATCGGCACGCCGGAGCAGATCGCCGAGCGGATCGTGGAGTACAAGAAGATCGGCGTGAACCTGTTCCTCACCGGCTACCTGCACTTCCAGGAGGAGGTGGCCGCGTTCGGCCGGGACATCCTGCCGATCGTCCGCGAACTCGAAGCGGACCTCGCCCGCAAGAACGGCACCGAACTCGACCTGTCCGGCACCCCGGCCGGTTCAACCGCCGGGCTGGTGAACGCGTAATGGCGGACCGCACGTTCGGTTTCCGCACCCGCGCCCTGCACGCCGGCGGCACGCCCGACGCCGAGCACGGCGCCCGGGCCGTGCCCATCTACCAGACCACCTCCTTCGTGTTCAAGGACACCCAGGACGCCGCCAACCTCTTCGCGCTGCAGAAGTACGGCAACATCTACTCCCGGATCGGCAACCCCACGGTGGCCGCGTTCGAGGAACGCATCGCCTCCCTGGAGGGTGGCATCGGCGCGGTGGCGACGTCCTCGGGCATGGCCGCGGAATTCATCACATTCGCCGCCCTGACGCAGTCCGGGGATCACATCGTGGCCGCCTCCCAGCTCTACGGCGGCACGGTGACCCAGCTCGACGTCACCCTGCGGCGCTTCGGCGTGGACACCACTTTCGTCCCCGGCACCGACCCGGCGGACTACGCCGCCGCGGTCCGGGAGAACACCAAAGCGATCTTCGTCGAAGTGGTGGCAAACCCGTCGTCGGAAGTCCAGGACCTGGAGGGGCTGGCACAGGTGGCGCGCGACGCCGGCATCCCCCTCGTCGTCGACGCCACGTTGAGCACCCCGTACCTCGTGCGGCCCATTGAGCACGGGGCGGACATTGTGATTCACTCCGCCACCAAGTTCCTCGGCGGGCACGGCACCACGCTGGGCGGGGTGATCGTCGAAAGCGGCCGTTTCAACTGGGGTAACGGCAAGTTCCCCACAATGACCGAACCGGTGGCCTCCTACGGCAACGTCTCCTGGTGGGGGAACTTCGGCGAGTACGGTTTCCTGACCAAGCTCCGCTGCGAGCAGCTGCGCGACATCGGCCCCGCCCTCTCCCCGACCTCCGCGTTCCAGCTCCTGCAGGGCGTGGAAACCCTCCCGCAGCGCCTGGACGAGCACCTCAGGAACGCCCAGGCTGTGGCGGAGTGGCTTGAAGCGGATGAGCGGGTGGCCTACGTGAACTTCTCCGGCCTGCCCTCGCACCCGCACTTCGAGCGGGCCCGGAAGTACCTGCCGTTGGGACCCGGCTCCGTGTTCTCCTTCGGCGTGAAGGGTGGCCGTGCCGCGGGACAAAAGTTCATCGAGTCCCTGCAGCTGGCCTCGCATCTGGCCAACGTTGGCGACTCGCGGACCCTGGTGATCCACCCCGGTTCCACGACCCACCAGCAGCTCACCCCGGAACAGCTCGAATCCGCAGGTGTCCCCGAAGACCTCGTCCGCATTTCGATCGGGCTGGAAGACATCGAGGACATCCTCTGGGACCTCGACCAGGCTTTGGACGCCGCGTCGGAAGCGCCGAATGAGTCTGAAAAATCCGCCCCGGCCGACCTGCCGGCGGACACCTGCACGATCGGAGCAAACGTATGAGCACCGAGGAAACCCGGACCTGGACCGGCCCGTCCGCGCCGGAGCGGCTGGCCCTGTTGCGGCAGGCTAAATCGATCGCGATTGTGGGCGCCTCGGATAAACCCTCCCGGGCGAGCTACTTCGTGGCGACCTACCTGCAGTCCTCCACGCGCTACAAGGTCTATTTTGTGAACCCGGTGGTGAAGGAGATTCTGGGCGAGCCGACGTATGCCTCCCTCGCGGACCTGCCGGAAAGCCCGGACATCGTAGACGTCTTCCGCAAGCACGACGACCTTCCGGGGGTCCTGGACGAAGCCATCGCGGCCGGTGCCGGGACGCTGTGGCTGCAGCTGGGCTCGTGGCACGAGGATGTCGCGAAAGAAGCCGAAGCCGCCGGACTCGACGTCGTGATGGACCGCTGCGTGAAGATTGAGCATGCCCGTTTCCACGGCGGCCTGCACCTGGCAGGGTTCGACACCGGCGTCATTTCCTCCAAGCGGCAGGTGCTGGCCTAGCTCCCCCGGCGACGCTCCCGGACTGCCGCGGGCGTGTCCGGGTTGACCGGCTCCCGAATTCGCGGGTTACGTGCGGGGTCGCCGTAACCCGCGAATTCGCACGTTACCGGCGAACCGGACGGGCTAGCGAGCTGGGAGCGTGGGCAGCTCGACCGGAAGGGTCGGCTCCGGCAGCGGATTCGCGGGAAGGACCCGGTCCCCGCCCCGGCCGGGAAGACCTGGCACCCCGGGCGTGACCGGACGGTGGGGCGGTGTCGGAAGGATTCCGCCGCGGCCAATAGCGGGCGGAGTGGCAGCGGGCGTCCGGGGACCGGGAGTCGCGGATCCGGGACTTTCCGGAACGTTACCTGCCGTCGGCTGCGCGGTGGCGCCCGCCGCATTCGAGGGCGCGGGAGTTGCCGGAATGTCCGTCGGTGACGGCTTGGCAGGCTTCGGCGCCACGTCGGGCGTCTCGCCGGATGGCTGGAAGATGACGCCCACAGTGTGGTTGACACTGTCGCGGAAGTCCTCACTGGAGGCCGCGACTGCGCCCGCGCCGAGGGTCATGGCGCCCACAACTGCGCCCCCGACGATTGCCAGCCTGCGCTTCCGTCCGCGGCGCTCGGCGAGGCTCGAGACCCCGGCCGGCAGGGCTTCCTCAGTGTGATCGGGCGCGGTCGCGACAAGGGGCAACGCCGTTGTCGCGGCCGTCGGGACTGTCGCGGCAGCGGGGGCGCCGGCGGTCAGCAGCGCGGCGAGGTCGGCGCGGGGCGCGGGGGCCCGGTCCGGCACCAGGGCGCGGAGCTCCTCCAGAGAGCCGCGGAGCTCGGTGGATGATTCGAGTCCGGAATCGCGGAGCATCGCCTGGATGCTGCCATCCTGCTGGGGTTCGCGTGTTCCGGTCATGATGCTGCGTGGTCCTTTTCCGTGACGAGTTCGCGCAGGGCGCTGAGCCCGCGTCGTTGAAGCTGCTTGATGGCCCCCGGAGTCTTGTCCATGATGCCGGCCACCTGTTCGATGGAGAGGTCCGCGACGATCCGCAGGACCAGGACTTCCCGTTGCTCGTCGTTGAGTTGGGCGAGGAAATCCGTAATGCCACCCAAGGACCCCAGGGCCTCTTCCTCGGCGGAAGCGGCGTAGCGGGTGTCGTCCCGGGGATCGTATTCCGCCAGGTGGGGCGTGCGTTCTGCCCGCCGGTGGTGGTCTACCAGCCTGGCGTGTGCGATGGAGAAAATGAAGGTCCGCAGGCCGCTGTGACCGCCGGTGACCTTGGCCAGTTTCGGCAGGACATCGACGAAGACGTCCTGGGTCAGCGCCTCGGCATCGTCCACGCCGCGGGCCCGGAAGTAGCCGAGCACCGCGGGTGAAATGACCGTGTAGACAGCGCTAAATCCTGATGGCTCGCCAGCTAAGGCTGCTGACAATTCGTCATCGCTTAGCTGTTCTGCCAAGAGGCTGTCCTTCCGGTTACTGCTGGGGGTGCGGCCCCGGCAAGTCTAGCGGCCGCACCCCCGGTGCCTCCAAAGAGGCGTTAGTGCCTACTTGTTGAGCTCAGGCAGCTCGTCCGACGGCAGGGTCGGGACGGCCGGAACAGCCGGCACACCCTTGGCGCCCGGTACGGCCGGCACAGCAACGGTTACACCGGCGTGAGCCTTGGCCTGGGCAGCTCCCTGCGCGTTGGCTGCACCCTCGACGGAGGCGCCGTCCTTGTCAGCGGACACGGTGCCCTCTGCGGAGCCTTCGGCATCCTCGACGCTGGCGTCACCCTTGGCGGAGCCGTCAACGGACGGGGAAGCCGGAACAGCGGGGACAGCGGGGACGGCCGGCGCGGCGGGAAGTTCAGGAGTCTCCGGGACCTCGGGGGATGCCGGGACGGCGGGCGTAGCGGGGGTCACTTCAGCCTGCTGGGTGTTCGAAACCTGGGCTGCGTTGGCCAAGCCAACGCCGGAGAATCCTCCGATAGCGAGAATCGCGGCGCCGACAGCAATCTTGGTGGTCTTGCTAACACTCTTCATGAGAAACGTACATCCTTTGGTTGTTTGAAGGCGGCTGAAGCCTGATGGGGGCAGTCAACAGCCCGCGCGTTCGGTGGAAGGCTAGCCGGCGCCCGATGGGGGCGGACGCCGGCCGCACTTACAGTGGAAGGCCAGCCGGACACCTGGTGGGGGGTCCAAGCTCCGGCGGCGCTTACAAAGGAGTAATCGCTGGAGGCACGCAAAAGGTTACGCCCCGCTCGAAAGTTTTTTTCAAGCTCTTTGCGGGCAGCCTGACGACGACGGCGTCCGCCCCCGCCGAGGTGCCGCCGCCACACCCGATGCGTATCACTTGGCGTCGTTCTCAGGCCTCAGAACGACGCAAAGCGCAACAGCCGTCAGGAACGGAAGAGTCCGCTGTACGCGTTGAGGGCGATCTGGCCGCCCAGGTGGGCGTACAGGACATTGCTGCTGGCCGGAATCTCCCGGCTCTTGACGAGGTCGATCAGCCCGGCGAGGGACTTCCCCTCGTAGACGGGGTCCGTGATCATGGCTTCGAGCGAGGCGCCGAGGCGGATGGCCTCCAGGGTGGAATCGACGGGGATTCCGTAGAGGTCACCGGCCCAGCCCTCCATGACGTTGATTTCGTCCTCGCGGAGCTCCCGCCCCAGGCCGATCAGCTCGGCGGTGTTCCGGGCAATGCGCTCCACCTGGGCGCGGGTTTTCTGCAGGGTCGCCGAGGCATCGATGCCGATGACGCGGCGGGGTTTATCCTGGCCGGCAAAACCCGCGATCATCCCGGCGTGGGTGGATCCCGTGACGGTGCAGACGATGATGGTGTCGAAGAAGATGCCGAGCTCCCGCTCCTGTTGCTCCACCTCGTACGCCCAGTTGGCGAAGCCCAGCCCGCCCAGCCGGTGGTCGGACCCGCCGGCCGGGATCGCGTACGGCGTGCCGCCTGCGGCCTTGACCTCTTCAATGGCGTTTTCCCAGCTGCTGCGGATGCCGATGTCAAAGCCCGCGCTGTCCAGTCGGACGTCGGCCCCCATGATGCGGGAGAGCAGAATGTTGCCCACGCGGTCAGAGAGCGGATCGGGCCAGTCAACCCAGTTCTCTTGTACCAGACGGGCCTTGAGTCCGAGTTTCGCGGCCACCGCCGCCACCTGGCGGGTGTGGTTTGACTGGTAGCCGCCAATGGAGACGAGGGTGTCCGCGCCCTGCGCCAGGGCATCCGGGACGAAATACTCGAGCTTGCGGGTCTTGTTGCCGCCAAACGCGAGACCGCTGTTGACGTCCTCCCGCTTGGCCCAGATCTGCGCTCCGCCTAGGTGCGCGCTGAGCCGTGGCAGCGGGTGGATGGGGCTGGGTCCAAACATCAGCGGGTAGCGCTCGAAATCGGTGATGGCCATCATCTGTCCTTTGCTCGGTTAACCGGGGACTGCCAAAATGCAATATATTGCATTGTCCGATACCGGTTCCGGGAGGGCAAGGGGATATACGATATGTTGCATGCCCGTTCCCCCGCTTTCCGGAGTCCACAGACGGCCGCTGCTCCGGGACAACGTCTTCGATTCGCTCCGCAACGCGATCGTTGACGGCACGTTCGAGCCCGGCGAAAAGCTGAGGGACACGGAGCTGGAAGCATGGCTGGGCGTCAGCCGGACCCCCATCCGGGAGGCCATGCTGCGGCTGGAACGCGCCGGGCTGGTCATCGCGCTGCCGGGCAAGGCAACCATCGTCGCCCCCTGCGACCTGGCCTCGACCCGCAGCTGCCAGCAGGTGGTGGCCGGGCTGCACGAGCTGGCCGCGCGGCTGGCCGTCCCGCTCCTGACGGAGGAGCACATCTCCGCCATGGCCGAGGCCAATGCCCGCTTCGAACAGGCCCTGCAGGACGTGGACGTCGAGTCGGCACTTACGGCCGATGACGACTTTCACGGAGTTTTTGTCACGGTCAGCGGCAACCCTGTGCTCCGGGAACTGCTGGAACAGACCACCCCCGTGCTGCGCCGGGTTGAGCGGATGCGCTTCGGCTCCTTCGCGGCCCGGGGTTCGGTGGCCCAGCACGCTGAGATCATCCGGCTCGCCCGCCTTGGCGACGCTGAGGCTGCCGCGAGGGAGTGCCGGGAGAACTGGCTTTCGCTGCGCTTCGCGTCGGCGGAGTAGGCAGAAGGCGCTTAAACCACGACGGCGGCGGGCCACCTTTGTGAGGTGACCCGCCGCCGTCGTGCGTCAGTCAAAGCGTCAGTATCAGTCGTTGATCAGGTCGTTGATCACGATGGTCTGGTCGCGGTCCGGGCCGACGCCGATCGCCGAGAAGCGTGTCCCGGAGAGCTTCTCCAGGGCCAGCACGTAGTTCTTGGCGTTCTCCGGCAGGTCGTCCAAGGTGCGGGCGCCGGTGATGTCCTCGGTCCAGCCTTCGAAGTACTCGAAGATCGGCTTGGCGTGGTGGAACTCGGTCTGGGTCATGGGCATTTCGTCGTGCCGGACGCCGTCGACGTCGTAGGCCACGCAGACCGGGATCTGCTCGATGCCGGTGAGGACGTCCAGTTTGGTGACGAAGTAGTCCGTGAAGCCGTTGACGCGGGAGGCGTGGCGGGCCAGGACGGCGTCGTACCAGCCGCAGCGGCGCGGCCGGCCGGTGTTAACGCCGAACTCACCGCCGGTTTTCTGCAGGTACATGCCCATCTCGTCGAACAGTTCCGTGGGGAAGGGCCCTGCGCCGACGCGGGTGGTGTACGCCTTGATGATGCCAATGGAGCGCGAGATGCGGGTGGGGCCGATGCCCGAGCCCACGGAGGCGCCGCCGGCGGTGGGGTTCGAAGAGGTCACGAACGGGTAGGTGCCGTGATCGACGTCCAGGAACGTGGCCTGGCCGCCTTCCATGAGGACCACCTTGCCCTCGTCCAGGGCGGTGTTCAGCACATAGGTGCTGTCGATGACCAGCGGGCGGAGGCGTTCGGCGAAGGACAGGAAGTACTCCACGATCTCGTCCACCTCGATGTCGCGGCGGTTGTAGACCTTGACCAGGAGCTCGTTCTTCTGCCGCAGAGATCCTTCGACCTTCTGGCGCAGGATGGAGGCATCGAAGACGTCCTGCACGCGGATCCCGAGTCGTGCCACCTTGTCCATGTAGGCGGGGCCGATGCCGCGGCCGGTGGTGCCGATGGCGCGAGAGCCCAGGAACCGTTCGGTGACCTTGTCCAGGACCTGGTGGTAGGGCGCGACGAGGTGGGCGTTGGCGGAGACGCGCAGCTTGGAGGTGTCGGCACCCCGGGCTTCCAGGCCGTCGATCTCCTGGAACAGGGCCTCAAGGTTCACCACGCAGCCGTTGCCGATGATCGGAACCGCGTTGGGGCTCAGGATGCCGGCCGGAAGGAGCTTGAGCTCATACTTCTCACCGCCTACGACGACGGTGTGCCCGGCGTTGTTGCCGCCGTTGGGCTTGACGACGTAGTCGACTCGGCCACCAAGCAGGTCAGTGGCCTTACCTTTGCCTTCGTCGCCCCATTGGGCTCCGACGATCACGATTGCTGGCATGGGATCCTCCCCCATTCGTTCGGGCCGAAATCCGAGTGGTTCACCGGGGTGGTCACCGGAGCTCAGCGCCGTTCATGAGAATGCCCCGAATCTACCGCTGTGCTCTTTCCATCAACGCCAGAGTCCGGGGCTCTTACCACCCAAGTTTAGCCGATAGCGGTGGCGGCGGCTCATTTGACCATCCAATGGACTTCCGGCGGACTCCCCGGCCGACTTTGCCGCAGACTCCCAGGCAGACTTCCCGGCAGAAAACTGTGATTGTCTACACAGGCCGTGGTCCCGGCAGCCTCGCGCACCCGCACACCGCCGCTTCCAGGCCGGATTCCCGGGAAGGACGCCAGCCGAGGCATCGCCCGGAACCGCCCGGTCCCTGTACCTGGGCCTCCGGCAGCCGCGACATTTCGCAGGGCTTGATAGACTAATAAGGACCGACCAGGAATCGGTCCACACCACATTTTCAAACCACACCGTACTTGGCGTGCCCGGTGTTCGGCGTGCCCGTGTACGGTCTGGCAGCTTTACCAATCCCGCAGGAGAATCAGCAACATATGACAGCCTTGGCCACTGAAAATTCCCGCGAACAGCTACTGAGCCGCCGCTACGAACCTAGCGTCGCAGCCGTCAACGAGCTGTGCGACACGCTGCAGGCAACCAAAGCTGGCACGAATGTCCCCTACGTGGACCCGATGCACGACGTCGACGAGTGCCGGATCATCAGCCTCTTCTCCAACATCGGAACCGAGGACGAATCAGGTTTCATCACTGCCGGCGACGACGAAGCCGCCACCCGCCTGCTCGGTGTCCAATGGAAGCTGGGCCTGCGCCCCGAGTACGTAATGCCCTGGAACGTCCACCCTTGGTACGTCCCGGGCGAGCCCAACGGAAAGTTCACGCCGGACCAGATTTCCGCCGGCCTGAAGCCGCTGCTGAAGTTCCTCGCACTGGTGCCCCGCGCCTCGGTGATTGTGGCGCACGGCACCGAGGCCAACCGCCTCGCGAACCTGCTCCTGAAGACCGAGGTGCCCATGATCTGGCGCCGCGGCCTCAAGACGTACAAGGTCCGCTCGCTCAGCGGCCGTGCTTTTGCCGGCACCCCGGCCCGCCAGGAGCAGTACCTCGAGGAAATGGGTGCCGTCTACGCGGACGCTATGGCCCGCACGGGTCTGGCCAAGACCAGCTAATTTCCCACCATTAACGACGGCGGGCGCCCACCTTTCGGTGGACGCCCGCCGTCGTACTTTAAGAAAGCAAAGCGGGTTAGCGCTTCTCGGCTTCGATGGCTGCCTTGGCGGCGGGATCGGAGTCCTTGAGGAACTTCTCGATCCGCTCCGGCTCCTCGGCCTCGCCGATCGCCGCGGAGGCGCGGCCCAGCGAATACAGGGCGCGCAGGAAGCCGCGGTTGGGTTCGTGCTCCCACGGGATGGGCCCGACGCCGCGCCAGCCGTTGCGGCGCAGCGAATCCAGGCCGCGGTGGTAGCCGACCCGGGAGTAGGCGTAGGAGTCGATGGTCCGGCCCTCGGTCCAGGCTTCCTCGGCCAGCACGGCCCAGAGCAGCGAGGAGGTCGGGTGGCTTTCCACCAGGTCCAGAGCTTCCTGGCCGGCATCCAATGCTGCGTAGACCTCGGTCTCGGCAGGCAGGAGCGTGGGCTCCGGACCCAGCAGGTTCTTGCGGAACTCGTCCGACATGCCTAGAACGTCTTGCCGGTGGAGCCGAGCTGCTGGGCAGCCTCAACGACGCGGGCCGCGAGGCCGGCCTCGGCGGAAGCGCCCCAGACGCGGGGATCGTAGAGCTTCTTGTTGCCCACTTCGCCGTCGACCTTCAGCACGCCGTCGTAGTTGCGGAACATGTGGTCCGCTACGGGGCGCGTGTAGGCATACTGGGTGTCGGTGTCGATGTTCATCTTGATGACGCCGTAGGACACGGCGTCGGCGATCTCCTTCTCGGAGGAGCCGGAGCCGCCGTGGAAGACCAGGTCGAACGGGTTGGCCTTGCCGATCTTGGCGCCCACCTGCTCCTGGATGTCCTTGAGGATTTCCGGGCGGAGCTTGACGCCGCCGGGCTTGTAGACGCCGTGCACGTTGCCGAAGGTCAGCGCCGTGATGTAGCGGCCGTTTTCGCCGGAGCCGAGCGCGTCGATCGTGGCCAGGGCGTCCTCGACGGTGGTGTAAAGCTTGTCGTTGATGGCGTTCTCGACGCCGTCTTCCTCGCCGCCGACCGTGCCGATCTCGACCTCGAGGATCATCTTCGCGGCGGCGGTGCGCTCCAGGAGTTCACGGGCGATCCGCAGGTTTTCCTGCAGGGTCTCGGCGGAGCCGTCCCACATGTGCGAGCTGAAGAGCGGGTTGCGGCCGGCCTTGACCTCGGCTTCGGAGGCTGCCAGCAGCGGCAGGACGAAGCCCTCGAGCTTGTCCTTGGGGCAGTGGTCGGTGTGCAGGGCGATGTTGACGCCGTAGTTCTTCGCGACTTCGCGGGCAAACGCGGCGAAACCGAGCGAGCCGGCCACCATGTCCTTGGTGGACGCGCCGGACCAGTAGGCGGCGCCGCCGGTGGAGACCTGGACGATGCCGTCGGACTCGGCCTCGGCGAAGCCGCGGAGGGCTGCGTTGAGGGTCTGGGAGGAGGTGACGTTAACGGCGGGGAACGCGAAGCCGCCCGTCTTAGCGCGGTCGATCATCTCGGAGTAGATCTCTGGGGTTGCAATGGGCATGCTGACTCCTAAAGTGAATTTCGTCTGCGGGCTGGGTTGACCCTGGAGTGAACCTCGTCGGCTAGGAACCATCCTAGCCATTCCTGCGCCGGGGCAGTGTTTCCGGTCACTCGGGCCTGTAATACTCGCCCGTCCGGGTCCGGCGCCCCGCCAACCCGTGCGGTGTGCTACCCCGGGAGCTGGTTGAACACGTGCCGGCGGATCCAGGCGTGCATGGCGATGGCCGCGGCCGAGGCGGCGTTGATCGAGCGGGTGGATCCGAACTGCTCGATCGACAACGTGTCCACCGCTGCTGCGTGGACCTCGGGCGACAGGCCGGGGCCCTCCTGCCCGAACACCAGCACACAGTCCTTGGGCAGTTCATAGGTCTCCAGCGGGACGGAATCCGGGAAGATGTCGATTCCGATGATCGCCAGCCCCTCCCCCTGGGCCCAGGCCACGAAATCCGCCACGGTGGGGTGGTGGCGGACGTGCTGGTACCGGTCAGTGACCATGGCCCCGCGGCGGTTCCACCGGCGTCGTCCGATGATGTGCACTTCCTTGGCCAGGAACGCGTTGGCGCTGCGCACGACAGTGCCGATGTTCATGTCGTGCTGCCAGTTTTCGATCGCGATGTGGAAATTGTGCCGCTTGGAGTCCAGGTCCGCGACGATCGCCTCGTGCTTCCAGTAGCGGTACTTGTCCACCACATTGCGGCGATCCCCGTCCGCCAGGAGGTCCGGATCCCAGTGTGCACCCTCCGGCAGTTCGCCTTCCCAGGGGCCGACGCCGACCTCCGCCTTGGGCTCCGCCTCCGGCGCCGGGTCGCCCTCTCCTGCGGTCAAGCTGCCGGAACGGGTTTCGCTGGGTATCTCGGGTTCAGTCACGACTCAACATTAGACTGGGACTGGCATCGGCACATTATCGGCGGAGGACAGCATGACGGAGCAGCAGTCAAACCACACGGACGAGTCGGATCACGTGCGTTCATCAAAGTCGGTATACCGCAGCGGCCAGGAGATCGAGTGCTGGCTGACCGATATGGACGGGGTCCTGGTCCACGAAAACCAGCCCATCCCCGGCGCCTCCGAACTCATCCAGCGCTGGGTGGACACCTCCAAGCGCTTCCTCGTCCTGACCAACAATTCCATCTTCACTCCCCGGGACCTCGCCGCACGGTTGAAGAGTTCGGGCCTGGAAATCCCCGAGGAGAACATCTGGACCTCGGCCCTGGCCACAGCCCAGTTCCTCAAGGACCAGGTGCGTGGCTCGGAGTCCGGCAACCGCGCCTATACGATCGGCGAAGCCGGACTCACGACGGCGCTGCACGAGGCCGGTTTTATCCTCACCGACCAGGACCCGGACTTCGTGGTGCTCGGCGAAACCCGCACCTACTCCTTCGAAGCCATCACCATGGCCATCCGGCTGATCCTGGGCGGCGCGAGGTTCATCGCCACCAACCCGGACGCCACCGGCCCCTCGAAGGACGGACCGATGCCCGCCACCGGTGCGATCGCCGCGCTGATCACGAAGGCGACCGGCCGGGAGCCCTACATTGTGGGCAAGCCGAACCCGATGATGTTCCGCTCGGCCATGAACCAGATCGACGCTCATTCGGAAACCACCGCCATGATCGGTGACCGGATGGACACCGACATCATCGCCGGCATGGAGGCGGGGCTGCACACGGTGCTGGTGCTCAGCGGCATCACCCACAAGGACGACATCGCCGCCTACCCGTTCCGGCCCAACCAGGTCCTGAACTCCGTCGCGGACCTGAAGAACCAGATCTAGGGCACCGCCTTAGAAGGCAATCTTCTTGCCCCCGCCTGAGGGAAGCGGGAAGAGCTCGTCCTGCAGCCCTTCGATGACCGGCCGGTAGACGAACGGGTTCCAGCCCGGGCTGGCGTGCGCCGGCCGTGCGCCGTCGGTCCGGTGCGAGTCCGAGGCCATGTTGTCCTTGAACGTCAGGGACCAGGAGTCGCGGGCCGTCTCGTAGTCAACGGTCCGGTCGCGGGGGTTGCCGATAAAGGCCATCCGCGTCCCTCCGAGCTTTCCCACGAAACGGGTGGCATCAAAGTGGTAGATGTAGGCGGACTCGGACTGGATCAGGACGCTGGAGG
This sequence comes from Arthrobacter sp. 001422645, assembly GCF_059816125.1. Classification (NCBI taxonomy): domain Bacteria; kingdom Bacillati; phylum Actinomycetota; class Actinomycetes; order Micrococcales; family Micrococcaceae; genus Arthrobacter; species Arthrobacter sp. 001422645. The sequence continues at coordinate 12,408 of NZ_JCBANT010000023.1, read as the reverse complement.
GCGCAACCGGTGAAAGTTGCTCCAGGGTCTGGTCCACCACTTGCCCCCAGCTGCGCTCGTTCTTGTGCAGCATCCGCTCGCCGAGTTCGTAGCCGCCGCGCACCACCGTGGGGAACCGGAAGCCGCTCTCGTAGAGAAACACGACGCCCTCAAACCAGCTCTGGTCCAGCACGTCGTACTTGCTGTACGGGCTGGAATCCAGCAGGATGAACGCCACCTCAATGCCGTGAAGCTCCCGGAGCCGGGCGGCGACCTGGGTGGCCACCATACCGCCGAAGCTGTGGCCGTAGAAGTAGAGCGTATCCAGCTGGTGGGCCCGGGCGTGCTCCACCACCGCTATCACGATCTGGTCGATGTCGAGGCCCGTGTTGGAGTATCCGACGGCGGCCAGCTGGCCGCGCTTGTTCAGCGCCCCGCGCAGCGCATTCAGAATCCACAGCGCTTCCTCCCAGCTCGTCTTGTAGCCGGGGAAGAGGAACCAGCTGGCATGGGGGAAGTACTTCTCTGCGGTCTCGTCCGGCACGGTGAGGATCCTATGGACCCGGCGCTCGGCCTGCACACGCCTGGTAAACAACATATCGGCGGCCAACACGGAGGCGGACCCCGTGCCGATCAGGAAACTTCGCCGGGAAAATCTTTTGAGTTCGGCGGCGTGCCGAAGCACCCGGGCGTCGGCGTCGCCGGTCCCGTCCATATCCTCAACATCCGGCACATCTCTACCGTAGCCACAGGGGACGCCGGATCCGAAACGGGCCGCGGCTGGTTGTCCCTAGACCGGTTCCGGCTCCCGGCCGGCCACGGCGCCGCTGATCTCCCGGTCGAGTTCGCGCATGACGGGATAGGGGCCCACCTCGCGGCGGACGGTCTCCAGGCCACCTTCGCGGCGGCTGATTTCGAGGCCGATTTCGGTGTAGGTCGCGAGGAGCTGCGTCCGGGCCATATCCGCGGGGTTGTCCATCATCCCGAACACCGAGTCGCTCGCGGCCAGCAGTTCATCGTCGGAGTAGACATTCAACGGCCGGGTTCCTGTGGCGTCGATGGACGCGGAGAAGTCAGCGGAGAGGTCAAGCGGGCGCACGGCTCCGCTGGGGGCGTCCCGGAAAGGAGTCAGTTCAAGCGAGACGCCGGCGGAGGCGGGCAGTGCACCGGCTGTTTCGACCAGGGCTGCCGCGCCATCGATCGCGTTGAGGTCGTTCCGGAGACCTGCGAGGGCCGCTGACTCCACAAGAACAGCGAGGCCAAGGTTCACCCGGATGTGCGAAGTGATGCCCATCCGCCGGACGCGCTGGATCAGCTGCATGAGAACGGGGCGGGACTGTTGCGTAAGGCTCCCCCGGACGTCGATCCGGACGATATCTGACGCGATGTCTAGGGTGGGCTGGGCATTAAGAGAGGTGTCCATAGGTACTCCAAAAAGAAGGAATCTATGGCCGACGGCTCAACCTCATTCAGCGTATAGGCCAGCCGCGGTGCGCACAAGTCATATTGGGCTACCGGTTCAGCCGGCCTCTTGCCGGCCGGGTTCCTCGAAGTGGGTGCGGGACGCCGTGCCGCCCACCGACTGGACCAGTGAGGTGGCGATGTCGCGGAGCTTGACGTTGCCGTTGCTCGAGGCGTCCGTGAGGATCCTGACTGCAGTCTCCTGGCTGCAGCGGTTCTGGGCCATGACAATCCCGATGGCCATGTCGATCACAGTGCGGGATTCGAGTGTGGCCCGGAGATTCGTGGCGCTGTCTGTGTGCAGGGAGAACCGGACGGCCAGCCGCAGGGCCTGGGAAATTTCGCGGGTGTAGCCGCGGGCCCGGGCGGCAACATCGCCGTCGAACTTGTGCGGCACATCCGAATAGAGGTTGAGGGCCGCCTGGGCCTCGCCCTGCAGGTGGAACGGCACGGAGAGCACCGACCGCAGTCCGTGCGAGGCGACAGCGCTGGCGTAGTCCGGTCCCCAGCGGTCCTCGTCAAACAGGTCCGGAACGTAGACCTCACGCTCCTCCTGCGCCGCCGTCAGGCACGGGCCCTGCGAGAGCCGGTACTGGATTTCGTCCACCTCGCGGGCGGAATCGCTGCTCCAGCCGATGGTCGCGGCCTTGCGGTCGCGCAGCAGTGTGATTCCGCACAGGGCGTCGTCCCCGGTGCCCGCGACCTGGTGCGCGGAGAAACGGGCGAGTTCGTTGAGGAAGTCCTCGAAGTCGGCGCTGTCCAGGATGAGGTTCTGGATCTGATCGACCGTACTGAGGGGTTCACTTCCGAGGACTTCTTCGGGAAGGAGCATGGCGCGTGGTCTCCGGGGGTGTTCAAAGGGATATTACAGAATGATAAAACACACCCAATCCACCGTCTACACGCGTCCGCTGAGGGAAGAACCGCCTAGCCGAGGCCGAGTTCGTCCTTCCCGAAGGCGAAGAGGTAGGGAACGCCGGCCTCGGCCTCGATCTTTTCCTTGGCCCCGGTGTCGCGGTCCACGATCACGGCGACGGCAACAACGTTGCCGCCGGCCTTGCGGACTCCTTCGACGGCGGTCAGCGCGGAGCCGCCGGTGGTGGACGTATCTTCCAGCACCAACACCTTGCGGCCGTCAACGGAGGGGCCCTCCACCTGCCGGCCCATGCCGTAGGATTTCTGGGCTTTGCGGACGACGAAGGCGTCCACGGTGCGTCCGGCGTCGACGGCGGAGTGCATCACGGCGGTGCCGACTGGGTCGGCGCCCATGGTCAGTCCGCCGGCGCACTCAAAGTCGATCCCGGCGTCGTCCAGCAGCGAAAGCATGACCTGGCCGACCAGCTTGGACGCCTCATGGTGCAGCGTGATCCGGCGCAGGTCGATGTAGTAATCGGCTTCGGCGCCGCTGGAGAGGATGACCTTGCCGCGGACAACGGCCAGCTCCTTGATCAGTTCAAGCAGGCGGGCACGGGCGGCAGCGGTGTCAGCTGCAGGGGCACTGTTGGCAGTCATGGGACCCAGTTTAGTGGCTGGGTGGTTCAGGACTCCCAGCCGGTCTGTTAGATGTCGGGGCGCCGCGGGCGGATCCGGGGATGAACGCGCCGGGCCTTTCTCCTCTAGGCACCCCCGCCGGGCAGGAGTCCGATGGAACCATGACGGCAGGAACGGATTCTTCCACCCGCTGGCCCGCCATCCCCAAAGACCCCGGCAGCTTCCGGGTCCGGCCGAACATGGTGGACTACGACGCGGCCTGTGCCGCTTTTTCCTGGGATGAGGCCCGCCACGGACTGTCCGGGCTGCCCGGGGGCCGCGGCGTCAACATCGCCTATGAAGCGGTGGACCGGCATGCCACCGGCGGGCACGCACGGCACGAGGCCTTGCGGTTCGTCCGGGCCGACGGCAGCAGCCACTCCCTCACCTTCGCCGAACTCGCCGAGCAGACCAACCGCTTTGCCGGGGTGCTCCGGAGCCTCGGCATCGGGCGGGGAGAGCGTGTCTTTTCGTTGACCGGGCGCGGACCGGCGCTCTACGTTGCGGTGCTGGGCACCCTCAAGAACGCCAGTGTTTTCTGCCCCCTGTTTTCCGCGTTCGGCCCCGAACCCGTCCGCCAGCGGCTGCAGTTGGGATCCGGCCGGGCCCTGGTCACCACCCGGGCGCTTTACCGCAGGAAAATCGCCCAGCTCCGCGACTCGCTGCCGGAACTCCGGCACGTCCTGCTGACCGATGCCGACGGCAGCCCGGAGCCGGGCACGCTGGATCTCGCCGCGCTGATGCGCGCAGCCCCGGCCGACGGCGGGATTGCCGCGACGCAGGCCGAGGACATGGCCCTGCTGCACTTCACGTCCGGCACCACCGGGACCCCGAAAGGCGCCATTCACGTGCACGACGCCGTCACCGCCCACCACGCGACCGGCACCACCGCCCTGGACCTGCACCCGGAGGACATCTACTGGTGCACGGCCGACCCCGGCTGGGTCACGGGAACCTCGTATGGCGTGATCGCGCCGCTGACCCACGGGGTGACCACCATCGTGGACGAGGAGGAGATGGACCCGGACCGCTGGTACCGGATCCTCGCCGAACAGCATGTCACCGTCTGGTACACCGCTCCCACGGCGCTGCGGATGCTGATGAAAGCCGGGGCGGACCGGGCGCGGGGCCATGACCTGTCCGCGCTGCGCTTCGTCGCCAGCGTCGGCGAACCGCTCAACCCCGAGGTGGTCGTCTGGGGCCAGGAGGCATTCGGCCAGCCCGTCCACGACAACTGGTGGCAGACCGAAACCGGCGGCATCATGATCTCCAACTACGCCGCCACGGAGATCCGGCCCGGGTCGATGGGGCGGCCGCTGCCCGGCGTCGTGGCGGGCCTCGTGGCCCGGGACGCCCAGGACCGGCCGATTGTCCGCGACGGCGAGGCCGCCCTCGTGACGGCGCCGGACGCCGTCGGCGAATTGGCCCTGCGGCCCGGCTGGCCCTCGATGTTCCGCGGCTACCTGCACGAGGAGGAGCGCTACCGCCGCTGCTTCGCGGGCGGCTGGTACCTCACCGGCGACCTCGCCAGGTGCGACGCCGACGGGTACTACTGGTTCGTCGGACGCGGCGACGACGTGATCAAGTCCTCAGGGCACCTGATCGGCCCGTTCGAGGTGGAAAGCTGCCTCATGGAGCACGACGCCGTGGCCGAGGCCGGGGTGATCGGCGTCCCCGACCCCGTGGCCGGCGAGGTGGTCAAGGCCTTCGTGGAGTTGCGGCCCGGCTGGCAGCCGTCCGAGGAACTGCAGCTGGAGATCATCGGCTTCGCCCGGAAGCGGCTCGGCGCGGCGGTGGCGCCCAGGCTGCTGGAGTTCACCGCGTCCCTCCCCCGGACGCGCAGCGGGAAGATCCTGCGGCGGCTGCTCAAGGCCCGCGAGCTGGGCCTTCCGGAGGGTGACACCTCTACGATCGAGACCCCGGCACGGCCGGAGGCACGGACATGACCGGGCCGCTCGAGCCGCCGGCCCGCGCGCTGGACCCGGCCCACGGCCGGCATCTGCTGCTGCAGATGCTGCGTGTCCGGCGGCTTGAGGAGAAATGCGTCGAGCTGTACAGTGCCGCCAAGATCCGCGGCTTCCTGCACGTTTACATCGGCGAGGAAGCTGTCGCGGCAGGCGTCCTGGAATCACTGGAACCGGAGGACGCCATCCTCGCGACCTACCGGGAACACGGCCATGCCCTGCTTCGCGGGGTTTCCGCCGGGGCGATCCTCGCCGAGATGTACGGCCACGTCGAGGGCTGCTGCCGGGGCCGCGGCGGCTCCATGCATCTCTTCGACGCCGCCACGCGCTTCTATGGAGGCAACGCGATCGTCGCCGGCGGGCTGCCGCTCGCCGTCGGCATGGCGCTCGCGGACAAGATGAGCGGCCGCTCCCGCGCCACCGTGTGCTTCTTCGGCGAAGGCGCCGTCGCGGAAGGCGAATTCCACGAGAGCCTCAACCTCGCCGCGCTCTGGCAGCTGCCCGTGCTGTTCTGCTGCGAAAACAACCTGTACGCGATGGGAACGGCGCTGGGCCGCTCGGAATCCCAGACGGACATGGCACTCAAGGCCTCCGGCTATGAAATCGCGGCGTGGGCCGTGGACGGCATGGACGTCCTCGCCGTCGAGGACGCCGCGCGCCGCGCCGTCGAGGCTGTGCGCGCCGGCGGTGGACCGCACTTCCTGGAGCTGCGCACGTACCGGTTCCGGGCGCACTCGATGTTCGACCCGGAACGGTACCGCGACAAAGCCGAGGTGGCCCAGTGGCTCGAACGCGATCCCATCAACCTGCTGCGCGCCACGATGGAGGCCGCCGGCCAGCTCTCGGCCCAGGAGTGGGACCAGCTGCAGGCCGAGGCCAACGCGGAGGTCACTGCCGCCGTCGAATTCGCCGAAGCCGGGACCCTGGAACCCGTGGAGGATTTGACCCGCTTCGTCTACAGCGAGCGGAGCGCGCCATGAAATCCAGCTACCGCGAGGCGCTCCGGGCCGGGATCCGCGACGCCATGATCCGGGACGAGCGGGTCTTCCTGATGGGCGAGGACGTCGGAGCCTACGGCGGGTCCTTCGCCGTAAGCCTGGGCCTGCTGGAGGAGTTCGGCCCGGAACGCATCCGCGACACTCCGCTCTCCGAGTCCGGTTTCGTGGGCGCCGGCATCGGCGCGGCCCTGGGCGGGATGCGTCCCATCGTGGAGATCATGACCGTCAACTTCAGCCTGCTTGCCCTGGACCAGATCGTGAACAACGCGGCGAGCCTGCTGCACATGTCCGGCGGGCAGTTCAATGTGCCCATCGTGATCCGGATGACCACGGGCGCCGGCCGCCAGCTCGGCGCCCAGCACTCGCACAGCCTGGAGGGCTGGTTTGCGCACATCCCCGGGCTGCGCATCCTGACCCCCGCCACCCTGGCCGACGCCCGCGGGATGGTGTGGCCCGCGATGCAGGACCCGGATCCGGTGCTGATCTTCGAACACGGCTCGCTCTACAACGTGACCGGGGAGCTCGACGACGATGCCGGCCCCGTGGACATCGACACGGCCGCTGTCCGGCGGCCCGGCGCCGACATCACGCTGATCACCTACGGCGGGACGCTTCCGGCCGTGCTGGACGCCGCAGAGCAACTCGCGGCAGAGGGCATCGACGCCGAGGTGCTGGACCTGCGCACGCTCCGTCCCCTGGACGAGGCCTCAATCCTCGCCTCCGTCCGCAGGACCCACCGAGCCGTGGTGGTGGACGAAGGGTGGCGCAGCGGGAGCATCTCCGCCGAAATCAGCGCCCGGATCACCGAGAACGCGTTCTATGACCTGGATGCCCCGGTGGGCCGGGTCTGCAGCGCCGAAGTGCCGATCCCCTACTCGAAGCATCTGGAACTGGCGGCCCTGCCGTCCGTGGACCGGATCCTCGCGGCGGCCAGGCAGGCGGTCAGCGCCGGTGGCTGATTTCCTGATGCCATCGCTCGGGGCCGACATGGAGCACGGCAAAATCGTCGAATGGCTGGTCAAGCCCGGCGACTACGTCCGCCGCGGCGATCTCGTGGCGGTGGTGGACACGGACAAGACCGTCATGGACGTGGAGTCCTTCCAGGAGGGAGTGGTCGCCGAACTGCTCGTGGACCCCGGGGCAACGGTACCGATCGGGACCCCGCTGGCCCGGATCACCCCGACCCCGGCCGAAGTCGGCGCGCCGGCCCCACCGGTTGCCCCCACGCCATCTAGTGCGGCAGCGCCCCCGGTCCGTGCCGCCGTAGTGCAGGCATCTCGCGGGGAGCCTCCACCCATCGCCCCTCCGGTGCGGCATCTGGCCCACCGGCTCGGGGTTGATACGGCCAGGATCCACGGCACCGGCAAAGGCGGCGCCGTCACGCGGGCCGACGTGGAGCACGCTGTGGCGGCGAGGCCGTCCGCCGGACGGGTGCGGTCCTCCCCGCGGGCCCGTCGGCTCGCCGCGGAACTCGGCGTCGAGCTGTCCGGGGTCAGCGGCACCGGACCGGAGGGCGCCGTGACAGTGGCCGACGTGCAGCACGCAGCGGGCAGCCGGGCGGAAGCCGCGGCTCCCGCCGAGCCCGCTCCCCCGCGGGAACACGCCCCCGAGGCGCCGCACCCGGGGAAAAGCCCGGACGCCCGCGAGCGCGTCGCCAGCCTGCGCCGTGCCGTCGGCGCCCTCATGTCACGGTCAAAGAAGACCATCCCCCACTACTACCTGAGCACCACCCTGGACCTGCGCGCCGCCGTCGAATGGATGCAGTCCGTCAACGCTCACCGGCCGGTGGCGTCCCGGCTGGTTCCCTCGGCGCTGCTGCTCAAGGCTGCGGCGCTCGCGGCCAAAGACGTGCCGGAGGTCAACGGCTTCTACGACGACGGCGGGTTCCGGCCCAGCGCGTCCGTGCACCTCGGCGTCGCCGTAGCCTTGCGGCAGGGCGGCATTGTGGCCCCCGCCATCCACGACGCGGACACCCTGGCCGTGGACGTGCTCATGGAGCAGCTGCGGGACCTTGTCGGCCGCGCCCGGGCCGGCCGGCTGCAGCGCGCCGAAATGGCGGATCCCACCATCACCGTGACCAACCTCGGGGACCTGGGCGTGGAGAGTGTGTTCGGGGTGATCTATCCCCCGCAGGTCGCGATGCTCGGCTTGGGCCGGGTCATGGAACAACCCTGGGCACAGAACGGGCTGCTGGGTGTCCGGCCGGCTGTTACCGCCACCCTCTCCGCCGACCACCGCGTTAGCGACGGGCTCCGCGGCGGCCGCTACCTGACCCGGATCGACGAGCTGCTGCAGAAGCCGGAGGAACTGTGAACCAGATGGGAATTGTGAAGCAGAGTGTGCAACGGGAGGAACCATGAACGAACAGGACGCCCGGGACGCGGTGCGTGCCGCGATCGGCAAGGTGGCACCGGACGTCGAGCTGGCCGAGGTGGACGAGGACGCCCGGCTGCGGCAGGACCTGGAGCTCGACTCGTTGGACTTCCTCCGGCTGGTCGAAACGATCGACACGGCCACCGGCGTCGACATCCCGGAGCGCGATTACCCGGAAGTGGCCACCGTCAAGGGGTTGATCGGCTATCTCGCGGCCCACGGCTGAGCCCGGCCGCTACACCCCGGCAGGTGGACAACCAAACTGCCCCCTGATCGGCTCCTTGCCTGTGTGACGAACGGCTACGAACGCTGCGGAGTGCGGCGGGCGAAGGCGGGCGCGTGTTCGGGCCGGGGTCCGAAGGCAACGAACCGCGGCACCACCCGTCCGGCGGCCGGGATGTGCCGGGCCAGGAACAGCAGGACGGCCGGCGCCCCGGCCCGTTTTCCGGTCATGATTGGCTCGAACAGGACGCGGTGCATGATCCGCTGGACGGTCTGCACGACGACGGTGGGCGTCCGCCGCCGTCGTTGGACCCTCGCGAGATCCGCGCGGGAGACCGTGCCGCGGAGCAGCGCCGGGACCAATCCCTCCGCGGCGGCCACGGCGTCCTGGATGGCCAGGTTGATCCCGACGCCGCCGGCGGGCGACATGGCGTGCGCAGCGTCGCCAATGCAGAGCAGCCCGTTGATGTGCCATTCGCGCAGCCGGTCCAGCCGCACGTCGAGCCAATGCAGGTCCGCCAGGGAAGAGATGGCGTCCACACGGTCGGCCAGGTCGGGGCGAAGGGCCGCGATCCGCTGCCGGAAGCGGTCAATCCCTTCGGCGCGGATCCGGGCGTCGGTGCCTTTCGGCGCGAGGTAACCCATCTGGTAGTAGTCGGTGCGGTTGAGTCCCAGCAGGGCCTCGCCCCGGCCGAACGCGGGAACGATTCCGGCCACGGCACCCTGCTCGGAGGCATAGCGCGGCAGCCGGAACCACCAGGTGTCGAATGGCACCCGGTACTCCTTCGGCGCGAGCCCGGCCGCGCGGCGCAGGGTGGAATGCCGCCCGTCCGTGGCGACCACAAGGTCGGCCCTGAGCTCGCTTTCCGTTCCGTCCGCGGCGCGGTAGCGGACCCCGGTCACCCGGCCGCCGTTCCGGACCAGCGCGGTGGCGGTGGAACTCATCCGCAGGGTGAAGGACGGCTCGGCGGCGGCGGCGTCGGCAAGGAAGTTCAGGAAGTCCCACTGCGGCATCAGCGCCACGTAGTTGTACGGCGGCGGCAGCGACTCGAAGTTGCCCATCACCACCGGCCGCCCGCCCGGGACCGGGAAGGCGACATTGGTGAGCCGGCTTTGCGGAAGCCGGCGGAACTCCTCGCCGAGGCCCAGTTCATCGATCAGCCTGACGGTCGAGGCGTGGACGGTGTCGCCGCGGAAATCACGGAAGAAATCGGCGTGCTTCTCCAGTACCGTCACATCCACGCCTGCACGGGCCAGCAGCAGCCCCAGCATCATCCCGGCCGGGCCGCCGCCGACCACCACGCATCCGGTCGTCTCCATGGCCATACGCTACGCCCGCGCGGGCCCCGGCGGGAGGGGTTTTCGCGGCGAATTCCGCCCTGCGCGGCGGTTTCGGACCGGCGCTACGGAGATCCGCGCAGCGCCGGTCCGGATGCGTAGCGCAGGTCCGAAAAGCCCGCCGCGTTAGAGCCGGGTGTCGAAGGAATCGCAGAAGACGTTCTCGTTGAACGTGCCCTGGAATTCCGACTTGCCCTGGATCTTCCCGATGGTTGCCCGGATGGCCTCGGGCGTTCCGGCGTGCGCGTGGATGGCGGTCTTAACCATGGGCACGTCGATCAGGTGGTTGGGCTGATTGAGTGAGACGAACACGGTGGGGACCTCCGTGACGTACCAGGGGATTTCCGCGGCCATGGGTGTGGACCACTTGATCCGGATGGCAGCCTCCTGGGCGAAGCCCTTGACATTGGCGAACACGAACGCGGCGTCGTACTTGTCCGCGTAGTCGCCGGTGGCTTCCTCGGAGATGACCGACATGAAGTTCACGCCGGTCTCCCCTGCCGCCTCCCGCTGGTCCGCCGTCTTGAACAGGTGCACCTCGAACCCGGCGCTTTCCAGTTCGGCTTTGACGGTGTCCAGGTAAGCCAGCGGATCAGCGCGGGTGAAGTCCGCACCACCGGAGATGCCGTACAGCCGGATGCGTTTGTGCGTTTCCGGGGTGATGGGCAGGTTGTTGGCGGTGTCCTTGACCAGCGTGACGGTCTTGTCCGCGATCTCCGCCGCCACGGCACGGTGGGCGTCGCTGCCGATAACCCCAAGGGCATCCGCCGGCGGAACCAGTTCCGCGGCCGACTTGCGGTGCAGCCCCAGGCTTGCCTTGAGGGCCAGGATCCGGCGCAGGGCGTCGTGCAGCCGTTGGTCGGAAATGACGCCGGACTTGTAGCCGTCCAGCATGTACTGAAAATCCTCTGCCGGGTTGCGGAAGAACAGGAACATGTCGCAGCCGGCGGCGATGGTGGCGGGCACCAGATCCTTGCGCTTCATGGCCTGGGTCAGGCCGATCATCTGCGAGGCGTCCGTGAGGATCAGCCCGTTGAAGCCGAGCTCGCCGCGGAGCAGGTCCTGGAGCAGTTCCGGCGCGAGGGTGGCCGGCAGGATGTCCTTGTCCGCCAGACCGGGGCGGAAGTGCCGGGACAGCTGCGGCGCCCCGATGTGCCCGATCATGATGGACTGCACACCATGGCCGATCATCTCCCGGTACACGTGCCCGTACGTCCGGTTCCACTCCTCGTAGCCGAGGGTGTTGTAGGACGTGACCACGTGCTGGTCACGTTCGTCCATGCCGTCGCCGGGGAAGTGCTTCATGGCGCAGGCTGTGGGTGACTCGCTGATGCCGTCGAAGTATTCCTTGGCGCGCTCCACCACAATCTCCGGGGTGTTGCCGAAAGCCCGCGTGGAGATGACGGTGTTCCGCCAGTTGTAGTGGATGTCCACGATCGGCGCGAACGCCCAGTTGCAGCCCAGCGCCGCGGTTTCCACTCCCGCGACCTGCCCCATCCGCCGGGCGATGGACTTGTCCGGATGCGAACCGGCCTGCAGATGCGTCGACACAAACGTTCCGTCGTCGCAGCTTCCGGCTCCACCCATTTCCGGGTTGGATGCCACCAGGAGCGGGATGCGGGCCTTGGACTGCGCGTAGCGGATGTGCTCCTGCACCGCGGCAGAGGGCCCCGGCCGGTAGCGCATGCCGCCGACGTGGTAGTTCTCCAGGACACCGTCGAGGTACTCCGGGGAGTAATCGTTGTTGTGATTGATGAACAGCTGCCCGATTTTCTCCTCGAGGCTCATCCCGGCGATCGTGGCATCCACCCAGGCCACGGCGTCGTCGTCGAGGTTGAACGGCGCGGCCCGGAGGTCGACGTCGAACTCGCGCGGCCGGGTGCCCGCGGTACCGGATGGGTCACCGGCGCGGGTCCCCGTTCCCGCGGCGGAACCGGCGACGGCGGCAATGCCGGCCAGCGCTTCCGTCACCACCTGGCTGACCGGGGCGGCGATGTCCACCACGATCCCGGTTTCGTCGGACTCGAGCGGTTCCAGCGTTGCGAGCTGGGAATCGAGCAGCGCGGCCGGCATGAAGTGGCCGGAGCGGCCTTCGAGCCGCGATCCCAGGACCTCTTTGCTGCCGTGCAGGTGGAGGAACACGGTGCCGGGCGCCAGGGCGCGGATGGCGTCCCGGTAACAGCGTTTGAGGGCCGAGCAGGCGAGCACCAGACCGCCGTCGCCGGCGTTGGCGAGCTCGCTGCCCACGGTGGCGAGCCAGGGCCAGCGGTCCTCGTCCGTCAGCGGGATCCCGGCTGCCATCTTGGCGACGTTCTCCACCGGGTGGAGGGAGTCGCCGTCGAGGAAGGGTGCGCCGAGTCCGCGGGCGACGAGGTCGCCGATGGTCGTCTTGCCGCAGCCGGAGACGCCCATTACAACGATGCGGGGTCCGGTCATGCCTGTCGGTTCGGTGGCGGTCATCAGTGCTGCCCGGTTACCAGTCATGGACGGTTCCGTCGACGAGGCGGTTGTAGGGCAGGTAGGCCTGCTGGTACGGGAACGCG
>NZ_JCBANT010000022.1:0-49294 GCF_059816125.1 Arthrobacter sp. 001422645 | reverse complement strand
GGGGCGTTGGGCCCGGCGGGCGGCAGGGGCGGGCGGGTGCGGCGTCCTGCTGGGGCAGCCGGCGCCGGCTTACCCGCGGTCCTTGCGGACGGGGTGCTGGCTGACGATCGACACCCGGTTGAAGGCGTTCATGGCGATCACCAGCCAGCTGACGGCGGAGAACTCCCCGTCCGTGAGGTGTTTCCTCGCGGCGGCGCCTTCATGCTCGCGGGCCCGGGCGTCGGAAATGTTGGTGATGGCTTCGGCCAGGGTCAGGGCGGCGCGTTCCTTCTCGGTGAACAGGTCCGTATCCCGCCAGGCCGGCAGGACCGCGAGGCGCTGCGCGGTTTCGCCGTTTTTCACGGCGTCGCCGACGTGCAGGTCCAGACAGTAGGCGCAGCCGTTGATCTGCGAGATGCGGACATTCAGCAGCTCGATCAGGGTCTGGTCCAGGCCGGCCTCATCGGCGGCTTCCTTGGCTTTCAGGCCGAGCCCGTTGAGGGCCCGCCAGGCGGCGGGATGGGCCTTGTCCAGGAAGACGGACCGGGTGGTGTGGTGCTGCGCTGCTGCTGTCTCATCCATGTCAAAAGCCTACCCACGGGAAACAGCAAAAATACCGCGTGACAAATCTGTCACATGTGTGACAAGATGCATGAACAGCGAAATCCCCTGCAGGAGCGGTTCCCCCGGCCGTTCCACTGGAGCTGGTCCGCCGACATCGGACCAGCCCCATTAATCGGCGGTCGGCTCCTTGGGGGAGCCGACCGCCGAAATGGTTTAACGGGGTTTGGGCCGAGGCGCCGCCTGCGGGACATGTCCAGTCCCGGGTGCAGCCCGCCCTGGACGCACTAGGGGACATGCCCAGTCTTGCGGTTCGATCCCGGGGGACATGTCCAGTCTTTGGCCCGGACAGTGGGCATATGGGGACTATGTCCAGTGCTTGCAGCTAGCGGAGGGCATGTCCAGCGGATGGGCAGGCAGGCTCGGGCCCGCCCTGCACACGCCGGGTGGACATGTCCAGTCTTGCGGCTCGATCCCGGGGGACATGTCCAGTCTTTGGCCCGGAGAGTGGGCATATGGGGGCTATGTCCAGTGCTTGGAGCTAGCGGAGGGCATGTCCCCTCGTGTTCGCCGGGCACGCCGTGGCGACCGCCGCACCCGCACGTGTCATCGCGGCCGCGTCGCTCGCCACAATCACACGGGCGAAGTTCTTGGCGTAGCCGCCCAAGTCCTCGTGGACGGAGCCGACGACGGCGTACACCGGTGTTGTGCCGCTCCGGGCCAGCACCGCGGCGATGATCTTGCCCTGGCCGGTCTGGGAATCCAGCCGGCCCTCTCCGACCACCACGGCACTGCAGCCGGGGAGGTGGCGGTCAAAGTCGAGCAGGTCCAGCACATAGTCGGCGCCGGAGACCAGCGTGGCCCCGTATCTGGCCCACAGGCCGCCGGAAAATCCCCCGGCTGCCCCGGTCCGGTCCACGGTGCGCGGGTCGCGGCCGTGTTCGCGGAGAAACGTCAGGGCCTGCTGCTCAAGACGGCCGGTCAGCATTTCGACGGCGGCCGGCCCGGCGCCCTTCTGCGGCCCGAACACCCGGGCGGCGTCGCCGAACCGGGTGGTCACGTCGCTGAGGACCACCACCTCCGCGCCGCGGAGTCCGCCGCGTTCCTCGATCGCGGCGATGGCGCCGGCGCCGCCGTCGGTCGTGGCGGACCCGCCGCAGGCCACCAGGATCCGGCGGGCGCCCAGCCGCGCGGCCTCGGCGATGAGCACTCCGGTGCCGAAGGTGCTGGCCGTCACCGGATCCCGCTCCCGGCTGGAGGGAAGATTGAGACCGCCCGCCGCGGCAAGCTCGACGACGGCGGTCCCGTCCGCCGTCAGCCCGATCTCCGCAGTCAGATCGTCGCCCCACGGTCCGATGGTGCTGACGCTGACGCGCCGCGCGCCGAGGCCGCGGGCCAGCACGTCGAAGGTGCCTTCGCCGCCGTCGGCCACCGGCAGTTCGACGGCCGCGCCGCCGGCCGAGCGGATCCCGGCCGCAATGTGCCGGGACACCTCGACGGCGGTGAAGGTCCCCTTGAAGCTGTCCGGGGCAACGAGGATGCTCATGCGCTCAGAAGCCGACCTTGTCGCGGCCTTTGAGCTGCAGCATGTCGCGGGCCTCATCCGGGGTGGCGACCTCGAAGTTGAGGGCCTCGAGGATGGTGCGGATCCGGGTGACCTGCTGGGCGTTGGACGTGGCCAGCTGGCCGGGGCCGATCCAGAGCGAGTCCTCCAGTCCCACCCGGACATGGGAGCCCATGGCCGCGCCGATGGTGGCCAGGGGCATCTGGTTCTTCCCGGCGCCCAGGATGGACCATTCGTAGTCGTCGCCGAGGAGCCGGTCCGCTGTCCGGCGCATGTGCATGAGGTCCTCCGGGTGCGCGCCGATCCCACCGAGCAGGCCGAAGACCGACTGGACGAACAAGGGCCCCTGGGCCAGACCGCGGGCGTGGAAGTGCGCGAGGTTGTTCAGGTGCGAGATGTCGTAGCACTCGAATTCGAAGCGGGTGCCGTTCTCGTTGCCGATGCCTAAGATGGTCTCGATGTCCTGGAAGGTGTTCTTAAAGACCAGGTCGCGGCTCTTTTCGAGTCCTTCCCGCTCCCAGGCGTGGCCGAACTCGGTGAAGCGGTCCAGCATCGGGTAGAGGCCGAAGTTCATCGAACCCATGTTCAGGGATGCGAGCTCGGGCTTGAACAGGGCCGCGGGCTGCATGCGCTCTTCCACGGTCATGTGCGGCGAGCCGCCGGTGGTGATGTTGATGACGGCGTCGGTGTTGCGCTTGAGCTTGTCCAGGATCGGGGCGAAGTGTTCCGGGTCCTGGGAGGGGCGGCCGTCCCGGGGGTCGCGGGCGTGCATGTGCACGATGGCGGCGCCCGCCTCGGCGGCGCCGATGGCGGCGTCGGCGATCTCATCGGGGGAGACCGGAAGGTACTGGGACATGGACGGGGTGTGGATGGCGCCGGTAACGGCGCTGGTGATGATGACTTTGCGGGAAGCAGCCATGGGAAGGTCTCCTAGGGTGGGTCGAATCGTCCGGGCGGGCTGGATCAGTAGAGTTTCTCGGTGTTGCCGTCGACGGCCAGGGCCTGGCCGTTGACGTTGCGGGCCATGTCGCTCGCGGCGAAGGCGGCCATGTTCGCGATGTCCTCGGCCTCGATCAGCCGCCCCAGCGAGGACTGGTTGTGGTAGAGCTCCGAGACCTTGTCCGCCGGCAGGTCCAGCATTTGTGCCTTGGCCGCGATGACGGCGTCGATCCGGGGGCCGTTGACCGCGCCGGGGCAAATGGCGTTGACCCGGATCCGGTCGGGACCGAGCTCGATCGCGAGGGTCTTGGTCAGCCCGATGACGGCCCACTTCGACGCCGAATAGGCGCTGCGGCCGGCCATGCCCAGCCGCCCGGCGGCGGAGGAGAGGTTCACGATCGAGGCTTCCCGGCCCTGCCGCAGCATCGGCAGGGCGTGCTTGATGCAGAAGAACTGGCCGTGGATGTTGACGTCGAACGTGGCTTTCCACGCGGCCGTGTCCAGCGATTCGACGGGCCCGGTGGGTCCCGCGATGCCGGCGTTGTTGACGAGGACGTCCAGGCCGCCCAGTTCCGCCTGGACCAGGGCCATCAGTTCGCGGACCTGATCCTCGTCGGAGACGTCGCTGACGGCGGCGGCGAGGCCGTTGACGCGGGCCTTCTCGACGGCGTCAGGGTCAATGTCCGTGACGAAGACGGCGGCGCCGAGCGCCTGGAACTTGGTGGCGATGGCCAGGCCGATGCCGTTGGCCCCGGCGGTGACCAGCACCCTCTTTGAGCTGAAATCCATGAACTTTTCCTTGCGTTGGTGAAGCGGTGGGGAGGGCAGGCCTAGTGGGCTACGGGGGCGAGCTGCGGCTTTTCCGTGCCGCGCTTGAGCATGAGCGAGAGCAGGGCGCCGATGATGCACATGCCCACGATGAACCAGAGACCGGAGAGCTTGGAGCCGGTGGTGTCCTGCATCATGCCCATGACGTACGGGCCGAGGAAACCGCCGCAGAGGCCGATGGTGTTGACGAAGGCGATGCCGCCGGCGAGGGTGGCGCCGGTGAGCCGGGTGGCCGGGTAGGTGAAGAGGATCGGCTGCAGGGCGAAGAAGTTGAACGCGGCGAGGCAGAAGCCGATCATGCCGAGCACGGGACCGCCGACGGCGCCGAGGGCGAAGCCGGAGACGATGCCGATCATCGTTCCCGTGACGAGGAGGCGGGAGCGCCGGCCGTCGGTGGCGAACCGGGGAATCAGCAGGGCGCCGGCGGCGGAGAAGATCCACGGGATGGCCGTCAGCAGGCCGATCTGCAGCGGGTTGAGCTTGCCGTAGGTGCCGATGATGGAGGGTAGGAAGTAGGACAGGGCGTAGACGGCGATCTGGTGCGTGAAGTAGATGCCGACCACCAGGAGGATCTGCTTGTCCTTCAGGATGTCGCGGAGGCGGTGGTTGCCGGACGCTTCGGCGCCAGCCTTTTCCTCAGCGGCGATGCGGGCTTCGAGGTCTGTGGCTTCTTCAGGGGTAAGGAATGATGCCTGGGTGGGCCGGTCCGGGAGCTTCTTCCAGACGACGTAGGCCAGGAGGCAAGCGGGCAGGCCTTCGATGATGAACATCCACTGCCAGCCGTGCAGGCCACCGAAACCGTCCATGGTGAGCAGCAGGCCGCCGAGCGGTGCGCCGACGATGTTGGCGATGGAAACGCCCAGCAGGAACATGCCGTTGGCTTTCGCCCGGTCCTTCACCACGAACCACTGGGTCAGGAAATACATCACGCCGGGGAAGAGCCCCGCCTCGGCGACGCCGAGCAGCATCCGCATGATGTAGAAGGACCATTCGCCCTGCACGAAGGCCATGCAGGCGGAGATGATGCCCCATGTGATCATGATCCGCATGATCCAGAAACGCGCGCCCACCTTGTGCATGATCAGGTTGGACGGGATTTCGGAGAGGGCATAGGTCAGGAAGAACAGCCCGGCGCCAATGCCGTAGGCGGTGGCGGAGATGCCGAGGTCGATCTCCAGCCGGTCCTTGGCCATGCCGATGTTGGTGCGGTCCAGGAACGCCATGATGTAGGCGCCGATAAGGATCGGCATGACTCTGCGGAGGATCACACCGTTGATTTCTTTTGGTGTGCGCATCTTCGTTGGTGCGGATACAACTGACATGGTGTTCTTCCTTGTATTGGTGGTCAGGTCTGGTGGATGGGGGTTCGGGGCAGCCCGGAGGCCGGGCAGCAGGGCAGGAGCCAGGGTGCCTGGCCGGGGATGTGCGTTGGCGGGGGTCAGCGGGTGGCGGAGGTCAGCCGGGGGATGGGATGCAGCCGCAGGTCCGCCCGATATGAAGGCGGTGCGTGCATACCTTGGAGCTGTAGGTCCCGGAGGGGGCCTCGATGCGTTTGAGCAGCATGGCGAAGGCCTCGTGGGCCATTTCCTGTTGCGGCTGGACGATGCTGGTCAGGTTGATGAGCCCGGACCGGCTGTGGGGGAGACCGTCACAGCCGGCGACGGCGACGTCGTCGGGAATCCGCAGCCCTTTCGCCAGGGCGTATTCCATAACGCCGATGGCCAGTTCGTCGCTCCCGCAGACCACGGCCTGCGGCGGTGTCGCCGCGGAAAACAGGCGCTCGGCCGCCAGCCGGCCGCCTTCGTTGTTTACCCGGGTGCTGATCTTGCGGTCACCGCTGATAGTGATCCCCGCAGCCGCGGCGGTGCGGACGAAGGCCTGTTCCCGGGCCAGTGACGCAGTGGAAAACCGCGGCCCGATCACTGTGGCGATCTCCGTGAAGCCGTGGCTGAGCATGTGCTGCATCAGCGTCGTCGCGGCGGCGTCGTCGTCGATCCCGACAAAGTCGGAATCGAGGAAGTCGGCCCGGCGCGAGAGGCAGACGTAGGGAATCCGGGCTGCCCGCAAGGTGCGGAGCGCGGTGGCGTCGTCCCGGAGTGACGCTGCCAGGATGATGCCGTCCACGTTGCGGTGCGCGAGGGTGGACGTGACCTGGGCGAGCACGTCCGGATCGTCCTGGGTGGTGGCGACGAAGACTTCGTAGCCGGACTCGGCCGCGGCGGAAATGACTGCCTGGGCCCACCTGGGAAACATGGGGTTGATGATGTTCGGCAGGATCAGGCCGATCACCCGGGTCCGCTGCGCATCGGTGGACTGAGAGGACTTACGGGGCCTGAAGCCCAGTTCGTTGGCCACGTGGATGATGTGGCGGCGGGTTTCCGGCGACACGCCGCCCTTGCCGTTGAGAACGTAGGACACCGAGGCGGGGGAGACTCCCGCTGCCCGGGCCACGGCGGCGGCCGATACCTGCGGGGCAGGGCGTTCTGCGGCAGCACTCGTGGTGTTCCTGCGCATCCCGGCCCTCCTTCGCGTCGTTGTTGGCCCCTGTGACCTCAGTTACATTAGGTAGGCGAGTTCGCGTTAAGCAACGTTAAGTGATTTCCGGGCCGAGTCGGAACGCGACGCCGTGGGGACTCCGGCCCTAGACAGTCATTTCGCCGTGGGCAAACATGGACCCAAACGGACCCGATACAAAGTTGAGCGGAGTACACTCAACTTTAAGACCAGCATGTTCCCGAAAGGAGCTCTCTTTGGACGCCAAGTTCACCACCAAGAGCCAGGAGGCTCTCGCGGCCGCCGCGATGAACGCCTCGACGGCCGGGAACCCCCAGCTCGAACCCGCCCACCTGCTCAAGGCGCTGATGGACCAGCGCGAGGGTGTCGCCGTCGCGCTCCTCCGCGCCACGGGGGCGGACCCGGATTCCGTCAGCGTCCAGGCGAGCACCGCCATCAAGGCCCTTCCCGCCACCTCCGGGAGCAGTGTGCAGCAGCCGCAGCTGTCCCGTACTGCCCTGCAGGCCATCAAGAACGCCCAAAATGAGGCCGAGCGGCTCGGCGACAGCTTCGTCTCCACCGAGCACCTGCTGCTGGGGCTGGCCTCCGGAAGCGACGCCGTCGGCAAGCTGATGCGCGACGCCGGCGCCTCCCACGAAGCCCTGCTCGCCGCCCTGCCGGGCGTCCGCGGCGACCGCAAGGTGGACAACGCGGACCCCGAAAACTCCTTCCAGGCGCTGGAGAAGTACGGCACCGACCTCACCGCGATTGCCCGCTCGGGAAAGCTGGACCCGGTGATCGGCCGCGACGCCGAGATCCGCCGCATCATCCAGGTGCTGAGCCGGCGGACCAAGAACAACCCCGTCATCATCGGCGAACCCGGCGTCGGCAAGACCGCCGTCGTCGAAGGCCTTGCCCAGCGGATCGTGGCCGGCGACGTCCCCGAGAGCCTGCGCGGCAAGACCCTGATCGCGCTGGACCTCGCGTCCATGGTGGCCGGCGCCAAGTACCGCGGCGAATTCGAGGAGCGGCTCAAGGCCGTGCTGGAGGAAATCAAAGGCTCCGAAGGCCAGATCGTCACGTTCATCGACGAAATTCACACCGTGGTGGGGGCCGGCGCCACCGGGGACAGCTCCATGGACGCCGGCAACATGCTCAAGCCCATGCTGGCCCGCGGCGAGCTGCGCCTCATCGGCGCCACCACGCTGGACGAGTACCGCGAAAACATCGAGAAGGACCCCGCCCTGGAACGCCGCTTCCAGCAGGTCTTCGTCGGCGAGCCCAGCGTGGAGGACACCATCGGCATCCTGCGCGGGCTCAAGGAGCGCTACGAGGCGCACCACAAGGTCGCCATCGCCGACTCCGCCCTCGTCGCCGCCGCCGCGCTCTCCAACCGCTACATCTCCGGCCGGCAGCTGCCGGACAAGGCGATCGACCTCGTGGATGAGGCCGCCTCCCGGCTGCGCATGGAGATCGACTCCGCCCCGGAGGAGATCGACCAGCTGCGCCGCTCGGTGGACCGCCTGACCATGGAGGAACTGGCCCTGGCCAACGAGACCGATCCGGCGTCGGTGGAGCGGCTGGCCGCGATCCGGGCGGACATGGCGGACAAAAAGGAAGAATTGGCCGCGCTCAACGCCCGCTGGGAGTCCGAGAAGGCGGGCCTGAACCGTGTGGGAGACCTCAAGGCCCGGATCGACGAACTGCGCTCCGCCGCCGAGAAGTTCCAGCGCGAAGGCGACCTCGAGGCGGCCTCGCGGATCCTGTACGGCGAACTGCCCGCCCTGGAGCGGGAACTCAGCGAAGCCGCTGAAGCGGAGTCGGCGCGGGTGGCCGGCGGCGGCGCCAAGCAGGACCTAATGGTGGCCGACGAGGTCACCGCCGACGACATCGCCGAGGTGATTTCGGCCTGGACCGGGATCCCCGCCGGCCGCATGCTGCAGGGCGAGAGCCAGAAGCTGCTGGAGATGGAGCACGTGCTAGGCGAGCGGCTGATCGGCCAGTCCAAGGCCGTCACCGCGGTCTCGGACGCCGTCCGCCGCGCCCGCGCCGGAATCAGCGACCCCAACCGGCCCACCGGTTCCTTCCTGTTCCTGGGCCCCACCGGTGTCGGCAAGACAGAACTGGCGAAGGCCCTGGCCGACTTCCTGTTCGACGACGAACGCGCCATGGTGCGGATCGACATGTCCGAATACTCGGAGAAGCACTCCGTGGCCCGCCTCGTCGGCGCCCCTCCCGGCTACGTGGGCTACGAGGAGGGCGGCCAGCTCACCGAAGCCGTCCGCCGCCGCCCCTACTCCGTGCTGCTGCTGGACGAGGTGGAGAAGGCCCATCCCGAGGTGTTCGACATCCTCCTGCAGGTGCTCGACGACGGCCGCCTCACCGACGGCCAGGGCCGCACCGTGGACTTCCGCAACGTGATCCTGGTGCTGACCTCCAACCTGGGCAGCCAGTTCCTGGTGGACCCGACCCTGGACGCGAATGCCAAGCGCGAGGCTGTTATGGCCACTGTGCACGCCTCCTTCAAGCCCGAGTTCCTGAACCGGCTCGATGAAGTGGTGCTCTTCGACCCGCTGAACATCGAGGAGCTGTCCCGGATCGTGGAGCTGCAGGTCAAGGAACTGGGCGAACGCCTCAAGGGCCGCCGCCTCAACCTGGAAGTGACCGAGGGGGCCCGTGCCTGGCTCGCGGTGACCGGCTTCGACCCGGCCTACGGCGCCCGGCCGCTGCGCCGCCTGGTGCAGCGGGAAATCGGCGACCGGCTGGCGAAGGCCATCCTGGCCGGGACCATCGCCGACGGCGACACCGTGCTCGTGGATACCGCACCGGATCTCACGGAGCTGACCATGGGCGGCGCCGAGGGGTCGGACCGGCCCGACGGCGGCGCCTCCACCGGCAGCGGGCTGTCCGTCCGCCGCAAGGGGTAGGCCCGAAGCATCAAAAGAGAACTGCCAGCCGGAGCGTGCTCCGGCTGGCAGTTCTTTTCTTCAGGACGAGTGCCGCGAGGGTTCGTGAACCCTTAGGGGATCAGCGATTCCTTGATGACATTGCCGGCATCGGCGGTGACGTAGCAGTCCACGCGGCGGTCGCCGTTGTCCCAGCTCGTGGAGCTCGGGTACGCGTTGCGCTGCTTCAGGTCGTAACCGGTGGCAGCGGCGGCCAGCTGCGCATTCCGGCAGGTCTCGCGGCCCTTGTCCTTCAACGCGTTCAGCCCGGGATAGCCGGCGGAATCCTCAAAGTGGTGGACGGCGATCAGCTGGGCCGAGTGCCCCGTGGAGCAGTCCACGACCGTCGACTCCGGAGCTTCCGGGTCGAAATCCTTGAAACAGTCGCCGGGCTGGAATTCCAGCGGGCCGACTCCCTTCAGCGGAAGTGGTCCCCGCTTCACGGGGGCGGCCGACGTCGTGGCGGACGCGGCCGGGGACGTATCCGCGACAGGCTGCTTGCTGCCGCCGCCCAGCGAGGCAACCAGCCAGACCAGCAGACCCACGACGACGACGGCGGCCGCGGCGGTGCCCATCCGCACGGGGCTCTGGCGGCGCAGCCAGCCGCCCAGCTGCGAGGCCTTTTCCGAGGCCGCCTTGCCCGCCCCGGCCAAGGCGTTGGACGCCGCCGCGGCGCGTCCCGGCGTCGGGGGTGCAGCAGGAGCGGCCGGGGGCGCAACGGGAGTTGCCGGGGGCGCCGGCACGATCGGCGTCGCGGAGGTCGGCGGCGTCGACGGCTTCGGGGGGATGGCAGATGGGGTGTGTGGTGCGGCGGGGGCGGACCGTTCGCCCGGTCCGCCGGCAGGAGGAACCCCAGGCAGGCGGGGGCCGCTGCGCCTCTCGTTCTCTTCGGTCACTGAGAATTCACCACTTTCGAGCGTCTTTGCCGCGGCTGGACGCGCGGCGGAAGGACCCGTTTCCGCGAGTCCACTACGGAACTCTATCTAAGATGCCGGGCGGCCTGCATGCCGCAGGGGCGCCGCCCGGGGTTCCGGAGCGCGCAACACTGCCCCCGGCGGCCGCCCCGGGGAGCAGTTGCAGCAGAAAGCATGTAATCTAGGTGTACGACAAATTGACCAAACATTCCGGGGCCTCACCGATCGCCAATGGTGACCACCTCCGGTCCGAGTACAAAAGGGGGTCACGCCATGGGGCGCGGCCGTCAAAAGGCAAAAGCTACCAAGCAGGCTCGGGATATTAAGTACTATTCCCCGAACACTGACTACTCTGCGCTTCAGCGTGAGCTCAAGAGCTCAGAGGGTCGTGCACCGAGTCGTTTCTCGAGTGAGCCGGTTGAGCCGGATTATTCGGCTTATGTGGATAAGTACGCGGACGATGTGGAAGAGGACGACGACGAGGTTGATTCCCGTCGGATAGGTTAGTCGACACTTCTTCCCGGCATCAGCTTCTTTAGCGGATTGCCGACCACATGATTTCAGGCCCGCCGTCCACTCCCGCAAGGGTGTGGACGGCGGGTTTTCTGCTGCCGGTCCATACCCGAGCCACTCCCGGGGGCGGGGGCGCGGTTGTCCGGGCCGGCCCCTCGGGCTAGGTTGAAGCTGCGGCTCCGCCGGACCCGCACCAACCGTTCGGAAGGATGCCATGACCATGCGCACGGGGTTCACCGAAGGCGAGATTTGCTGGACGGACCTCCAGACCAGCGACGTCCCGGCGGCCAAGAAATTCTATGCGGCGGTGTTCGGCTGGCGCTTCGAGGACCTTCCCACCCCGGACGGGCGCAGCTACGCGCAGGCATTCCTGGGCGAAGACCTGGTCACTGTGATCGCGCCGCAGAACCCGCACCAGATGGCCGCCGCAGCGGCTCCGCAGTGGAACGTGTACTTCGCATCCCCCGATGCCGCCGAGCTCGCTGCCGGCCTGGTCCACGCCGGCGGAACCCTTGAGTTTGGTCCGGAGGCGGTGGGCGGCACGGGCGTGATGGTCTTCTTCGCCCCGCCCGGAGGGGGCACCACCGGTGCCTGGCAGGCCGGAACCCACCTCGGCACCGCGCGCGGCGGGGAGCCCGGCGCCCTGACCTGGGCCGAGCTGCTGACGCCCGAGCCGCAGTCCGCCGTCGGATTCTTCCAGCAGTTGTTCGGGCACGACGTCACCGAATACCCGCAGGACGACGGCGGCAAGTACTCCACGCTGATGGTGAACGGCACCGAAGTGGCCGGGATTGCCGCGGTCCCGGCGGACGCCGAGGGTACGCTCAAACCGGGATGGCAGGTGTACTTCGGGGTGTCAAGCGTCGCAAAGGCCGTCGCGGCGGCAGAGGCCGCCGGCGGCACGGTCCTGATCGCACCGGACGAGGCCGAGGAAGCCGGCACCATCGCCACCCTCGAGGATCCGCAGGGCGGCGTGTTCAGCGTGCTGGAGGTCTGAGGCCGCGGCTTAAACACATCGAGTGCTCCACTCCGGTGGGGAGGAGCACTCGATGTCGGTGACGAGGGGGTTAGGCGTAGGCGTTGACCAGGCGGACTGCGCCGCCGTCGACGCCCTTGGCGCCCTGCACGTAGTCCGGGCCGGTCTTGACTACGGAGTCCGAGTTTTCCTCGACGGTGCCCATGACCCAGGCCGGCAGCCCGCGTTCGTTGAGCCGGTTCACGGCGGCGTCGGCGGCTTCGGGGGAGACGATCGCCACCATGCCCACACCGAGGTTCAGCGTGCGCTCCAGGTCGGCCAGCGGGACGTTGCCCAGCTCGGCGACGAGCCGGAAGATGGCCGGGAGCTGCCAGGTGGCGCGGTCCACGGTTGCCAGCAGGCCCTGCGGCAGGACGCGGGCCAGGTTGGCGGCGAGCCCGCCGCCGGTCACGTGGCTGAAACCGTGCACGGCCTGGCCGGCGGCGGAGCCGTTCACCGGGAAGGTGCGGGCCAGGTCCAGGCAGTCGGCGGCGTAGACGCGGGTCGGTTCCAGGAGTTCCTCACCCAGCGTGCGGCTGAATTCGGAGACGTGGCGGTCCAGGGCCCAGCCGGCGTGGTTGATGACGCGGCGGACCAGGGAGTAGCCGTTGGAGTGCAGCCCGGAGGAGGCCATGCCAATCACGACGTCGCCGGCGCGGACGCGGTCAGGGCCCAGCAGGTCGGCGGCTTCGACAACACCGGTGGCGGCACCGGCGACGTCGTACTCGTGCTCGCCCAGCAGCCCCGGGTGCTCGGCGGTTTCGCCGCCCACCAGGGCGGTGCCGGCAACGGAGCAGGCGGCCGCGATGCCGCGGACGATGTCCGCGATGCGCTCCGGGACAACCTTGCCGCAGGCGATGTAGTCGGTCATGTACAGCGGCTCGGCGCCCACCACCACGATGTCATCGACCACCATGCCGACGAGGTCGAAGCCGATGGTGTCGTGGATGTCCATGGCCTGCGCGATGGCGACCTTGGTGCCGACGCCGTCGGTGGAGGTGGCCAGCAGCGGGCGCTTGTATGTCAGCAGCTTCGAGACGTCGTACAGGCCGGCGAAGCCGCCGACGCCGCCAATCACCGAGGAGTTGTGCGTCGCCTTGATGGCGTCCTTCATGAGTTCGACGGCGCGGTCGCCCGCTTCGACGTCGACGCCGGCGGAGGCGTAGGTGATGCCAACGGCGTTCTGGGCGGCGTTCATGTCAGCGGCCGGGGAGGCGGAAGTCATACGGGCTCTTTCTTGTCGGCTGGGGTGACGCGATCGGCATCGGTGAGCAGTTCTTCGAATTCGGCGTCCGGGCCCGGATCGCAGCCGGTGGCACCGGGCTTCTCTGCCGGGTCCTCATCCTCGGCGGTGCCGGGATCGACGTCGGCGGCCCCCGCAGCGGAGACGGCCGCGGTGCCGGCGGCGGGGAGCCCGCCCAGATCGGTGCGTTCGAGCAGGTTCTTGCCCAGCCTGTCGGGGGCCGGGAGCTCAATGGGGTACTTGCCTGTGAAGCAGGCGGTGCACAGGCGTTCGCGCGGCTGGCGGGTGGCTTCGATCATGCCGTCTTCGGAAATGTAGGCGAGCGAGTCGGCGCCGATGGCCTGGGTGATCTCTTCGATGGTGGCGCCGTTGGCGATGAGTTCCGCGCGGGAGGCGAAGTCGATGCCGTAGAAGCAGGGCCACTTGACCGGCGGGGAGGAGATCTTGATGTGGACGCTTGCGGCGCCGGCCTCGCGGAGCATCCGCACAATGGCGCGCTGGGTGTTGCCGCGGACGATCGAGTCGTCCACCACCACCACACGCTTGCCGCGGATCACCGATTCGAGGGCGTTGAGCTTGAGCCGGATGCCGAGCTGCCGCAGGGTCTGCGAGGGCTGGATGAACGTGCGGCCCACATAGGAGTTCTTGACGAAGCCGTGCGCGAAGGGGATGCCGGATTCCTCGGCGTAGCCCACAGCGGCGGGGGTGCCGGATTCCGGCACCGGGATGACGATGTCCGCTTCCTGGGTGTTTTCCCGGGCCAGCTGGCGTCCCATTTCCACGCGGGATTCGTACACCGAGCGGCCCGCGATGGAGGCGTCCGGGCGGGCGAGGTAAACATACTCGAAGACGCAGCCGGCCGGTGTCGCCTCGGCGAAGCGCTGCGAGCGGACGCCGTCCTCGTCGATCGCGATGAACTCGCCGGGCTCGATTTCGCGGATGAAGCTGGCGCCGACGGTGGCGAGGGCGGACTGCTCGGAGGCCACCACCCAGCCGCGTTCCAGCCGGCCGAGGCAAAGCGGACGGATGCCGTAGGTGTCCCGGGCCGCGTAGAGGGTGCCCTCATCCATAAAGACGAAGCAGAAGCCGCCCTTGATCTTGGGCAGCAGTTCCATGGCGGTCTGTTCGAGCGACTTGCCCTCTTCGCCCTCCAGCAGGGCGGTGACCAGGGCGGTGTCCGAGGTGTTGCCCTGTTTCATTTCGCCGGTGAGCTGGCCGCCGTTGCGGTCCACGATCATGGCCTTGAGCTCGGCGGTGTTGGTCAGGTTGCCGTTGTGCGCCAGGGCCACGGTGCCGGTCGCGGTCGCGCCCAGGGTGGGCTGCGCGTTGGCCCAGTGGCTCGCGCCTGTGGTGGAGTAACGGCAGTGCCCGACGGCCAGGTGCCCGGTCAGGGTGTTGAGTGTGGTCTCGTCGAAGACCTGGGACACAAGTCCCATGTCCTTGTAGACGTTGATCCGGTTGCCGTCGCTGGTGGCTATACCAGCGGACTCCTGACCGCGGTGCTGCAGTGCATACAGCCCGTAATAGGTGAGTTTTGCAACCTCTTCGCCGGGAGCCCAGACCCCGAAGACGCCACATGCGTCCTGAGGGCCTTTTTCGCCAGAGAGAAGGTCATGAGAAAGTTTTCCATCGCCGCGTGCCACTGGTCGATTATCTCACGTTGTGCGCTAGGACTTTCCCGGCGGCCGGTTTATGACCTGCAGCGTTTGACCTGCAGCCCTTAGGCCCCCTGCTGGTCCTCGGTGTCGGGAACGGAATCCGGGACGGATTCGACGACGGCGCGCTTGGCCCGGCGGACGCTCAGCCGGTCCAGGATGAGCGCAACAGTGCCACCCAATATGACGCCTCCGGCGCCGCACATGATCATAAAGAAGCCGAAGACGGCGCTGGCGTCGTAACTTTCGTCGCCGGGGAGGCCGTAGGCGAGGAACGCGGCCACGACGAAGCCCACAAGCCCGCCCAGGACCAGGAACGGCACGTACTTCGGCGCCCGGCGCACGGTGATTTCGCGCCGTTCGGGGACGTGCTGCTCGTCTGGGGTGCCGGGGTTTTCGGGGGTAGACATGCCGTTAAGCCTACTGCCACTGGAACCATTGCCTCGGCCCGGGGCGGGGGAGCACACTAAGGGGTGGGGGAGGGCAAGGAACAGCCAAGGAGCGCCATGTCAGCCTCAGCGGAGCAGATCAGGGACCAGCAGCGCAGCACCTGGGACGAGTTCTCCGCAGGCTGGCGGAAATGGGACGCCGAAGTGATGGACTGGCACGCATCCTTTGGCGACGCCGTCATCGAGGAGGCGTGGCTCCGACCGGACTCGGCGGTACTCGACGTCGCGGCCGGAACCGGAGAGCCGGGCCTGACCGCCGCCGCCCTCGTTCCCCGCGGAAGCGTCGCCCTGCTGGACATCTCCGAGGGGATGCTGCGGGTGGCCGCGGAGAAGGCTGCGGCCCGCGGTCTGGCCAACGTGGAGACCGCCGTCGGCGACGCCGCCGCCCTGCCGTTCGACGACGCATCTTTCGATGCGGTCCTCTGCCGCTTCGGCCTGATGTTCTTCCCCAGGATGTCCACCGCCGTGGGCGAAATGGTACGCGTGGCCAAACCGGGCGCCCGGATCAGCGCCGCCGTCTGGAGCCGCGCCGCCGAGAACCCGTGGGCCAGCCTGATCCTCGGCACGATCGCCCGCCATACCGAACTGCCGGTACCTCCGGCGGGCACGCCCGGCCTGTTCCGTTGCGCCGCGCAGGGTTTTATGACCCGGATGTTCAGGGACGCCGGCCTGGTCGACGTCAGCGAGCGGAAGGTCAGCACGGACCTGGTCCAGGACTCACCGGAGCTCTATTGGGAGTTCATGACCGATATTGCGACCACCGTGGCGGTGGGCCTGGCCCGGGCCGACAGGGAAGCCCGGGAACTGATCCGCTCCGACGTCTTCCGGCTGCTGGGCCGCTACGAGCACGACGGCGCCCTCCGCCTCCGCTCCACGGCCACCATTGTGGCGGGGACCCGGGTTTAGGCTGCTGCTGCGCCGTTTTCCGCGCCGTTTTCCGTCTCGCGCCGCGATTTCGGACCGGCGCGGCGCGGATCCGGGGAGCGTGTGTCTGATTCCGCAGCAGTTTTCCGGAAGCGTGTCCGGATCAGCGACGGCAGGACGGGAGTGTCGCCCGCGGAACGCCCGCCTCCGAAAAAAAGCGGCAAACCGTGCGGGACTGGACAGCTCAGACCACGTCCAGGGGACCACCCGCCGGCCCGTGGCACGGATCCGGTCCTCCCGGCGCTTCTCGTCGGTGAGCGCCCGCGCCGGCGTCCGGCCGCGAAGGTACTCCGGATTCCGGTATTTCACGAGGCCGTCGAATTCTCCGCACAGCCGCTCCTCGGGCCAGTCAAAGTCTGTGATGGCCACCAGCCCGCGCCCGTCCCGGATCTCGACCTGAAGGAGGGGAACCCGGAAGCCAAGCCGGTGCATCATGGCACGGCTGACGGATTCGCCCGGGGAACCGGACGCGGGATCGGCAAACCTCAGGGCGGCCCGGATCCGCCGGGCGGCGGCCGCCGTGTAATTACCGTCGACGCCGGCGTCGAGTTCCGCTTTGCTGAGCGGTGCAAGGGTGCTGGGCTGCGGCCGGAGGACGTGGTCGAATACCGCGACGCCCTGCTCAAATGATTCGAAGGCTGCCAGGTCCAAGGCTGTACGCGCGCGGTCCAAGACCAGCAGGCCGTGGCGCTCCTCGATCCGGGCCGAGTCCAAATCGACGAAATGCCGGCGGACCCCGGCACGCGAGCGTCCGCCGCCGGCGTCGGAGGTGCATGCGTGCACTGGATGTTGAAGGCCCAGCACCGGCATGTCCCAGAGCACGCCGGAGGACTGGCGGCAGAAGACCGTGCGGCTCTGCAAAGTGGCGGCCGCCGCCCTGATGAGGAGCGGATACCGGTCCCACGGCGTCAGCGTCTCCCAGTCCTGCGCCCGGACGTAGACGCCCTGCCGGATGCGGCGGAGCTGCCCGGACTTCGCCTTCCGGGCCAGGTCCCGAGCGTCCTGGCCAAGCCGTGAGAGGTCGCTACTGAGAATCAGTTCCGGTACGTCCATGCCACAGATGCTGGTCGGCCAAGACGGTCCGGGCAACGGCCGGTGCAGCGGATGTGGAGAACTTTCCCGCGGCGACTTCGGCCCGGGGCGGCGCTGTCGGAAAAGCGCGGCGAAATCGGACCGCCGCGCCATGGATCCCCGGGGCGCCGGTCCGAAATCGGGGCGCCTGTCCGAGACCGGGCAACGGACATCGTGGCGTCAGATGCCGAGGGCATCCTTCAGCGCGGCGACGTGGCCCTGCGCCTTGACCTGGTACTGCGCCAGCTTGACGTTGCCCTCGGGATCCAGGACCACTGTGGACCGGACGATGCCCTCGGTGACTTCGCCGTTGACCAGCTTCTCGCCCCAGGCGCCGTAGGCCAGCGCCACGGAGTGGTCCTCGTCGGCGAGCAGCGGGAACGTCAGCGCGAAGTCGCCCGTGAACTCGGCCAGGGCCTCGGGGCCGTCGGGGGAGACACCCAGCACTTCATAGCCGGAGCCCTGCAGGGAGGACAGGCTGTCGCGGAAATCGCAGGCCTCGGTGGTGCAGCCCGGGGTGGCGGCCTGCGGGTAGAAATACACGATGACGTTCTTGCCGCGGTAATCGGCCAGGGACACCTTTTGGCCCGCGGCGTCCGGGAGCGTGAACTCCGGGGCGGGGGTTCCGGGCTGGAGCTTGGTGGTCAGGTTGGGGCTCATAAGGATCCTTCGGGTCTGGTGTGGTCTGTCGACTGGGAAAAGGCGGTTTGCTGATGCACAACCACGGTTTCAGATGCTGTATTCCGCCGGCCCGCGCACCTTGGTCCGGGGTCCGGGCACAAACTGGTAGCCGCCGCCGCGGACTGTCGCGATCGCGTGCCGCCCGCGCCGCAGTTTGCGCCGCACGCGCCCCACGTACACATCGATGGACCGCGAGGCCGCCGCGGAGGAATCGAACGATTCGAGGAACATCCGCAGTTCCTCCCGGCTGACGGTGCGCGAGCAGTTCTCCACGAGGTGGCGCAGCAGCCTGAACTCGACACCGGTCAGGGCCACCGGCCGGCCGTCCAGCAGCACCTCGCCGGCGGCAAGGTCTACGGACACCAGGGTGTCCGGACCGGCCGACGGCGGGAGCCGGGGTGCGCCGCTATCTCCCGGGAAGTCTTCCGGGGAGTCCTCCGGAACGGACGACGACGGCGCCCGGGTTCCGCTGCCGGGTGTTCCCGCCGGTCCACCCTGCGGGAGGGGGGTAGCAGCGGAGGTTGCAGCCCCGGCGGCGGGCCTGACGTGGACTCCCGCCTCCGGGGCAATCTTCAGGGCGCGCGCCAGCAGCAGTTCCGCGGCACGGGCCATCACGGCCTTATCAATGTCCTGTCCGCCGCCCGGCGCAACCCAGACCGCCAGGCCGTGGGCCTTGAGGGCTGGGCCCGCCTGAACCGGCCCCGCCTGAACCGGACCCGCCTGAGCCGGCCCCGCCTGGGCGCGCTCCGACGGGACAGGCGCCGGGGTGACGGGCGTCGGCTTCGCCGGGGCCGCTGCGCATATGCCGCGCGGGGCATGTACTTGGACTGCCACGGTCATCTGCCTCAGACGCCGCCGCGGCGGATGAGCTTTCCACCGGGGGTCTGGCCGTCGATCTCATGCCCGCGCAGGAATGTCCTCCGGACCACACCGGAGAGCGCCTTGCCGTCGTAGGGCGTGATGGGGTTCTTGTGCTTGAGCTTGGACACGTCCACCACGAAGGCCTCGTCGGGCGCGAAGACCGAGAAGTCCGCGTCGAACCCGAGGGCCAGCTGGCCCTTGGTGGAGAGCCGGGCCAGGGCGGCCGGCTTCTCGGCCATCCAGGACACGACCTGCTCCAGGGGAATGCCGCGGTGCCGGGCCTCCGTCCAGATCAGGGACAGGCCCAGCTGCAGCGACGAGACCCCGCCCCAGGCCACGGCAAAGTCGCCGTTTTCCAGGTCCTTGAGGTCCAGGGTGCTGGGCGAGTGGTCGGAGACGATGCAGTCGATGGTCCCGTCCTCCAGGCCCTTCCACAGCAGCTCGCGGTTGGCGGCCTCGCGGATGGGCGGGCAGCACTTGTAGGCGGTGGCGCCGTTGGGGATTTCCTCGGCCATGAGGGTGAGGTAGTGCGGGCAGGTCTCCACGGTGAGGTGGACGCCGTCGCGCTTGGCCGTGGCGATCATCGGCAGGGCGTCGGAGGACGAGAGGTGCAGGATGTGGGCGCGGGCGCCGGTCCAGCGGGCCCGTTCAATGACCTCGGCGATGGCCTTGTTCTCGGCGCCGCGGGGGCGAGAAGCCAGGAACGTGGCGTAGTGGTCGCCGCCCGGGTGGGGCGCGCGGTCGATTGCATGGGAGTCCTCGGCGTGGACGATCATGAGCGAGTCGAAGGACTTGAGCTCGGCCATGTCCTCTTCCATCTCGTCCGCTTCCAGGTGCGGGAACTCGTCCACGCCGGAGTGCAGCAGGAAGCACTTGAAACCGAACACGCCCTCGTCATGGAGTCCGCGCAGCTCCGCCTTGTTGCCTGGCACGGCCCCGCCCCAGAACCCGACGTCGACGAACGCCTGGTCCTCGGCCACCTCGCGTTTGAGCTTGAGTCCTTCCACGGTGGTGGTGGGCGGGATGGAATTCAGCGGCATGTCGATGATGGTGGTGACGCCTCCGGCTGCCGCGGCGCAGGTGGCGGACGCGAATCCCTCCCACTCGGTGCGGCCGGGCTCGTTGACGTGGACGTGCGTGTCCACCAGGCCCGGGATCAGGGTTTCGTCGTCGGCGAGTTCAATGACTTCCGTGCCGGAGAGCCCGTTGCCAAGCGGCACGATCGCGGCGATCCTGCCGCCGCGCACACCCACCTCACGGGCCGCGATACCGGCCGTCGTGAGGATGCGCCGGCCACGGACGACAAGGTCAAAGTTTTCTTCAGACATTGAGTGGCTCCTTCGTGCGGGCACTTTCCGCCGGCGCGGTGCCGGCGCGGGTCAGGTCCGCCAGTTCCGCGCCGATCTGCTTGCCCACTTGTTCAAGCAGGGGTCCTGCTTCGGCTATACACAGTTCTACCTTGGCCTCCAGCGCGGTCAGGGGGTAGACCTGCCGGAATCCGGAATCCTTCTGCTGCTCGGCCGTCAGCGTGGTCCGGCCGCAGACGGCCACCACCGGCACGCCCGCCCGCGCGGCCGCCCGGGCAACCCCCAGGGGCGTTTTGCCGAGCAGGCTCTGTTCATCCAGGCTGCCTTCGCCGGTGATCACCAGGTCCGCGCCGGCCAGCCGGTCGGCCAGCCCGGTGAATTCCAGTACGACGTCGATGCCGGGCCGGCGGGTCGCGGCCAGTACCGCGATCGCCGCGTAGCCCACCCCGCCGGCGGCACCGGCGCCTGGAGCGGCCGCGGCCTTCAGCGCCCGGGGTCCGATCTCGGCTGCGAGGGCGTCCACAAAGCGGGTTAGGGCCGAGTCGAGGACTGCTACGTCCTCCGCCGTGGCGCCCTT
This sequence comes from Arthrobacter sp. 001422645, assembly GCF_059816125.1. Lineage (NCBI taxonomy): Bacteria > Bacillati > Actinomycetota > Actinomycetes > Micrococcales > Micrococcaceae > Arthrobacter > Arthrobacter sp. 001422645. Next base: position 28,775 of record NZ_JCBANT010000022.1, on the reverse strand, counting down.
CTGCGGGCCGAAAACCGCCGGGGCGCCTTCCGCGCCGAGCAGCGGGTTGTCCACGTCGCTGGCCAGGACGAAGCGGGCACCGTCCAGCCGGGAATCGAAGCCGGAGAAATCGATCCGGTCCAGCCGGGCGAGGGCCGCGCCGCCGGGCGGGAGGTCGGCGCCGTCGGCGTCGAGGAGCCTGGCGCCGAGTCCCTGCAGGACGCCGGCGCCGCCGTCGGTGTTGGCGCTGCCGCCGACGCCGAGGATGATCTGCCGGCACCCGGCGTCGAGCGCTGCCCGGATCAGTTCCCCGGTGCCGAGGCTGGTAGCGCTCTTGGCGCTGGCCGAATCCGGCCGGCCGCCCGAGCCCCCTTCGCCGGTCCCGGCTGGGCTGCCGGGCAGGACGGCAAGTCCGGACGCGGCGGCCATTTCGATGACGGCTTCCCGGCCGCGGACCGCGAAGTCCGCCCGGATCCGCTGCCCGGTGGGGCCGCTGACCACAGCGCTGCGGCGGGTGAAACCGGAGCCGACGGCGGCGTCGAGGGTCCCTTCGCCGCCGTCGGCCACCGGAATCCGGAGGACGTCAAGGTTGGAGCCCGTCGCCGCCTGCAGCCCGGCCTCGACGTGCCGGGCGACGTCCGGGGCGGACAGCGACCCCTTGAACTTGTCCGGAGCTATGACTACGCGCATGTCTTAGGCCTGCAGGGCCAGGATGGCGGTGGGGGCGTCCTCGCGGGTCTCGGCCAGGGCCTCGAACTCGTTGACGGCGTTGATTTCCACGCCCATGGAGATGTTGGTGACCTTCTCCAGGATCACCTCGACCACCACGGGAACCTGGAACTCGCCCATGATGGCCTTGGCCTTGCCGAACGCGGACGCCAGGTCGTTGGGGTCCTCCACCCGGATGGCTTTGCAGCCCAGGCCCTCGGCTACCTTGATGTGGTCCACGCCGTAGCCGCTCGCGGTGGCGGAGAGTCCGGTGGAGTTGATGTTCTCGAAGGCCAGGGACACGTTCTGTTCCATGTTGAAGCCGCGCTGGGACTGGCGGATCAGGCCCAGGTAGGAGTTGTTCACCACCACGTGGATGTACGGCAGGTTGAACTGGGCGCCCACGGCCAGCTCTTCGATCATGAACTGGAAATCGTAGTCGCCGGAGAGGGCGACGACGGTCTGGTCCGGTTTTCCGCGCACGACGCCGAGCGCGGCCGGGGCGGTCCAGCCCAGGGGGCCGGCCTGGCCCGCATTGATCCACTGGCGGGGCCCGAACACGTGCAGCATCTGCGCGCCTGCGATCTGGGACAGGCCGATCGTGGAGACGTAGGTGGTGTCCTTGCCGAAGGCCTTGTTCATCTCCTCGTACACGCGCTGCGGCTTGATGGGAATGTTCTCGAAGTGGGTCTTGCGGTGCATCGTGGCCTTGCGCCCGGCGCATTCGGCGGCCCAGCCGGAGTAGTCCGGCAGGGTGCCTGCCGCCTGGCGTTCGCGGGCGAGGTCAACCAGGCCCGCCAGCGCCGCGCCGGCGTCGGAGGCGATGCCCAGGTCCGGGGAGAACACGCGGCCGATCTGCGTGGGCTCGATGTCGATGTGGACGAACGTGCGGCCCGCCGTGTAGGTGTCCAGTCCGCCGGTGTGGCGGTTGGCCCAGCGGTTCCCGATGCCGATGACGAAGTCGGAGGCCAGCATGGTCTCGTTGCCGTAGCGATGCGAGGTCTGCAGGCCCACCATGCCGGCCATGAGCGGGTGATCGTCGGGGATGGCGCCCCAGCCCATCAGGGTGGGGATGACGGGCACGCCCAGCAGTTCGGCCAGTTCCACCAGCTCTGCGGACGCGCCGGCGTTGATGACGCCGCCGCCGGCAACGATCAGCGGGTGCCGGGCGGCGGTGAGCATGTCCAGCGCCTTCTCCAGCTGTTTGCGGCTGGCCCGCGGCTTTTCGACGGCCAGGGGCTCGTAAGCGTCGATGTCGAATTCGATCTCGGCCAGCTGGACGTCGATGGGCAGGTCCAGCAGCACCGGTCCCGGCCGGCCGGAGCGCATCAGCTGGAAGGCCTTCTGGAAGGCGCCGGGGACCTGCCCCGGTTCCAGGACGGTCATGGCCATTTTGGTGACCGGCTTGGCGATGGACTCGATGTCCACGGCCTGGAAGTCTTCCTTGTGCAGTTTGGCCACGGGGGCCTGCCCGGTGATGCACAGCATGGGGATGGAATCGGCCCAGGCGGCGTAGAGTCCGGTGATCATGTCCGTGCCGGCGGGCCCGGAGGTGCCGATGCAGATGCCGATGTTGCCGTCCTGGGACCGGCTGTAACCGTCAGCCATGTGGCTGGCGCCTTCCACGTGGCGGGCCAGGGTGTGGCGGATCCCGCCGTGGTTCCGCATGGCGGAATAGAACGGGTTGATGGCCGCGCCTGGCAGGCCGAACGCCTCGGTGGCGCCCTCCTTTTCCAGGATGGCGACGGCAGCGTCTACGGTGCGCATCTTAGTCATGGGGTGCTCCTTGAAAGTCTGATTTTGGGTGTGCTGAAGGGAGGCCCGGCGAGCGGTCGCGGGGCACTTTGGGGGAGTCGGCGTCGTAATCCACGACGGCGGCCGGCGTGTCCGTGTCGAAGTGCCCCCGGACGGCCGGTTGGGTTGCGCCCGACGACGACTGGGCAGCAGCCGGCGGGCGGCGGGCCGCTTAGTGGCGGCCTGCGCTACTTCCGGCCGGAGAGCTGCAGGACCTGCTTGAAGAGTCCGGAGTGGTCGAGTCCGCCGTCGCCCTGGCTGACGGTGGCGGCAACGAGCTGAGCGACGACGGCGCCGAGGGGGACGGCGACGTTGGCTTCGCGGGCGGCCGAGGTAACGATGCCCAAGTCCTTGTGGTGCAGGGCCAAGCGGAAGCCGGGGTCGAAGTTGCGGTCCAGCATCTTCTGGCCCTTCTGGTCCAGGACCTTGGAACCGGCCAGGCCGCCGCCCAGGACCTTCAGGGCCGCGTCCGTGTCCACGCCGTAGGCCTCAAGGAAGGCGATGGCCTCAGCCAGGACCTCGATATTGACGGCGACGATCAGCTGGTTGGCTGCCTTGACGGTCTGGCCGGAGCCTGCGGGGCCGACGTGGACGATGGTCTTGCCTACCGCGTTGAGGACATCCTGGGCGGCCTCGAAATCTGCCGCGTCGCCGCCCACCATGATGGACAGGGCGGCGTCGATGGCGCCCTGCTCGCCGCCGGACACCGGAGCGTCCAGAGCGCGGATCCCGGCGGCCTTGGCGTCCTCGGCGAGGCGCTTGGCGACGTCCGGGCGGATGCTGCTGGCGTCGATCCACAGGGCTCCGGACTTGACGTTGGCGAAGACGCCGTCGGGCCCGCTGACGACTCCCTCGACGTCGGGGGAGTCCGGCACCATGGTGATGACGACGTCGGCGTCCTTGACGGCGTCGGCGATGCTCGTGGCGCCCCGGCCGCCTTCGGAGACGAGCTTGTCGATTTTGTCCTGGCTGCGGTTGAAGCCGGTGACGGTGTGGCCGGCGTTGACCAGGTTGATGGCCATGGGCAGGCCCATGATTCCGAGTCCGATGACTGCAACGTTGCTCATGATGGTTCTCTTTTCTGAAGTCTTTTTAGCGCGGGTGTGCTGCGTGGCGGGTGCGGGTGCGGGTGGGGACTAGCGGGCCACGCGCTGGCGGATGGCCCAGGCAAAGGCGGTCTCCGCCGGTTCCTTGTACTCGAGGCCGATGTAGCCCTCGTAGCCGAGTTGGCGGCTGCGGGCGATCCAATCGCCGAGGGGAAGCTCACCGGTTCCGGGAGCCCCGCGGCCGGGGTTATCGGCGATCTGGATGTGGCCGAAGTCCTTGGCGTGCTTTTCAATGACGGCGGGGACGTCGTCGCCGTTGACCGACAGGTGGTAGAAATCGGCGAGGAGCCGGATGTTCTCCGCACCGGTTTCCGCCTTCACCCGGGAGATGACCTGCAAGGCGTCGTCGGCCGTGAGGAGCGGGTAGCGCGGCGCGCCGCTGACCGGCTCCAGCAGCACGGTGCCGCCGATGCCGGCAACGCCGGCGGCCGCGGCGGCGAGGTTCTGGACCGCCAGCTCGTCCTGCGCCTCCGGGGTGTGCTCGTCCTGCCGGTTGCCGTAGAGCGCGTTGAAGGACGTGCAGCCGAGCCGTCCGCCGATCCCGGCGACGACGTCGATGTTGTCCTTGAACTCGGCGCAACGGCCCTTCCAGGACACCAGGCCCCGGTCCCCGGCCGGCATGTCGCCGGCGTTGAAGTTGAGCCCGGCGAGCTGGACGCCGGCATCGGTGATGGCCCGCTCAAAGCGGGTCAGTTCGGCATCGCCGGGCACCGATGAGGCGAAGGGCCACCAGAACTCGACGGCGTCAAAGCCGGCGGCCTTCGCCGCGGCGGGCCGCTCGAGGAGGGGCAGTTCGGTCAAGAGGATGGAGCAGTTCACGGAGTACGTCATGGCGGGTTCTTTCCGGTGAGGGCGGGAACTGGATACCGGGCGTCGTTGCCCGTCTGTCGCTTCCAATTCAGGTTTCTTTATATTTTCCGCTTTGTGGAATCTTAATTCTGCTTTATGAAAAGTGTAGGGAAGGTAGGGCAGGTCAGTCAAGGGGGTGGGCGACGTGGGGAATCAAGGCGCGGAGTGCGCGGGAGGCCGGGGCCCGGCAGTGCGGGGCGCGGGATATCTCTACCGCTTCGTGGGGTCTTTCCGGGCCGCCAGGCCTACCAGCGCCCCGACCCCCAGCCCGATCAGCAGACCGGTGAACGGTTTGTCGGCAGTGACCACTCCAATGACGAGACCAAGGGCCGCGCCAAGGAGCATTCCGATCCACAGGGACTCGTACTTCACAGCCTCAGGCTAGCAAGCATCGCCGGGCGCACAAGGGGGCACAAGGATGCGCAAGGGGCCACTGTGTTGGGGGAGGCAGCCGACGTGCCGCGGGGCGCCGTCGAACGCCATATGGCATCCGGCAGCGCCCCGGGCCGCCCTCCCGGGGTGGGGCAGTGACGGGTGTCCGGCCGGGCGGGAGCAGCGCAGGGAACTTGTTTAGGTGAGGCGGATCTGCCGGTTGACGTCCTTGTAGAGCAGGTAGCGGAACGGGCCCGGTCCGCCGGCGTAGCAGGCCTGCGGGCAGAAGGCGCGGAGCCACATAAAGTCGCCGGCCTCGACCTCCACCCAGTCGTCGTTGAGCCGGTAGACGGCTTTGCCCTCCAGGACAAAGAGTCCGTGCTCCATCACATGGGTTTCGGCGAACGGGATCGAGCCGCCCGGCTGGAACGTGACGATGTTGACGTGCATGTCGTGGGCCAGATCGTCCGGATCCACGAAACGGGTGGTCGCCCAGGCGCCGTTGGTGTCCGGCATAGGCCGCGGTTCGACGTCCTGGTCGCGGGTCACGAAGGACTTCGCGGTGAAGCCGTCCAGCGGCTCGTAGGCCTTGCGGATCCACTGGAAGCTGGCGGCGTCCCCGGCGGAATCGTTGGAGACCTTCCAGTCCGAGCCGGCGGCGAGGTAGGCGTAGCCGCCGGACTCCAGGTGGTGGATTTCGCCGTCGAGGGTCAGTGTCAGTTCGCCCTTGGTGAGGAAGATGACGCCTTCGACGCCGGCCTCCGCCTCGGGCTTGTCGCTGCCGCCGCCCGGCGCCACCTCCACGATCAGCTGCGAGAAGGTGGTGGCGAACCCGGCGATGGGGCGGGCGATGATCCAGGCGCGGGTTTTGGTCCAGCCGGGGAGGTTGCTGGTGACGATGTCGCGCAGCACCCCCTTGGGGATCACGGTGTAGGCCTCTTTGACGACGGCGCGGTCGGTGAGGAGCTGGGTCTGCGGCGGCAGGCCGCCTTCGGGGGAAAAGTAGGTGCTCATTGGGTCACTCCTGTGTAAATGGGGTCAGTGGTTGTGGGCGGCGGCCGGCTGGGCCAGCCGGGGGTGCGCCAGGGCGGTCAGCCGGGGCAGTGCGAGGCCGCTCAGTTCCAGGACTTCCTCCGCGCCGGCGGCACCGCACTGGATGCCGCGCAGCACGAAGGCCGCGAGGGCCCTGGCCGTGGCGGGTTCGTCCATCACGCCGCCATCGGTGCGCTCCACATAGTTGCGGAGCCGCGCGGCGGCGGCGGGAAGACCCTGCCGGTAGAACGCGTAGGTGGCGGCGAAGCGGCTCGGCAGCTGGGCGGGGTGGAGGTCCCAGCCCTGGTAGTAGCCGCGTTCCAGCGAGCGGCGGACCAGGCGGCCGTGGAGCCGCCAGGCGTCCTGCACCCCGTCGCCGACGGGGATGACGTTGGTGGACCCGTCGGAGAGCCGGATGCCGGTGCCGGCCACGGCCAGCTGCATCACTTCCTTGGCGTAGTCCGCCACCGGGTGCTCCATGGACTGGTATTCCGCGGAGATCTGCAGGGACGCCGAGTAGTCGTAGGTGCCGTAGTGCAGGGCGCTGATCCGGCCGGGAACGGCGTGCGGCAGCTGTGCCACCGGGGAGGTGCCGTCCGGGCCCAGGATCAGCTGCGGCGTTTCCACCTGGACCTCAAAGCGCAGGCGTCCGGCGGGCAGCGAGTGGACCTCCTCCAGCCGGGACACGGCGTAGTCCATCGCCTGCACCTGGGCCACGGTGGTGACCTTCGGCAGGGTGAGGACCAGCCCCTCCGGGAGCTCGCCGGCGGCGGCCAGGCCGGAGACGAACAGGTCCAGGGTGCGCAGCCCGCGGGCCCGGGTGGGCGCCTCGAAGCACTTGAACCGGATCCCGATGAACGGCGGGGCACTGCCGTCGGCCACCGCGGCGGCCACGGCGGCCGCGGCAGTGACGGCGTCCGCGTCCTCGGCGTCGTCACCCCGGTCCCCGTAGCCGTCCTCGAAGTCCAGCCGGAGGTCCTCGATCGGCTCGCTGCCGAGCTTCGCGGCCACGCGGGGGGCGACGGCGCCGGCCAGTGCGGGATCCTGGCCGAGCAGGGTGCAGAGCTGTTCCAGTCCGCCGTGGGCGTCGGCGGCAGCCAGCGCCTGGGCGCCCCAGCCGGCGGCGAACCCCGGAGTGAAGCGGTCGGCCGGGACATAGACGGTGTGCACCGGCTGGCGGGTGCCGTCGTCGCCCGGGTAGTTACGTTCCAGTAGCTCATCCGTCGCCGCCAGCTGGGCATCGATCCTGCCCAGGTCCGCCGCGGAGAGCGCCCCGGAGGGCGATGCAGCCATGGCTCAGCCCACCAATTCGTAGGCCGGGGTGGTGAGGAAGTCCGTGTAGTCCTCGGAGAGGCAGATATCGCCGATGAGCTTGCTGGCGGGCAGGTAGTGCTTCGCGAACGCGTCCTCGCCCACCTCGCCGCGGAGCTTCTCCGTTTCTTCGGCCAGGATCCCGGTCACCAGCTCGCGGGTCACGGTCCGGCCGGTGTCGGCGAGGACCACCTGGTTGCGGATCTGCTGCCAGACCTGCGAGCGGGAGATCTCCGCCGTCGCGGCGTCCTCCATCAGGTTGTGGATGGCGACGGCGCCGTTGCCCGAGATCCACACCGCGGTGTAGGCGATGGCGACGTAGAGGTTCAGGCGCAGGCCGGCCTCGGTGACCGTGCCGTCGGCGGAGGCGACGTCCAGGAGCTGGTCCGCGGTGACGGAGACTTCCGGGCGCTGCTTGTCCAGCTGGTTCGGCCGGTCGCCCAGGACCGCGTCGAAGACGTCCCGGCAGACCGGCACCAGGTCCGGGTGGGCCACCCAGGAACCGTCAAAGCCGTCGTTTGCCTCGCGGGTCTTGTCCGCGCGCACCTTCTCGAAGGCCTGGGCCGTCACCTCGGGTTCGCGGCGGTTGGGGATGACGGCTGCCATGCCGCCCATGGCGAAGGCGCCGCGGCGGTGGCAGGTCTTGACCAGCAGCTCGGTGTAGGCGCGCATGAACGGCGCGGTCATGGCCACGGTGGCGCGGTCCGGCAGCACGAACCGCGGGCCGGCGTCGCGGAAGTACTTGATGATGCTGAACAGGTAGTCCCAGCGCCCGGCGTTCAGGCCGGAGGCGTGGTCGCGGAGTTCGTAGAGGATCTCGTCCATTTCGAACGCCGCGGGGATGGTCTCGATCAGGACCGTGGCGCGGATGGTGCCCTGCGGGATGCCGAGGTAGTCCTGGGCGAAGACGAAGATCTCGTTCCAGAGGCGGGCCTCAAGGTGGCTCTCCATCTTGGGCAGGTAGTAGTACGGGCCCTGGCCGTTGTCCAGCAGCCGCCTGGCGGTGTGGAAGAAGTGCAGGCCGAAGTCCACCAGGGCTCCCACGGTGTGCTCGCCGCCGATCAGCAGATGGCGCTCGCTCATGTGCCAGCCGCGCGGGCGGGCCACGACGACGGCCAGCGGGGCATCGGTCCGCAGCGTGTATTCCTTCCCCTCTGGGGAGGTATACGCCAGCGTGCCCGCCGCGGCGTCGCGGAGGTTCAGGATCGATTCGATCACGTTGGACCAGGTGGGGGTGCTGGCGTCCTCGAGGTCGGCGAGCCAGACCTTTGCCCCGGAGTTGAGGGCGTTGATCGCCATTTTCGCCGGTGCGGCCGGGCCCGTCATTTCCACCCGGCGGTCCTGGAGGGCTGCGGGGGCCGGGGCGACGGTCCAGTCTCCCTCGCGGATGTCCCGTGTCTCCGGCAGGAAGTCGAGCCGGCCGGTGCGGGCCACTTCCTCCCGTTTGACCGCACGGGCCTTGAGGAGCTCCCCGCGGGTGGCGGCGAACCGCTGGTGCAGTTCCTCGATGAAGGCCAGCGCCTCCGGGGTGAGGATCTCCTCCGCGCGGTCTACGGGGCGGTGGGCTGAAATTGTGAGAGCCATTGTGGTCCTTCCTGTTCGGTGAGTCAGGCGGTGAATCAGGCGCTTGGTCAGGCGGCGGATCAGGCGTGGGAGAGAGCTGCGGCCGGGGCCGCTGCGTGGGCGGCGGCGGCAACGGCCGCGGCGACATCGGAGGCCACGTGGGGGTCGAAGACGCTGGGAATGATGTAGCTGGCGTTCAGCTCGTCGTCAGCCACCCGGTTCGCGATTGCCTCGGCGGCGGCCACGAGCATCTGGGGGGTGATGTCCGACGCCCCGGCGTCCAGCAGGCCGCGGAAGAATCCGGGGAACGCCAGAACGTTGTTGATCTGGTTGGGGAAGTCGCTGCGGCCGGTGGCCACCACGGCGGCGTGCCGTGACGCGACCACGGGGTCGATTTCCGGCGTGGGGTTGGCCATGGCGAACACAATAGCGTCCTTGGCCATGGAAGCCACCTGCTCTTCGCCGATCACGTGCGGTGCGCTGACGCCGATGAAGACGTCGGCTCCCCTGAGGGCCTCGTGCAGGGTGCCGGAGAAACCCTGTTCGTTGGTGTTCTCGGCGATCCAAGTGCGGTGCTCGTCGTCGTACTGTTCGCCGAAGTGGATCGCTCCCGAGCGCCCGGCGGCAATGATGTTGCGCGCGCCCTGCGCCTTGAGCAGCTGGATGATGGCCGAGCCGGCCGCGCCGACGCCCGACACCACAATCCGGACTTCGGGGAGCTTCTTGTCCACCACGCGCAGGGCGTTGGCGAGGGCCGCGAGCGTGACGATGGCGGTGCCGTGCTGGTCGTCGTGGAAGACCGGGATGTCGAGTTCCTCGCGGAGCCGGTTTTCGATCTCGAAGCAGCGCGGCGCGGCGATGTCCTCGAGGTTGACGCCGCCGTAGACCGGGGCGAGGGCCTTGACGATGCTGATGATCTCCTCGGTGTCCTGGGTGTCCAGGCAGACCGGCCAGGCGTCGACGTTGGCGAACTGCTTAAACAGTGCCGCCTTGCCTTCCATGACGGGCAGTGCCGCGGCCGGGCCGATGTTGCCGAGGCCCAGGACGGCGGACCCGTCGGTCACTACGGCGATCGTGTTGCGTTTGATGGTCAGGTTCCGGGCGGCCTCGGGGTTTTCCGCGATGGCCAGGCAGACGCGCGCCACCCCGGGGGTGTAGGCGCGGGAGAGGTCGTCGCGGTTCCGCAGCGCGACCTTTGGGACAACCTCCAGCTTGCCGCCGAGGTGCATCAGGAAGGTGCGGTCGGAGACGTTGCGGACGGTGACGCCGTCGAGCGCGTTGAGCGCGTCCTTGACGCGGGCCGCGTGGTCGTCGTCCGTGGTGTTGCAGGTGACGTCGACCACCAGTGTCTCGTGGTGGGATTCGGTGACGTCCAGGGCGGTGATCGCGGCGCCGGCGGCTCCGACGGCGGCGGCCAGCTCGGACGTGGCGGTGAAGCTGGACGGTGCCTCCACGCGCAGGGTGATCGAATTTCCGGGGCTCGGATTCGCCATTGAATTTCCTCCTAGTCGGCCCGCGGACGGGCGCTCTCTGCAATCACTTATTTCGTATTATGGATATTATTATCTACTTTGTGGAAATACAAGCCCCGAATGTGACTCTGACGCGGCGTCGACGGCGGGCAGGCGGTGCTGTATCTTGGGTCTACTAAGCACTTTTTTCACGATGCGGATAAAAGTTGTCGCAAGCGAACTCTCAGGAGACCCAAGCCATGGCGGAAAAAGCCCCCGGAGGCGTGCAGTCCGTTGAACGCGTTTTCGAACTTCTGGAACTGATCACTGATGCCGGCGGCGACGTCACCCTCAGTGAACTGTCTTCCTCCACCGACCTGCCGCTGCCCACCATCCACCGGCTGCTCCGCACGCTGGTCACCCTCGGCTACATCCGGCAGCTGCCGAACCGCCGCTATGCGCTGGGCCCGCGCCTGATCCGCCTGGGTGAGGCCGCGAACAAGCAGCTGGGCGCGCTGGCCCGGCCGGAGCTCCAGTCGCTGGTGGAGCGGCTCGGGGAAACCGCCAACATGGCGGTGCTGGACTCGGACATGGTCATGTACGTGGCCCAGGTCCCGTCGCTGCACTCCATGCGGATGATCACCGAGGTGGGCCGCCGCGGCTTTATGCACGCCACCGGCATGGGCAAGGCCATCCTGGCCCAGCTGGACGACGAGACGGTGCGCGGCATCGTCACCCGCAAGGGCATGCCCACCCCCACGCCGAAGAGCATCGGCGACGTCGAATCCCTGTTTGCGGACCTGAAGCTGATCCGGGACCGCGGCTACTCCATCGACGAGGAGGAGCAGGAGCTCGGCGTCCGCTGCTTCGCGATCGCCATCCCCAATGCGCCCACCCCGGCCGCGATTTCCGTCTCCGGCCCTGTGTCCCGGGTGGACGAGTCGTTCGCCGCAAGGGCCGTGCCGCTGCTGCGCGAGGCCGCCCTGGCGATCTCGCAGGACCTCAACAAGGCCTGAGCCCCGGCATTCAAACTGCGGCCCGCGCGGCCGCGCAGCGGCCCCTTTTCCTTTCGGGAAAGGGGCCGCTGCATTCATAACGGTGGTGCCGCCGGCCGTCAGTGCTCGGATTTCGACGCCGACTCCACGGGGACTTCCTTGCCGTCGCAGTCGATCAGCTTGCCGCCCTCGAAGCGGTCGCCGTCGGCCAGGCCTTTGAGGTCCTGTTCCTTCACGATTCGTCCGGTCCCCGCCACGAACACGGACTGGTTTTCCGAGTTGCCCGCCTTGAGGTGGTTGAAGAGCAGGTTCAGCAGGATGGCCATCACGGCCGCAGAGCTGATGCCGGAGTGGAAGATGGTGGCGAACCACGACGGGAACTGATCGTAGAAGGTCGGGGCGGCGATCGGGATCATCCCGAAGCCGATCGACGCGGCCACGATGACCAGGTTCATGTTGTTCTTGTACTCCACCTTCGCCAGCGTCCGGATGCCGCTGGCGGCCACCGTGCCGAAGAGTACGACGCCGGCACCGCCCAGTACCGGTGTCGGCACCGCGGCTACCACCCGGCCCAGGACCGGGAGGAGGCCCAGGATCACCAGGATGGCGCCGCCGGCGCTGACCACGAAGCGGCTCTTGACACCCGTGATGGCGACGAGCCCCACGTTCTGGGCGAAGGCGCTCTGGGTGAAGGAGTTGAACAGCGGCGAGATGGCGCTGGAGAGCATGTCGGCCCGCAGGCCGTCGCCGATGCGCTTGGAGTCCACCTTGGTGCCCACGATTTCACCCACGGCAATGATGTCCGCGGACGTCTCCGTGAGGGTCACCAGGATGACGATCAGCATCGAGATGATCGCCGCGACGTGGAACGTGGGCGGCCCGAAGGCGAACGGGGTGGGGAACGCCACGATGGGGCCCTGCGCCACCTTGGAGAAGTCCGTCATGCCGGCAATAAAGGCGATGACCGTGCCCAGCACCATGGCCAGGAGAATGGAAAGCCGCGAGATGGTGGCGCTTCCCACCTTGCTCAGCAGCAGCACGATGGCCATGGTGGCCGCCGCCAGCCCGATGTTGGCCACGGAACCGTAGTTGGGCGCGGCCTTGTTGCCGCCCATGGCCCAGTTCGCGGCCACCGGCATCAGGGTCAGCCCGATGACGGTAATGACCGTTCCCGTGACCACCGGCGGGAAGAAGCGGATGATCTTGGAGAACAGCGGTGTGATGAGCAGGCCGATCAGCGACGCGGCAATCACCGAACCGAACACGGACTGGATCCCGCCGCCCTCATCCACGATCGCCACCATGGTGGAGACGCCCGCGAACGAGACGCCCTGGACCAGCGGAAGCCGGGAGCCGAAGAACGGGATGCCGATGGTCTGGAGAATGGTGGCGAGGCCGCCCACAAAGAGGCAGGCTGCGATCAGCAGGCCGATTTCCTCGGAGGGCATTCCGGCCGCCGCGCCAATGATGAGCGGGGGTGCGATGATGCCGCCGTACATCGTCAGGACGTGCTGGAGGCCGTAGGCGAAGGTGCTGCCGATCGGGAGGCGTTCGTCTTCGGGCCGGTCGGACTGTGTGCGGCCGGAGCGGGACTTGACCGCGGACGGCTTCTTTTTCATGTTCATGGCAGACTTTCTTGGTTCATGGCAGACGTCTTTGTCTGGCTAACAGTGTCTGGCTAACAGATGTGGCTTGGTGGGGTACTGGCGGCCTGTTCCGGGGCCGGCGCTGGGGCTGGCCCTGGAACAGGCCGCGGCGTTGTGAACGGGCGGGGGTGCCTAGCAGAATCCGGCGATGCCGGACCAAGCGGCGTCGGCCGGTGCTGCCTCTTCGCGCTGGACCGTGGCCTCGATGAGGCCGTACGGGCGGTCGGCGGCGAAGAAGACCTCGTTGGGGTTGTCGAGGCCAAACGGCGAGAGGTCCACCAGGAAGTGGTGCTTGTTGGGCATCGAGAACTTGATTTCGTCGATCTCGCTGTGTGCCTCGAGGACCTTGGTGCCCATATCGAACAGGGTCTGCTGCAGGGCGTGGGAGTACTTTTCGGTGAAACCCTCCAGCAGGAGGGCCTTGACGTCGTCGTAGTTCTTGTTGAAATCGAGGGCGCTGAAATCGGTGCCGGCGTTGTAGCGCCAGCGTGCGGAGACGTCCGTGGCGAGGATCCGATCGGTGGTCTCAGGCAGGGTGGTGTACTTGTCCCGCGGGTAGCCGACGAAGCCTGACTGCGTGGACTTGAGGACCGTCAGGTCCTTGAGCCCCGAGATGAGGTGCCGGTCGGCGCCGTCGCGGACCAGCACTGCGGTCCGGACTTCCTGGCCGTTGCGCACGAAGGAGTGGTCGTGGGCCGCGCCGTGGGCCTGGATGCGGTCCCAGCTGTACGACTCGGCCTCCCAGCGGCCGCCGGTCACCCAGTCGAAGCTGGACGTGAAGTGGTCGCCGAGCCGGAGGAGGAAGGCTTCCGGGGAGCCGATGCCCTCCCGGGCGAAGGCGTAGATGGTGTTCTTCTGCGTGTCCGTGGCCACCACGTGGCTGTTGTCGCCTTCCAGGTGGGCCGCCGCGAAGTCGCCGCGGAGCTGCGAGGTGACGTTGAGGTCTTCGATCTCGTGGCGTTCAGTGTCGCGGGTGATCTTGACGACGCGGACTTCGGCCTTACCGTACTGGTTCTGTCCGAGGACGATCTTGTTGTTCATGGTGTGGTTCCCAACTTCCGGTATGTGGAATCAAACTCCCACATAGAAATTTCGTACGCGTTTCGCGTTCGTTTCTTTCACCGCCGGCCCACAAAAAAGAGCCGACGTCAGTTGACGCCAGCTCATTACAACCCTGCCTGCTGCTCCCAGGTTACGTGACCTGGGCCACGAATTACCTTCAAGGTTAGCCCAGGCCGGCGGTGGTGTACATCACAATCCCAACTTTCCGATTGTGACCGGGCGGGGTCTGCGGCGGGCGCGGAGGGTGTTGACGGGCGCGGGCCCGCGTCTTACAGTTTCCATAGGACAATAAATAGTTTCCGAAATGCGGAAACAATACGGAATAATGGCAAGAATGAGGAGGAACAGATGGACCAGCAGGATCAAAACAACGTCGCTGACTTTCCGGCGCCCGGCCAGGAGCTGTACCTGCCGTTCGGCGCCACGGATCCCGACTTTTACATCCCGGCCGACTGCGACCGCGCCGGCAGGGGATTCTCCCGCTGGCTGCGCGCGCTGCCGCTGTTCGGCCGCTAACCCCCGCAGGGGTTCTGTCGTACTGGAGGGGCGCGCCTCAACGAGCGCCCCGTGTCAGGACCCCGGGCGCCCCGGCCACTCCTTGCCCGCCCAGGGGTCGTAGTCGGCAATGAGCTCCTCCTGCGGCGGACGCTCCGCCTCGGGGACATGCTGCAGGTTCACCCGCACCCTGTACCAGAGCGAGCTCGATCCGCGCATTCCGTCGACCAGCACGTCGGCGGGGTGCAGCGCCGGGACGATGTCCGCATGCCGGGTCTTCCACTCATCCAGCGCCGCGAGCGCCTCGGGCTTGGTCCTGGTGCGGGCCACTTCGATGAGCGGCATCACCGACTGCCGGCGGCCGGAGCCGTCCCCGCCGCGCGGGGGCTTTTCGGCGGGGCCGAGCTCGGACGCCAACGCGAGGAGTTTGTCGAGTGAGCCCGCCGCACCGTCGATGCCGGCGTGTGGGTCGCCCCCGTCCGCGAAGCGCCGGGGCACTGTGCGCACCGTGAACAGTTCCGGCCGCGCGGAGCGGACCTCGTCCCATACGAGCGGCGTCGAGACCCGGGCGTCGGGCAGAGGCCGGATCGAGTACGCCGAGGCCACGGTGCGGTCTTTTGCGTTCTGGTTAAAGTCGACGAACACACTCTCGCCGCGCTCCTCCTTCCACCACCGCGCGGTGGCGAGGCCGGGCGCGCGGTTTTCGACCTCGCGGGCCAGGGTCTCGGCGGCAAGCCGCACGTCGCGGTATGACCACTGCGGCGAGATGCGCACCAGGATGTGGAGTCCGCGCGACCCGCTGGTCTTCGGCCACCCCACGAGTCCCGCGTCGCCGAGCACGTCGCGGGCGACATACGCAACGTCGACGATCTGGGACCAGCCGACTCCCGGCATCGGATCCAGATCGACACGCAGCTCGTCGGGGTGCTCGAGGTCCTCGGCGCGCACCGGATGCGGGTTGAGGTCCAGGCAGCCGAGGTTCACCACCCACGCCAGGCCCGCGGCATCCCGGATGACGGCCTCCTCGGCAGATGTCCCCGACGCGTAGTGCAGGGTCGCCGTGTCGATGAAGTCCGGATGGTTTTCCGGCACGCGCTTCTGGAAGAACGGCTCAGCGTCGATGCCCTTCGGGAAGCGCTTGAGCACCATGGGCCGGCCGCCCGCGCCCCGCAGCGCACCATCCGCCACGGCGAGGTAGTACCGCACCAGGTCCAACTTCGTCAGCCCGGGTTCGGGGAACACCACCTTGTCCGGGCTCGAGATCCGAACCTCAGTGCCGGCGATGTTGAGGATCTCGGCCGGGGCCTTCGATGGGCTCATTCCGACACGCTAGCAACGATCGGATGCCGCAGCCAGACCCGCGGCATACCGGCGAAGGCGGTCGGAAATCGTTCAGCCGTTCACCAGTCTCCGCGCCGCGGCGGAGTGCTCCGCAATGAGCCCGGCAAGGTCCAGCCCCGGAATGTGGCCGTCCACCACGCGCCATTGTCCGCCCACCATGACGCGGTCCGCCCTGTCGGCCGCGCACAGCAGCAGGGCCGCGACGGGGTCGTGACTGCCGGAGAAGCGCAGTTCGTCCAGGGTGAAGAGGGCCAGGTCCGCCTGCATCCCGGGGGCTATTTGGCCCAGGTCCGGCCGGCCCAGGACTGCGGCGGAGCCCCTCGTGGCCCAGCCCAGCGCCCGTTCCACCGGAACCTGCGCGCCGTAGCGCAGCCGCTGCAGGTACAGCGCCTGCCGCGCCTCCAGGATCATGTTGGAGGCATCGTTCGACGCCGAGCCGTCCACACCCAGCCCCACGGGCACCCCGGCGTCCTCCAGTTCCAGCACCCTCGCGGTTCCGGAGGCCAGACGCATGTTGGACGTGGGGCAGTGCGCGACGGCGGTGCCGGCGGCCCCCAGCGCTGCGATCTCGCCGTCGGTGAAGTGGATGCCGTGACCCAGCCATGTCCGGCCGGTCAGCCAGCCCACACTGTCGAGGTAGTCCACGGTCCGCAGGCCGAACATCTCCCGGCAGAACTCCTCCTCGTCCAGGGTCTCAGCGAGGTGGGTGTGCAGCCGGACATCGTGCCGCTCCGCCAGGGCGGCGCTTTCCGCCATGATCTCCCGGGTGACGGAAAACGGCGAGCACGGGGCCAGCGCAATCTGGATCGTGGCGCCGTCCCCTCGCTGGTGGTACTCGCCGATGAGCCGTTCGCTGTCGGCCAGGATCACGTCCGGTGACTGCACGGTGGACTGCGGCGGCAGGCCGCCGTCGTCCTCCCCGAGGCTCATGGATCCCCGGGTGAGCGTGGCCCGCATGCCGAGCCGGCGCACGGCCCGAACCTCGATGTCGATGGCGTCCTCCATGCCGTCCGGAAAGAGGTAGTGATGGTCCGCCGCGGTGGTGCAGCCGGACAGGAGCAGCTCGGCGAGCGCCACGGTCGTGGCCAGCTCCAAATCGCGGGGTGTGAGGCGCGCCCACACCGGGTACAGGTTCTGGAGCCAGGGGAAGAGCGGCGCGTTGGCCACCGGCCCCCACGCCCGGGTGAGGGTCTGGTAAAAGTGGTGGTGCGTGTTGATGAGGCCGGGCAGCAGGACGTGATTGCCGGCGTCGAACATCTCGCTGCAAGGGGCGGAGGGCAGCTGGCCGGCGGCGAGCACCTCCGTGATGACGCCGCCGCTGACCACCACTCCGCCGGAGGCGTCGAGGTTGTTGGCGGTGAAGGCGCCGCGGGGATTTTTGATCCAGAGCCGGGATTGCGGGGACGGTGTGGGCATCATGGTTTCCTGTCTGAGCGTGGGAAGGGAATGCCAGCTCAGTGATGCCCTGTCTGCTGATCCAGGGTGCCCGGCATCGAAGCCGGGTTTCAACAGGCTAGGGTGGCCGCGGCCGATCCGTCAATGGCCCGACGGAGTGAGAATCCGGAAACATAAATTTCACATCCCGAAATTAAGTTTCCAGAAATCTATGGCGCAGCTCACTTTCCGGTGCTAATCTCGATCTTGCCAAAGGCGGGCCCCCGGACCCCGGGGAAGCTATCTACCAGGCGCAACCTAACCCTCAAAAGCACACGCTGAAGTCTGGTAACCGTCGCATCTGGTCCTTCCGTCTCACCTCGGTATACCCGGCTTCCCGGCAAAGGGAGTCGCATCATGAGCAGCACCGTCACGGCCGAACATTTTCTGGCCAGATCCATCCAACTGGCCACGGCCAACGTCCTGAACAGCGGCGGGCCGTTCGGCGCCGTCATCGTCACCGCGAGCGGTCAAGCGTTCGACGGCGTCAACCGCGTCACCGCCACCAACGATCCCACCGCCCATGCCGAAGTCACGGCCATCCGGCGCGCCTGCTCCGAACTGGGCACGTTCGACCTGCGGGGGGCCACCCTCTACACGAGCTGCGAGCCCTGCCCCATGTGCCTCGCCTCCGCGCTATGGGCGCGGGTGGAGCGCGTCGTCTTCGCGGCGGACCGGCACGACGCCGCCTCGGTCGGCTTCGATGATGCCGTCTTCTACGAGTACTTCGAGAACGACAACCGGGATGTCCTGATGCCGGTGTCCAAGCTGGATCTGGGCGATCCGCAGGCCCCTGCAGTGCTGGAACCGTTCCACACCTGGAACACGCTCGGTTCCAGGATTGACTACTAGGGCCGGAGGCTGAGATGACAATCCTCGATCAGTCCCACGAAGGCCCGCAGCCGGCAACGGCGCCGGCCCCCAACGCCGCAGCCCACGCCAAGCGGCAGGACCGCAACACCCGGCCGCCGGCGTCCAACGCTTTCCTGGACCGCTTCTTCCACATCACCGAGCGCGGTTCGACACTCGCCCGCGAGTTCCGCGGCGGCCTGGTCACGTTCTTCACCATGGCCTACATCGTGATCCTGAATCCGCTGATTCTGGGCGGCTTCAGCGCCGGCAACGCCCCCACCGACGTGGCCGGCGGCTGGCTGTCGGCCGCGCAGGTCGGCGCGGTCACCGGACTCACCGCCGGCGTGATGACCATTCTGTTCGGGCTGGTAGCCAATCTGCCGTTTGGCCTGGCCGCGGGACTGGGCATCAACTCCTTCCTCGCAGTCTCGGTGATCAACGAGGTCACGTGGCCCGAGGCCATGGGCCTGGTGGTCATCAACGGCATCCTGATCGTGCTCTTCGGCGTCACCGGCGCCCGGACGGCCATCTTCCGGGCCGTCCCTAAGGAACTGAAGGCAGCCATCACCGTCGGCATCGGCCTGTTCATCGCGTTCATCGGCTTCGTCGACTCGGGCTTCGTCCGGGCGACGACAGCCGGGCCCCCCGTGCAACTGGGCGACAACGGTTCCATCAGCTCAGTTCCCACCCTCGTCTTCATCGTCGGACTCCTCGTCATGGGCATCCTCGTGGCCCGCAAGGTTCAGGGCGGACTGCTGATCGGGATCGTCGCCACCACGTTGCTCGCAACTCTCGTCGAGGCGGTCCTGCGCATCGGCCCCGGCAGCGACACAAACCCAGGCGGATGGCACTTGAACACCCCGGTGCTCTCCGGCCAGCTGGTGTCGGCGCCGGACCTGGGCCTGGTGGGACAGTTCGACCTGTTCGGTGCATTCGGCCGGATCGGCGGGCTTGCCGCCACCATGCTGGTCTTCACGCTGGTCTTCACCAACTTCTTCGATGCCATGGGCACCATGACCGGACTCGCCAAGAGCGCCGGGGTCGCCCACAAGGACGGCACGTTCCCGCGGCTCAAGTCGGCCTTCATCGTCGAAGGCGTCGGCGCGGTTGCCGGCGGAGCCACCTCGGGATCCTCCAACACCGTCTACATCGATTCCGCCGCGGGCATCGGCGAGGGCGCCCGGACCGGGCTGGCCTCCGTGGTCACCGGTGTCCTGTTCCTGGGCTCCATGTTCCTTACGCCGCTCACCAGCGTGGTTCCGCTGGAAGTAGCCGCCGCCGCCCTGGTGGTGGTGGGCGCCATGATGATGGCCCAGATCCGCGAGATCAAGTTCACCAAGTTCGCGGTGGCCCTGCCGGCGTTCCTGACCATCGTCACGATGCCGCTGAGCTACTCGATCGCCAACGGCATCGGCGTCGGCTTCATCTCATGGGTCATCATCGGGGCAGCGTCCGGGAAGGCCAAGAAGATCCATCCGCTCATGTGGGTGGTGACGGCCGGATTCCTGGTCTATTTCGCCCGAGGCCCCATCAACGCGCTGCTCGGCGCCTGACATCCGGACTTTCGCTGCGCTTTCGGACCGCCGCACCCGGGATCCCGGGTGCGAAAATCCGAAAGCGCAGCGATTCTGGGCCACGCCGCCGCGGCAGTGCTGTCCCCGGACAACGATTGGAACGAGAATATGCACACCATCGCCGTGCAGGAAATAGAGGTGCAGCCATGTTGGACCTGATGCCGTCGCTGGCGGCCTGGCCGCCGGCCGCCGCAGACCAGCCCTGCGCCGTGGCCACAGTGGTGGCCGCCAACGGTTCCGTGCCGCGCCCGGTGGGAACCTCCATGCTGGTGTCCGCGGCAGGCGATGTCCTGGGCAGCCTCTCCGGCGGCTGCGTCGAGGGCGCCGTCGTGGCTGCGGCCCTGGAGGTGATGGCCGACGGCGGCACCCGCCGCGAGTTCTTCGGCTACAGCGCCGAGGACGCGTTCGCCGTCGGGCTCACCTGCGGGGGCGAGCTGGACGTCCACATCGAACTGCTGACGGATGCCCTCGGCGGTCTCCGGCCGGAGGTCCTGAACACCACGGACGCCCACGGCCCCGGCACGGGCCTGGCGCTCATCCGCCGGCTCGACGCCGGGTCCCCGGGAGGTACCGGTGCCCGGCGGGGTGCCGGCGCCGTCATCATCCCGGATCCGGCCAGCTACCGGGTGGCGCAGTCCGAGGCCGTGGCCGCGCTATTGGGAGTACCCGGCGGGACCAGCCCCCGGCTCCGGGCGGCCGCCGCGCAACTGGAGCCCCTGCTGAGAAGCGGGACCACCGGGGTGGTACGGCTGGCGGCGGAATCCGGCTGCTACGGCGACGCGGACCGGCCCGCCGCCGGGCCCATCACCGTGCTGGTGGAGAGCAGGCTGCCGCCGGCCCGGATGCTGGTGTTCGGCGCCAACGATTTCGGCGCGGCCCTGGTGCCGGCCGCCCGGCTGCTGGGCTACCACGTGACCCTGTGCGATGCCCGGCCGGCCTTCACCCGGCAGGAGCGCTTCGCCCCGGCCGACGAGGTGGCGACGGACTGGCCGCACCGCTACCTGGCCGCGGAAGCTGCGTCCGGCCGGCTCGACGCCCGGACCGTTGTCTGCGTGCTCACCCATGATCCCAAGTTCGACATCCCCCTGCTGCAGACCGCGCTGCGCCTGGACCTGGCCTACGTCGGGGCCATGGGATCGCGGCGGAGCCACCGCCAGCGGCTGGAATCACTGCTCGCCGCCGGGGTGGCGCCGGCGGAGATCGAACGGCTGCATTCCCCAATTGGGCTGGACCTCGGCGCGGTCACCCCGGCCGAGGTGGCCGTCTCCATCACCGCGGAGCTGGTGGCAGCCCGGACCCGTTCCGCCCGCGGGCTGTCCTTGAAACACGGGAGCGGACCGATCCATCCGTACGGCGGTCCGGAAATCCCTATGCCGGAGCCCCATATCCCGGAAATCCGCACCCCGGATTTGAACACTCCGCACCGCACGCCGGAAATCCTTACCCCGCACCACCAGGAGATGCCATGGACATGAACACCATCGAGGCGGTGGTCCGCACCGCGGATCCGGCCGACTGGCAGGCCGGCGACGCCTGGCTGGCCGGCGGCACCGTGCTGTTTTCCTACGGCAGCTTCGCCTTCGGCCAGGAGCCGTTGCGGCGGCTGCTGGACCTCGGCTCCACCGGCTGGCCGGCCATCACCGTGTCCGAAGAAGGGATCGAACTCGCGGCCACCTGCACCGTCGCGGAGCTGTATGCCCTGCCCGCCGGCGACACCGTCCGGGCGCATGCGGCGTCGTGGCCCGCGCTGGAGCTGATCCGGCCGTGCTGCGATTCTTTTGTGGCGTCCTTTAAGGTCTGGAACATGTCCACCGTGGGCGGCAACCTCTGCACCTCCCTGCCGGCCGGACCCATGATCTCGCTCTGTGCGGCCCTGGACGGCGTGGGCACGGTGCTCGGTCCGGGCGGCGCCAGCCGCACCGTCCCCGTGGCGGAGTTTGTGACCGGGGACGGGCGCAACTGCCTGGCGCCCGGCGAGTTGCTCCGCAGTATCCACCTGCCGGCGCCGGCCCTTGCCTCGCGGGTGGCGTTCCGCCGGTTGTCGCTGAGCAATCTGGGCCGCTCCGGCGTGCTGCTGATCGGCAGGCTCGACGCCGACGGCACCCTGGTCCTCACCGTTACCGCCGCCACCAAGCGCCCCGTGCAGCTCCGCCTCCCCGGCTCTGGCAGCACCGGCACCGGCGGCACCGGCGCCCCCGGCACCGGCAGCCCCGGCGCCGGCAGCAGTGCGGAGTCAGGAGGCCGCGCGGCGGCCGGACTCGCCGCCGCGCTGGACGCCGCCATCCCGGACGGGCTCTACCACGACGACATCCACGGCCTGCCGGTCTGGCGCAAGGACATGACCTACCGCCTCGCCGAGGAAATCCGCGCCGAGCTGGCAGCCTCGGCCGGCACCGAGCCGGCCCGCGTCTCCGGCGACTTCTGGCCGCCGCGGCGCCCGTCACCGCAGGAGCAGGCACTGCAGGCTTCGCCACAGCAGGAAGGGGCCTGAACATGGCCATCGAGATCAATGACGCAATCACGATCAACGGCACCCTGGCACAGGCCGAGCCCAGGCCGGGGCAGTGCCTGCGGACGTTCCTGCGGGAGCAGGGCAACTTCGGCGTGAAGAAGGGCTGCGACGGCGGCGACTGCGGGGCCTGCACCGTCCACGTGGACGGTGCCCCCGTGCACAGCTGCATCTACCCCGCGGTCCGCGCGGAGGGCCGGGCTGTGACCACGGTGGAGGGCCTGGCCGGCACCGCCCGCACCGACGCCGGCGGCGAAACCGGCGCTGCGGGACTCCACCCCATGCAGCAGCAGTTCATGGAGCGGCAGGGCTTCCAGTGCGGGTTCTGCACCGCGGGCATGGTGATGACGGCGGCCACGTTCGACGACGAGCAGAAGGCCAACCTGCCCCGGAACCTCAAGGGGAACCTGTGCCGCTGCACGGGCTACCGGGCCATTGCGGACGCCGTCTGCGGCGGGGCCGCGCACGGCGAATCGAGCCACCCGGACCCCGCGGGGCCGGGATCCGGGATAGCCGGCGAGAGCCAGCCCGAGCCGCGCCCGGGCCAGCTGGGCGACGACGTCCCGGCCCCCGCCAGCCGGGCCATCGTCACCGGCGCAGCGCGCTATACCCTGGACGTCCCGGCGGCCGAGCTGTCCGGGCTCCTGCACGTGAAGCTCCTGCGCTCGCCGCACGCCCACGCCCGCGTGCTGTCCATCGACTCCGCGGACGCCCTGCGGATTCCCGGCGTCGAGGCGGTCTTCACCCACGAGGACGCGCCCGCGCAGCTGTTCTCCACGGCCCAGCACGAGCTCTACACCGACGACCCGGACGACACCCGCGTGCTCGACGACGTGGTCCGGTTCGTCGGGCAGCGGATCGCCGCCGTCGTCGCCGACAGCGTGGCCGCGGCGGAAGCCGGCGTCCGGGCACTCAAAGTGGAGTACCAGGTGCTGGATGCCGTGTTCACCCCGCAGGACGCCATGCGCCCCGGCGCGCCACTGGTCCACGGCGACAAGGACGCCGCGACGGCCCGCATCGGCCGGCCGGAACAAAATGTCGTGGCCGAGCTGCACTCCGAACTGGGCGACGTCGCCGCGGCCTTCGCCGCCGCGGATTTCATCCACGAGCAGACCTACCGCACCCAGCGGGTGCAGCACACCGCCCTGGAGACCCACGCCGCCATCGCCCTGATCGACGACGACGGCCGGCTCCAGATCCGCACCTCCAGCCAGGTGCCCTTCCTGGTCCGGCGCACCCTGGGCCGGGTCTTCGACCTCCCCGAGGACCGGATCCGGGTGGTCGCGGGACGGGTGGGCGGCGGCTTCGGCGGCAAGCAGGAAGTCCTCACCGAGGACATCGTGGCGCTCGCCGCGCTGAAACTGCGGCGCCCGGTGCAGCTGGAATTCACCCGCAGCGAGCAGTTCACGGCCTCCACCACCCGGCACCCGTTCACCATCCGCCTCAAGGCCGCCGCCAGCAACGAGGGCAAGCTGACGGCCCTGCAGCTGGAGGTGCTGACCAACGCCGGCGCCTATGGCAACCATTCCGTGGGCGTGATGTTCCACGGTTGCGGCGAATCCCTGGCCGTGTACAACTGCGCCAACAAGAAAGTGGACGCCCACGCGGTGTACACCAACACCGTGCCGTCCGGGGCCTTCCGCGGCTACGGACTGAGCCAGACGGTCTTCGCCATCGAGTCCGCCGTGGACGAGCTCGCCGCCGGGATCGGCATGGACCCGATGCAGTTCCGCCGCCGCAACATGGTCCGCGAGGGCGACGACATGCTCTCCACCCACCCCGACCCGGAGGAGGACGTGCTCTACGGCAGCTACGGGCTGGACCAGTGCACGCGTCTCGTGCAGGACGCCCTGGACCGCGGCCGGGAACGCTACCGGGACGCCGGCCTCGAGGACCTCGGCCCGGACTGGGTCACCGGGGAGGGCTCGGCGCTGTCCATGATCGACACGGTCCCGCCGCGGGGCCACTTCGCGCATTCCAGGCTCCGGCTCCTGCCCGACGGGACCTACCGGGTGGACGTGGGCACCGCGGAATTCGGCAACGGCACCACCACCGTGCACGCCCAGCTCGCAGCCACCGCCCTGTCCACCACAGCGGGCCGGATCACGGTCCGGCAGTCGGACACGGACCTGGTGGACCACGATTCCGGCGCCTTCGGCTCGGCCGGGACGGTGGTGGCCGGGAAGGCCACGCTGGCCGCGGCCGAGGAACTCGCGGTGCGGATCCGCGCCTTCGCCGCCGGCATCCGCCAGGTCCAGGCCTCCGGGTGTGTGCTGGAGGAGGACGCGGTGGTGTGCGAGGGAACCCGGGTGCCGCTGACGGAACTGCACGACGCCGCCGCAGTGGCCGGCGTCGACCTTTCCGGCGAGGGGCACTGGGGCGGGACCCCGCGGTCCGTGGCGTTCAACGTCCACGGCTTCCGGGTGGCCGTTAACACCGGGACGGGGGAGCTGCGGATCCTGCAGAGCGTCCAGGCCGCCGACGCCGGCGTCGTGGTCAACCCGCGGCAGTGCCGCGGGCAGATCGAAGGCGGGATCGCGCAGGCGCTGGGCGCCGCGCTGTATGAGGAGGTCAGGGTGGACGACGCCGGCCGGGTCACCACGGACATCCTCCGGCAGTACCACATCCCGTCCTTCGCGGACGTGCCGCGCAGCGAGGTGTACTTCGCCGACACCAGCGACAAACTGGGCCCGCTGGGCGCGAAGTCCATGAGCGAGAGCCCGTTCAACCCGGTGGCGCCGGCGCTGGCCAACGCCATCCGCAACGCCACGGGGGTCCGGTTCGCGGAGCTGCCCATTGCCCGGGACAAGATCTACCTGGGCCTGAAGGAAGCCGGGCAGACCACCCCAGTGCAGGTCCGGCCTATAGTCGGATGATGGAACAACGAATCTTGGGCAAGACCGGACGGAACGTCTCCATCGTTGGACTGGGGACCTGGCAGCTTGGCGCGGACTGGGGCAACGTGGACCCCGCGCAGGCGCAGGCCATCCTGGCCGCCTCGGCGGAAGCAGGGGTCACGTTCTTCGACACGGCGGACGTTTACGGCGACGGCCGCAGCGAACAGGCCATCGGAAAATTCCTGGCCGACAACCCGGGCCTGGACATCACGGTGGGCACCAAAATGGGCCGCCGGACGGAACAACGGCCGGAGAACTACAACCTGGCCAACTTCCGCGAATGGACGGACCGCTCCCGGCGGAACCTGGGGACGGACTGTCTGGACCTGGTCCAGCTGCACTGCCCGCCCACCCCCGTGTACAGCAACGCCGAGGTCTACGACGCGCTGGACACCCTCGCGGCGGAGGGGGCCATCCGGAACTACGGCGTCAGCGTGGAGCGGACCGACGAAGCCCTCGAAGCGCTGCGGCACGAAGGCACGGCCACTGTCCAGATCATCCTCAATGCCTTCCGGCTCAAGCCGCTGGACGAGGTGCTGCCCGCGGCGGAGGCCGCCGGCGTCGGCATCATCGCCCGCGTGCCGCTCGCGTCGGGGCTGCTCTCCGGCAAATACACCGCGGACACGTCCTTCGCGGCGGACGACCACCGGAACTTCAACCGCGCCGGCGCGGCGTTCGACGTCGGGGAGACCTTCTCCGGTGTGGACTTCGGGCAGGGCCTGCAGGCGGTGACCGAGTTCGAGGAACTGGTGCCCGACGGCGTCAGCACCGCCCAGGCGGCCATCGCCTGGATCGCGGCGCAGGACGGCGTCAGCACGGTGATCCCGGGCGCCCGCAACGTGGAGCAGGCCCGCTCCAACGCCGAAGCGGCGGAGGTCAACGGGATCGACGCAACGTTCGACGTCGGCGTCCGGGAAATCTACGACAAGTACTTCCGCGCCTCGATCCACCCGCGCTGGTAGCAGCTTCCCGCGTTGCGGTGGGGTTACCGGCCGTCAGCCCGCCGGGTACCAGATCCGCTCTCCTTCGACGCGTGCGAAGGAGGTCAGGGTGTGGGGTTTGGCGGACTTCTCCGTCATGATGTCCAGGACCTGGACATTCCGGACCAGGAGCGCGTCGCCGATCAGCGAGCGATGGCAGCGCCACGGTACCGCCTCAGCGCACATGATCGCCGCATCGTTGGTCCGCCCGCGTTCCAGCAGCTGGCCGATGGCAGTGGCAAATTCCTCGGTCTGCATGTAGTCCGCGTATCCCCGGAACGACGCGTTGCGCCAGGCGCCATTGGGGCTGTCCTTCCGGGCATGCCGCAGGCCGCCGAGGGATTCCATTCGCCTGTACGTGATCCCGCTGGCCCGCACACTCGCCGCCAGGGCATCCGCATTAAACTGCGGGTTGTGCCGCGACTTCGGGACAGTGCGCACATCGATCAGTTTCTTGACGCCGTGAGCCTGCAGTATGCGAATGAATTCGTCGATGGGGTGGGTGGAGTGCCCCACTGTGAAGATGGTCATGTCCGCCATGCCCCCATGCTATGGCGGCCAGTGTCGGTGGCGGAGTGGCCTGTGTCGGCGGCGAGGCGGGCCGGATATTCTGGTGGACCGACCAGACGCCAAGGGAACGGGCAGGAATGAATTCATCGGCCATCGGGGGCTTTGTGGACCGGCTCGCTTCGGTGGAAACGGGACCGGGGTGCGCCAACTTCTTCGACCACACCGCCCCGGGAAATGCACTGCGCCGGCGGAACCTGGCGATCTACCTGCAGGAAATGCGGGATCGCTCCCCGAGAGTGCTGCTGGTGGGGGAGGCGCCGGGCTTCCGGGGCATGAGGATCACCGGGGTTCCCTTCACCAACCGCACCATGTTTGAGGGCCCCGCCAACGGGTTCGGGCTGTTCGGGCCGGGCAAGGGGTATGCGCTGCCGGCGGATGCTGCGGGTGTCGCGGCGGAGCCGACGGCCACGGTGATGTGGGCGGTGCTGGCCGAACTGGATTTCCTGCCCCTGCTGTGGAGTGCCTGCCCGTGGCATACCCACGTGCCCGGGCGGCCGCTGTCCAACCGCACGCCGACGTCGGCCGAGGCGGCGCTGGGAACCCCGTTCTGGCAGGCGCTGACGGAGCTTTTTCCCATCGAAACGGTGGTGGCCGTGGGGAATGTGGCGCACCGCAGCCTGCAGCGCAGCGGCCTGGACGTGCCAAAAATCAGGCATCCCGCCCACGGCGGCCGGTCCGGGTTCAAGCGCGGTCTTCAGGAGCTCCTGGTCCCTCCCGGCGCAGTGGCGGGCACCGGGTCCTAGTCGAGGAGATGCAGCTGGTCCGGGGTGTCGAGGTCCGCACCGCCGGTGAGGTCGCTGCAGTCCACCAGGTCGACCAGCCCGGGGTGGGCCTGAAGGAAGAAGCGCGCTCCGGCGTCGCCCGTTGCCGTGTCCGTGGCTTCAGTGCGGAGTCCGGCGTCGATGAGCAGCGGATGGCCCCGCCGCAGTTTCCCTTCCGCGTCCCGGTAGGCGGCGGCCGTCACCCGGCCGGGCCGGTGGGCTGCCAGCAGGCGGGCGACGGTTTCGGGGGTCAGCCCGGGCTGGTCCACCAGTGCGATGAGCACATGGTCCTCCGGCGCTGCCGCAGCGACGCCCAGCCGGAACGAGCCGCCCATGCCGGTGGCCCAGTCCGGGTTGTCGATGACCCGGTGCCGGCTGAGGTCGGTGGCGGCACGGACCGTTGCCGCGTCCGCGCCCAGCACCGCCACCACTTCCCGGCAGCCGCCGTCGAGCAGCACGTCGGCCAGGGCTTCCACGAGCGTGCGGCCGCGGAACCGGAGCGCCGCCTTGGGCCCGAGTCCCAGCCGCCTCCCGGCGCCGGCGGCGAGCAGGACCGCCGTCGTTGACCCCGCCGTGGTGAGTGGTTCCGATGAATCAGCCATGGTCCCAGCCTATGCACCCGGATGACAGTTGACGGCAGTCCCGGGCCGGACACTGCCGTCAACTGCGTACTCGATGGCGTCAGGCGTCGCCGCCCGCTCCGCCGGTGGTGCCGGCGTTGACGTCCAGGAGCTTGTAGCGGTCCATCGCATAGGCGGGGACCCCGCCGTCGACCTCGCCGCGGGAGGCGAGCATCTGCAGGGTCTTCACCACAATCGAGTGGGTGTCGTTCTTGAAGAAGCGGCGGGCTGCGGCGCGGGTGTCGGAGAAGCCGAAGCCGTCGGCGCCGAGCGAGGCGAACTGGTGCGGCAGGAACTGGCGGATCTGGTCCGGGACGGCCTTCATGTAGTCGGTGACCGCCACGATCGGACCGGCGGCCCCGGCGAGCTGCTGGGCGACGAACGGCACGCGGGCGGGCTGGCCGGGGTTGAGGAAGGCTTCCTCTTCGGCAGCGAGTCCGTCCCGGCGGAGTTCGTTCCAGGACGTCACGGACCAGACATCGGCGGAGACGCCCCAGTCCTCGGCGAGGATCCGCTGGGCCTCGAGGGCCCAGGGGACGGACACGCCGGAGGCCAGGATCTGGCTCTTGGGCCCTTCCGCGTCCGACGCCGACACCCGGTAAATGCCCTTCAGCACACCGTTGACATCGAGGTTCTCCGGTTCGGCCGGCTGGAAGATGGGCTCGTTGTAGACCGTGAGGTAGTACATGAGGTTCCGGTCGGGGTCATTGGCGGCGGCGCCGGGACCATACATCCGCTCCAGGCCGTCCCGGATGATGTGGCCCATTTCGTAGCCGTATGCGGGGTCGTAGGTGAGCACGGCCGGGTTGGTCGCGGCCAGGATGGGGGAGTGGCCGTCGGCGTGCTGCAGGCCTTCACCGGTGAGGGTGGTGCG
>NZ_JCBANT010000021.1:0-51538 GCF_059816125.1 Arthrobacter sp. 001422645 | reverse complement strand
GCCAGCGCAGCAACGGACGCGGTAACGGCGTCCACCGCCTCCCGGCATTCCGCACTCCACCCTGCCCTGCTTTCCACTCTCTTATGATCCCGCGAGCCACCGACAATAAAGGGGCCGCTGCGGTATTGCACTGGATGAATGATCCGCCGGACCCCGCGAGTGGTGCACTGAAAGGTACGACGGCCGTAACGCCGACGAACGGCCTCAAACGTGCAGACGCGCCTCGCGCCAGGCCGGTCACTTCAGTGCGGCAATCGCGATCAACGCAACCACCGTCTCGTCGAGCGGCCGCCTCGTGTCGAGTTCGTGCGTGGAACTGGCACGCAGCAGCGGCTCCACTTCCGCGACGTCGCGCATAATTTTCGCCCGCTCACCAGCAGACTTCCCGAAATCGTTGGTGGTCCGCGTGCGCAGGCATTCCAGGATCACTTCGCGGGGCGCGCTTAGGAGCACCACGGCGTTGAACCGGTCATAGAAGTGCCCTTGGTTTGCGACGGTGCCTTGCACAAATAGGGGACGCTGCCGCGGAGTGGACAGCAACGCCTCCATCAGGGGCTCATGCCACAACGGCTCGCCACGGTCCCACCGGATCCAGCCGCCGTCGTCCGTGTCCACCGTGTCAAAGCCGCGCCGGGCGAGTTCTGCCAGCACCGAAGACTTGCCGACGCCGGACATGCCGGTCAGGAGGATCGCAACCATCAGATCTCAGCCGGGCTAGTCCGAGATTTCGTCGAGGCCGACGCCGGACAGCACCTTCGCGGGGTGCGGCCCGCGGGCGGTGAGCGCCGCGGTCCACACTTCCGGCCAGGGCCCCTGCGTCCCGGTGAGGATGATGTTGCCGGGATAGCGGCCGCTGAACATCCCGGCTTCGGCAAAGGCGGCGACGTCGACCATCGCCCGGCGCATGGCGGCCACCTGGCTCCGGACCAGCGTGAGGCCCGGTTCGTCGCCCACGTTGACGATCAGCACCCCGCGGGGGCTCAGCTTCGCCGCCGCCTCGAGGTAGAACTCCGTGCACGCGATGTGCTCCGGCGCCTCGGGACCGGAAAAGATGTCCAGGATCACGACGTCGAAGCGCAGCTCCGGCGGCAGCTCCGCCAGGGCGTCCCGCGCGTCGCCGATGATCGTGTGCAGCTGCGTGCCGTCGGGCAGGGGGAGCTGCTGCAGCACGAAGTCCAGCAGTTCCCGTTCCAGCTCCACCGCGTACTGCACGGAGCCCGGCCGGGTGGCCTGGATGTACCTGGCTAGCGTCAGGGCACCCGCCCCGAGATGGAGCGCCGTGACGGGTTCGCCCCAGGGCGCCGCGAGGTCCACCACGTGGCCGATCCTGCGCAGGTACTCGTAGAAGATGTCAGAGGGGTCCGCCAGGTTAACGTGCGACTGTTCCGCCCCGCCGATGCTGAGCACAAAGCCGCCCTCGGTGAACTCGTCGGGCTCGATCGCGGCGTGCTGGCCCGTGGTGCGGAGGAAGCGCGAAGCGTCGGGGGTGTCCGCCATCAGAGGAGGTCGCGGAGCGTCGCGAGCCGTCCGGCGGCTTCCTGCAGGACGTCAATCCGCTTGCAGAACGCGAACCGCAGAAGGGTCCGGGTGCGTTCGGCGCCCTCGGGGTGGCAGAACACTGGCACGGGAATGGCGGCGACGCCCACCAGCGCGGGGAGCCGGCGGGCCAGGTCCAGTGCGTCGGTGATGCCCAGCGGCGCGGTGTCCACGTTCACGAAGTACGTCCCCTGCGGGGTGAAGACGTCCAGCCCCGCGGCGCGCAGTCCCTCGCTGAGGATGTCCCGTTTGAGCTGGAGGGTATCGGCGATGCCGGTGTAGAACTCGTCCGGCAGCCCCAGCCCGGCCGCGATGGCCGTCTGGAACGGGGTGCCGGAGCTGTAGCTCAGGAACTGCTTGACCGTGCGGGCGGCCGAGACGAGGTGTTCCGGGCCGCAGAGCCAGCCGATCTTCCAGCCGGTGAAGGAGAAGGTCTTACCGGCCGAGGAGATGGTCAGGGTGCGTTCCGCGGCGCCCGGCAGGCCGGCCACCGGGATGTGGCGGACACCGAAGGTGAGGTGTTCGTAGACCTCGTCGCTGATGATGACGGCGTCGTACCGGGTGGCAAGCTCGACGACGCGTTCCAGCACCTCGCGGGGGAACACGGCGCCGGTGGGGTTGTGCGGGTTGTTGATCAGCACCACCTTGGTACGGCTGCTGAACGCCGCCTCGAGGGCGTCCAGGTCCGGCATGAAGTCCGGGGCCAGCAGCGGGGCGGTGACGTGGCGGGCGCCGGAGAGGCCGATGATCGCGCCGTAGGAATCGTAGAAGGGCTCGAACGTGAGGACCTCATCGCCGGGGCCCACCAGCGCCAGCAGCGAGGCGGCAATGGCCTCGGTGGCGCCGGTGGTGACGATGATTTCGGTCTGCGGGTCCGGCGTCAGGCCGTAGAAGCGTTCCTGGTGCAGGGAGATTGCCTCGCGCAGTTCCAGGATGCCCTTGCCGGGGGCGTATTGGTTGGCTCCGGCGGCGATCGCGGCCTGGGCGGCGGCCTTGATCTCCACCGGGCCGTCCTCGTCCGGGAAACCCTGCCCCAGGTTGATGGCGCCGGTCTGCAGCGCAAGGGTGGTCATCTCCTCGAAGATTGTTACGCCGAGGGTGCCGTCGGGGGAGAGCAGGTTGGCGCCGGTCGCGGTCCGCTGCCACGGGAGGGGTGTCGGGGAGTTCATCGGGTGCCCGCCTTCTGGTCCCGGCCGGTGAACTTGTCCATGGTGGAGTAGATCCCGAAGACCTTCCCGCCCACAAAGTCCCAGGCCCGCACCGGCAGCAGGCCCCGCAGGACCTTGCCCAGTTGCGCTGTCGCCGGGGCGATCAGTTGCGGCTGTCCGGCAAGGGTGGCCCGCCAGGCCCGGTCCACGGCGTCCTCCGGAGTCATCAGCGGTGTCAGCAGCGGCCCGCGGGCGCCGTCGAACATCCCGGTGGAGATGTAGCTGGGACAGAACGTAGTGACCTTAAGGTGGCCGAAGCCCTGCTGTTCGAGTTCCAGCCGGAGCGAGTCGCTCCAGCCGATCACCGCCCACTTGGACGCCGCGTAGACGCTCATCCGCGGGTTGGACACCGTGCCGGCCGCGGAGGCGATATTGAGGATCCGGCGCGGCCGGGCGGCGTCGGCCATCATGTCCGGGAGGAACGCGTGGGTGACGTACATCGGCGCCAGCGCGTTGATGTCCATGGTCAGGGCGATGTCCCGCTCCGGGCTGTGGTCCCAGAAGAGCGCCCCCCGGACAATTCCGGCGTTGTTGACCAGCAGCGTCAGCGGACCTTCCGCCGCGCACTCCGCGGCGGCCTCGGCGATGGCCGTGCGGTCGGCGAGGTCCACCTGGCGGACGACGGCGCGCGCCCCGAGCGCGGTCACTTCGGCGGCGGTGTTCGCCAGGCCGTCGGCGTCGACGTCCCAGAGAATCACGACGCCCGCGCCCTCGCGGGCCGCTCGCAGGGCGTACAGACGGCCCATGCCCATGGCGGCGCCCGTCACGAGGACCACGCCTCCGGAAACGGTGAAGGGAAGGTTCGATGCTGACATTCAGTCATGTTATCCCGGGCTGAGCCGGCGATACGGTAGGTTCGGAGCATGAGACGCGCCGTATGCCCTGGCTCCTTTGATCCCATCCACAACGGACACCTGGAAGTCATTGCCAGGGCCGCCGGCCTCTTTGATGAGGTCATTGTGGGCGTCTCCACGAACTACGCCAAGAAATACCGCTTCACGCTCGAGGAACGCATTGACATGGCCCGGGAAACTTTGGCCTCACTGCGCGGCATCGTGGTGGAGCCGGTGGGGGAGGGACTCCTCGCCGAGTACTGCCGGCAGCGCGGCGTGGACGCCATCGTCAAGGGCCTCCGTTCCTCCTCCGACTTCGACTACGAACTGCCGATGGCGACGATGAACCGGCAGCTTACCGGCGTCGAAACGGTCTTCCTGCCCGCCGAAAGCCACTACCTCCACTTGTCCTCGACCCTGATCAAGGAAGTGTTCACCCTGGGCGGCGATGTGTCCGACTTTGTGCCCCGCTCCGTGCTGAAACGGCTGCACGCGGGCGAGCCGGTCCGGAACCAGCCGCGCAGAGGGTAAGCTTGATCGGTACTCGGCGGCCTGCTGCCGGTGCGCGGCCCTTTCCGGGGCCGGACCGCGGTGCGAACCGCCGGCGTGTCCCCGGTTTGAGTCCGTCCGGAAGATCAGGCTAAGATGGTACGTCGGTCATATGTTCAACAGGAGTTCTCATTAAACGAGATGCTAGTTCCCCCTTGGCGTTCGACGTCAAGGACCTCGGACGCAGTCCGGGAAGCATGCGGACGCTGACAGAACATGTACCCGCACCGAGTGATCTTGGTGTGGCACTCATTGGCGTGCAGAAAGGCTCGGATGTCGAGCTGGACCTGCGGCTGGAGGCCGTACACGAAGGAATTTTGGTATCAGGTACCGCGAACGTCGAAGTAACCGGCGAATGCGGCCGATGCCTGGATCCCCTTGCGTATGACCTTGAGGTCAATGTGCAAGAACTTTTCTTCTACGAGGACGCTGAGTTCTCGGATGAAGAAGACGAAGAAGAGCAACGTCGAGTCGAGCACGATCTGATCGATCTTGAGCCGGTGTTGCGGGACGCAGTTGTAACCATGCTGCCGTTCCAGCCGGTGTGCCGGGAAGACTGCCAGGGCCTTTGCTCCGAATGTGGAGTTCGCCTGGAAGACGAGCCGGGGCATCACCACGAGGTGGTAGATCCTCGCTGGGCTGCCCTAGCTGACTTGGCTAAGCCTGACCGGCAAAACTGATTTGTAAGTGTTGGACTAGAGAGAAATGAGTTAGCCGTGGCTGTCCCGAAGCGGAAAATGTCTCGCTCGAATACCCGCGCCCGCCGCTCCCAGTGGAAGGCAACCGCCCCCCACCTGGTGAAGACTGTCGAGAACGGCCAGGTCACGTACAGCCTGCCGCACCAGGCAAAGGTCGTTACCGACTCGGCTGGCACCGCGCTGTTCCTTGAATACAAGGGCCGCAAGGTCGCAGACGTCTAATCCGCCAACTGGCTGACTAAGATGTCTTCAACTGAAGAGCTTCTGAAGCGTCTCGGTGTCACTATTGACGCCGGGACGCTTCGTCTTGCGCTCACACACCGTTCCTACGCCTACGAAAACGGCGGCATCCCCACCAACGAACGCCTTGAGTTCCTGGGTGACTCCATTTTGGGGTTCTCGGTCACCGACGCTTTGTACCGTGACAACCCCACGCTGCCCGAAGGTGACCTGGCCAAGCGCCGGTCCGCCGTCGTCAGCACCCGGGCACTCGCGGGCATCGGTCGCAGCATCGGCTTGGGGGAGTACATCTACCTCGGACAGGGCGAAAAGCTCACCGAGGGCAAGAACAAGGCGTCCATCCTCGCGGACACCATGGAGGCGCTGATCGGCGCCACGTACGTCTCCAACGACATTGAGACAGCACGCCAGCTGGTCATGCGCCTGATCGGGCCGCTGCTGAAGGACGCTGCCGCGCTCGGCGCCGGCACCGACTGGAAGACGAGCATCCAGGAGCTGGCGGCCAGCCGCCAGCTGGGGACGATCAATTACGCCGTGGAGGGCTCCGGGCCGGACCACGCCCGGACCTTTGAAGCGGTTCTGCGTATCGGCGGCAACGACTACGGCACCGGCAGCGGAAACTCCAAAAAGGAAGCCGAGCAGGAAGCTGCCGCGGATGCCTGGCGCAGGCTGTCGGCGCCGTCGGCTGCGGCTACGGCTGCGGCTACGGAAGCAGTAGCTGCGGAAGCTGCCGGGGAGGACGGCTCCCCGTCCGCCGGAACCGGGCCGGGCGCAACGCCGTCCGCCGGATCCGCCGCGCCCGGCGCCCAGCAGCTGCGCTCCCAGACCGGCGCCTAGGCACGCACCGTGCCTGAACTGCCCGAGGTCGAAGTGGTTCGCCGCGGCCTGGTGAGCTGGGTGCGGGGCCGGACCATCACCGCTGTTGAGGTGGTGGATCCGCGCTCCATCCGCCGGCACGCCCTGGGCCTGGAGGACTTTGCCGGCAACCTTGAGGGCGCCCGCGTCCTGGACGTGGTCAGGCGCGGAAAATTCCTCTGGATGCCGCTGGCAGACACCCCCGCGGGCACCCCCGCGGCTGATCCCCGCGGCGGGCCAGCGGTGACCGTTCCCGCCGTCGCGCTCATGGCGCACCTGGGCATGTCCGGCCAGCTCCTCATGCAGGACGCCGGGGCCGCGGACGAGAAACACCTGAAAGTGCGCCTGCGCCTCAGCCCGGCCGACGGCATGCCGGAGCAGCTCCGGTTTGTGGACCAGCGGATCTTCGGCGGCCTGTTCCTCACCTCGCTGATCCCCACGGCCGACGGCGGCCCCGGCGGACTCGCCGAAACGCCGCTGCCGCTCATTGCCGAGGAAGCCTCGCATATCGCCCGCGACCCGCTGGACCCCTGCTTCTCCTTCGACGAGTTCTACCGCCGGCTCCGCGCCCGCAAAACCGGCCTCAAACGCGCCCTGCTGGACCAGGGGCTCGTCTCGGGGATCGGCAACATCTATGCGGACGAGGCTCTCTGGAAGGCCCGGCTGCACTTCGCCAGGCCCACGGACACCCTCTGGCGGGCTGACGCCGAGCGGGTCATCGACGCCGCCCGCGAGGTTATGACCGACGCCCTGGCGGCCGGCGGCACCAGCTTCGACTCGCTGTACGTCAACGTCAACGGCGCATCCGGCTACTTTGACCGTTCCCTCAACGCCTACGGACGGGAGGGCAAGGAATGCACGCGCTGTGCCCAGGCAGGCCGGGTCAGCTTTCTCCGGCGGGACCAGTTCATGAACCGTTCGTCTTACACGTGCCCGGTCTGCCAGCCCCGGCCCCGGAACGGGCGCTGGTAGCGGACGCCCGTTAAACAGGTAGTCCTACTCTTACGCAGCCGCTCCTCCCGCTGAAAGACTGTGGCGATGGGTGCTAGGGGAAAAACAACCATGGTCTTACCGTATGCCTGCGTCCGTGCCGGGGACAGCCGGTGAAAGCCAAGCGGCTGGTCATCGCGGGGATTGGCCTCGCCGCGCTCCTGGGAGGAGCCGCCGTCGTGCTGGACCAGATGACCGCAGACACACCCCCGGCGTCGAGCGCCGCGCCGCTGGCGCGCAGTGGCCCACAAACCGCCGGCGCCAGTGCCGCCCCGGAGGCCACAGCGTCTGAGGGGGCCGGCAAAGGAACCCCAGCCTCGCCCGAGGGGTCGGCTGAGAGCCCGGCCTCAGCCCCCGCGGGCCGCGAAGTCCTTCCCCCCGTAAGTGCCACCCCCTCCGGGTTGCCCGTGCCCTCACCACCGGCGGCCCTGGTCAGCGCGCCCCTGCCGAAGTCGGCCTCAGCCCAGGGCAAGGTAGTGGACGGGTACCCCGCGGATGTCCTCCCCTTTCCGGACGGAACGGTGTTAGTTTCGACGGCGGTGTCCCCGGCGGAGGGAACCCTGCAGGTGGCCGCCGACGCCATCGTCGGCTTGAGCCAGGACTCGGTGACAGGGCACTACCAGCAGGTGCTGGGCAGCCGGGGCTTCTGGTCCGAACCCGTCCCTGCCGCGGAGGGACAACGGGCCCTCCGGTTCGGCCGCGGTGCTGACTCCGTGACCCTCACGGCCTCCACGACGGGCACGGGAGGCACCCGGTTTATGCTCCAGGGAACTCTGCACGTGGCGGCCGGGGGATAGCGACGTGTACATCTCCATGTCGGACCGCAACGGCGGCAAGAAGGATCAGCAGCCGGTGGATTGGACCCCGGCGGGACCCGTCACAAAACCTTTCCGCCTCTCGCCGGTCATCCTCTGGCTGGGTGTGGTCAGCATGCTCACCGACGTCTCGTCCGAATCCGTCTCCGCCATCCTGCCCCTGTACATCACTGCGTTCCTGGGCCTGTCCACCATCGCGTTTGGAATTCTTGACGGCATCAACCAGGGTGCCAGCGCCATTGTCCGGATCGCCGCGGGTTATGCCTCGGACCGCACCGGACGCCCCAAGCGTGTGGCCGTCGCAGGCTACGGGCTTTCCATGGTGGCCCGGATCGGCTTGCTGTTCGCCAGCGGGTTCTGGGCCCTGACCGCCGTCGTGACGGCAGACCGCATTGGCAAGGGCATCCGCACGGCCCCGCGCGATGCCTTGATCTCCGTGTCCGCCCAGCCCGAACACCTAGCGCGGCACTACGGGGTTCACCGGATGCTGGACAACATCGGTGCGGCGGGCGGCCCGCTGCTGGCCTTCTTCATCCTCATGCTGATCCCCAACGGTTACGTCACCGTCTTTGTGGTCTCGCTGGCGTTCGCCGTTATCGGCGTCGCGGTGCTGGTCCTCCTGGTGCCGAACCTGAGCACCCGTCCGAAGGACAGGGCAGAGAAGGGCAAAGCAGAGAAGGACAAAGCAGAGAAGGACAGGGCAGAGGCGGCGGAGGTGCCGCCGGCCGGCAAACCCAGTCCTGTTTGGGGATTCCGCTGGCGCCTGCTGCGCGAGCCGGGCCTGGGCCGGCTCCTGGCTGCCGCGGGGATGCTGGGCCTGCTCACCGTGGGGGACGGCTTCATCTATCTGGTGCTGCAGGACAGGGACGCCTTTGCCGTGCAGTGGTTTCCGCTGCTCTACGTGGGCACGAACGTGGTGTTCCTGCTCCTGGCCATACCGGTGGGCCGGCTCGCGGACCGCTGGGGCAAGGCGCGGGTCTTTATCCTCGGGCACGTCGCGCTGATTGCCTGTTACCTGCTGGCCGCGGCCCCGGTCGGGGGATTCGGCCCAACCCTGGCCTGCCTGGTGTTGTTGGGGGCTTTCTACGCCGCGACGGACGGGGTGCTGGCGGCCCTGGCCAGCCAACTGACCCCGCCGGACCAACTTGCCACGGGACTCGGCGCCGCGCAGACCGTGGTGGCGCTCAGCCGGATGGCGGCCTCGGTGGGCTTTGGTGTCCTGTGGTTCGCCCTGGGTCCGGCCGTGGCGATGCTGGTGGTTGGCACCCTCCTCGCCGCCGGCGTCGTGGCGTCCTGGTTCATGCTGCGCGGTGGCCTGCTGCAGAGGGCCGCAGCTTGACCGCCGCCGTAGGCAGGGCCCGCTGGGGGATTCTCCTGGTGGTCACGATGCTGGTTATCGCCGCGGCCGGCGCCTACGCCGCGAATGCGTTCGGGCGCTTCCAGGAGAGCCGGACGGCGGCGTCGACAGTACGGGTGGCCTCCGGCGCCGCCGTGCTGGAAAAGTCCTCGGTCCTGTTCCGCAACACGGCGCCCGGCCAGGGCTACGGGACAGTCGGCGTCGTCCCCCTGTCTGACCCTGCCGGTGAGCGGTCCTTGGCGGCGGTGGCCTGCGACCGGGTCTACGGAACGCTGCAGCACATCGTCTGCCTCAAGACCAACCGCGGCCTGGTCACCAACTTCGAAGCCGTCATGCTGACCCCGGACTGGCGGCCGGCCGGGAGCTGGTCCCTGCCCGGCATCCCCAGCCGGACCCGGATCAGTCCGGATGGTTCCCTCGTCGCGACAACGGTCTTCGTCTCCGGGCACTCCTACGGCAACGGGAGCTTCTCGACGGCGACATCCATCTCCGCGGTGCAGGGCGGCTTCGTCACGGGGAACCTTGAGGACTTCACGCTCCTGGTCAACGGCGCCCGCGTCCCCGCTGCTGACCGCAACATCTGGGGCGTCACCTTCGTCCCGGGCCAGCGCGACACGTTCTATGCGACGGCGGCATCATCCGGCCGCATCTGGCTGGTCAAGGGAAGCATTTCGGCGCGCACCTTGACGGCACTCCACGACGGCGTCGAGTGCCCTTCGCTGTCACCGGACGGCACCCGGATCGCCTACAAGAAGAACACCGGGAGCCCGGTGGCCGCGCACTGGGGCGTTGCGTACCTCGATGTGGCCAGCGGGAAGGAAACCGTGCTGTCCGAGCCGCGCAGCGTCGACGACCAGATCGAATGGCTCGACGACCAGACGCTCCTCTACGGACTCGCCCGCGACGGTGCCGCCGGGGACAGCGACATCTGGCAGATCAACACCAACCCGGCGTCCCGTTCCTCGATCTTCATCGAGCACGCCTGGTCGCCGTCAGTGATCCGCTGACCAAACCACCGAACCCCCATCGGCTGCTCCGTAACTGCCGTTTTCAGCCGCCAAGGGCCGTTACGGAGCATCCGATGCAAACCGGCCTGTAGTTAGAGCCCGCCGGCTATGCGGATCGTTGCGCCTGTGGCATAGCTTGCGTCGTCGGAGAGCAGCCAGGCAACGGCTCCCGCGATTTCGTGCGGTTGTCCGGCACGGCCCATTGGGATTGTTGGTGCGATCTTCGCCGGACGGTCGGGGTCCTGATGAAAGTCGGTCCACAATGTCCCGGGAGCGACAGCGTTCACCCGGATGTTCTTGCCTGCGAGCTCCTTGGAAAGGCCGACCGTGAGTGCTTCGACGGCGGCTTTCGCCGCGGCGTAATGGACGTAGGTGCCGGCGCCGCCCAGCGTCGCGGCGGCGGAGGAGATGTTGACGATGGAGCCGCCGCCGGCCTGGCCCATCGGGCCGATGGCGTACTTAATGCAGGAGATCACGCCCAACAGGTTCACGTTGAGATCTTGGCTGATTGCCTGCAGGCTATTACCCTCAAGCGGACCGACTGCAGATGCCGAGCCGGCGTTGTTCACCAGTCCCGTCAGGGGGCCGAACGCCTGGGCCCGGTCAAAGAGCTCGACGACGGAGTGTTCCTCGGTCGTGTCGGTCTGCAGGACGAGGGCGCGTTGACCCAGGCGTCTGACATCTGCGGCCACCTCGTCGGCCGCATCGCTGTCCCGCAGGTAGGTGATCACGACGTCCTGCCCTTCTGCCGCCAACCGGCGGCAGATCGCAGCGCCGATTCCGCGGCTCCCGCCGGTGACCACGGTCAACTGGCCCGCCATCAGGCGCACCGCCGTGCAGGCGTAGGGGAGTCGGTCTCCCGGTTAGCCGCGGGAAACGCTTCGGTCATGAACAGTTCGAGGGATTCGTTGGTCATGGTCAAGGGTAGGTCGCCCACACCGGATCCGGGTCAGGGGGCGGCGGGTGCGAAGAGGATATCGACGAAATAGTTGGTGGCGTTCCAGGAGTTCGACGGCATGGAACCGCCGGCCCCGTACTCGTACCGGCCATTGTTGGTGCCGGGCGCCGTCAGGAGTCCGTTGATCCAGGGTTCCGCGAAGAACGCCGCCGTGTAGGCGTAGCCTCCGTTGGGGGCCAGGTAGGACACGACGTAGCTCTGCCCGGGCTCGAGTGCGACGGGATCAGCGAACAGGGCTGTTTGCCAGCCGGTGGCTGTCTCATCCGTGAACGTCACCTGGGCAAGTCGCTCTCCGGCGGCCGTCCACAGCGAACCGACATGTGTTCCGGTGTTGCCGGTGCCTTTGTAGAACCTCACACCCGTGGCACCGCCCGCTGCGGACACCGAGAAGGCGGTGCCGAGCTCCACGGACGACGAGTCCCCGGCGGCGGGCACTGCCGGGAGGAGCGGGCCGAACAGCGACTGCCCGGGGCTGCTGGGATTTGCCGTTGTGAACTGCCACGTGAGCGGTGCCAGCGTCGCGCCCTGGGCAGAGACGAGGTTGCCGACGCTGGCGGAGAGCACCGTGGCGGCCGGCAGCGGCTGCGCCGGCGAGAACGTGATGGTCCTGGCATCCGCCGAAAGGGCGGTGGTGCCGGCGACGGCGGAACCGTCGGCTGACAGCTCAAAAGTGAAGCCCTCCTTGATCGGCGCCGACAAAGTCACCGACGGGTCCGATGTCAGCGGGAAGCCGACGGAATCGGCCGCCGGCATCTGGGATGTCACAGTGAGCGGCGGCACCGTCGCGACGAAGTCCACGTCCACGAGGTAACTTGCGGTCGAGGAGGAGGATGGGAAATCGCCGTTGTACGTGTACGCGCCGGAGTCGAACGCCGTGCGCAGGGGTCCGCTGGTGATTCCAGAGCCGAAACCGCTCGGTACCGCCGAATAGACACCGGTGGGCGAGCGGTAGGCGGCCACGTACTCGGTGTCCGCGGCGATGTCCACCGGCTGGCTGAAGGAGGCAGTCTGCCACCCGGAGGAGGATTCGCCGGTGAACGTGACGGCGGCCAGCTGCTGCCCGTCGGCGGTGTACAGGGCCCCGGTGTGGGCGCCGGTATTGCCCGCCGATTTGTAGTACCGGATGCCCGTGACCTGGCCCGGGGAAGCGCTGGCGAACCGCACGCCCAGCGTCAAGGGCACGCCGTCGTCGAATTCCGGCAATCCGGGCGTCACGGTGTCCTGGTACAGCGAGCAGGGGCACACACCGTCGGGCCGCGGGGCCGGAACGGTGGTGAAGGTCCACGTGCCGCCGCCGAGCGGCTGACCCGTCGCCGACGTGGCGGTCAGTGTGGCCGTGTAGGTGGTGGCTGCCGCCAGGGGGGACGACGGCGTGAAAGTGACCTTGCGCGTCGGCGCGTCATAGGCGGCTGTGCCCGGAACTTCGGCGGAGTCCTCGCCGGTCAGGGTCAGCGCCGCATCCGAAGCAGGCTTGGACAAAGTGGCGGTCACCGTGGCGTTCAACGCGACACTCGACGAGCCAGGAAGCGGTGCCTGCGCGCCGGCCACGAACGGTGCATCCGGGTACTGGACCACCACGTCCACAAGGTAGCTGGCGCCGGAGCGGGCACCCGGGAAGTCATTCGTGTAGGAGTAGGCCCCGGCGTCGGAGACGGTCCTCAGGTTCCCGACGCTCAGCCCGGATCCGAAGCCGTTTACGGTCGCGGAGTAGGATCCCGTGGTGCTCTTGTACGCCACGATGTACTCGGTGTTCGCCGCCATGGCAACGGGCTGGTTGAAGTTGGCTGTCTGCCAGCCGGATGAGCTCTCATTGGCGAAGGTGACTGTGGCGAGCTGCTCGCCGGCCGCGGTGAACAGGGTGCCGGTATGGGTGCCCGTGTTGCCGGCCGACTTGTAGAAGCGGACGCCCGTGACGGTCCCTGCCGCGGTGCTTGAGAAGCGGACCCCCAGTGTCAGCGGCACACCGTCCCGGACCTCCTGGATTCCCGGGACAACCGAGTCGTCATAGAAGCTGCAGGGGCAGCTGCCCGGCGTGGGCGGAGACACCACGGTGGTGAACTGCCACGTGGTGCCGCTGGTCAGCGGGCCGCCGCTGACGGCTGTGGCACTGAGCGCAGCCGCGTAAGCTGTGCCGAGTTCCAGGCCGGCGTCGGGGGTGAAGGTGACTTTCCGCGTGGCGGGGTCGTAAGCGGTGGCGCCCGGCACCGGCGTGCCGTCCGCCGTCAGGGTGAGCTTCACACTGTCCGCGACGACGGCCTTGGACAGCACTGCCCCCACTGTTGTGGCCTGCGGGACGCTTGACGAGCCGTCCAGCGGCCACTGCCCGGACGCCGTCAGGTCGGAGGTGTCGACAGTGTCGAAGAGGGCGTCCACGAAGTAGTTGCCGTTGTTGTAACTGTTTGCCGGGAACGAACCCGGCCCGGCGTACACACCGGCCGGAGCGCTCCCGAAGCCGCCGGCGACGGTCAGGGGTGCGTCGGTCAGGCCGAAGCTGGCCCACTGGTAGTCCTTGCTGGCGTAATGGCCGTTCGGTGCGGTGTAGGAGATGACGTACTTCTGCCCGGCGGAGACGGCCACTGGCTGGGCGAAGCGCACTTCCTGCCAGCCGGTCGCCGTTTCCGACGTGAACGTTGCCGAAGCGAGCCGCTGGCCCGTGGCGCTCCAGAGCGAACCGCTATGGGTGCCGGTATTGGCTGCGCTCTTGTAGAAGCGGGCCCCGGTGATGAAGCCGTCCACACTCGGGGTGATGTTCAAGCCAAGTTCGTAGGCCTCGCCGTCTTGGGCATCCGGCACGGCCGGCACCTGCCGGCCGAAGACCGAGTACGGTCCGGTGAGCTTGAGGTTGCGGGTGGAAGGGGCGCCGATGTTGGCGCTGTCATCGACAGCGCGCACCCGGATGCTGGCCGTGGCGAGGCCCTTCTGGATGTAGGTGTAGGTCCAGGTTTGCTTGCCCTGGGCCGGGTGCCAGCTGGTTCCGCCGTCGGTGGAGACTTCGACGCCGGCGACGATGCCGCCGGTGTCGGTGGCCGTTCCGGAGACCGTGACGGCCGTTCCGTGCGGGACGGTGGTTCCCTCGGCGGGGGAGGAGATCGCAACGGACGGACCGGCCGTGTCGGTGCTGGCCGACGCCGGGGACAGGGCGGCATCGCGGGTGGCTGGCTGGGCGCCCATGTCTGCCAGCAGGTTGACCTGCGCCTGCTGCATCCGGGGATCCGCCGGCGCGCCACCGCCGTCGTGCTCCTGGTCCAGGCCCCACGTCCACTGGACCGTGCCTGCGGAGAAGACCAGCGCCCCGCTGGGCGCCCGGTACATGGTGGTGTTGTGGGTGGTGGTCCCCGGCAGGACGGAGTTGCCGAAATCCTGCATGTACTGCGGGGTTGGCCCCGTGGTGGTGGAAAGCCGGATCAGCCCCGCGGGCCTGAACCCGTTGTCCAGGTCTTCATTGGATTCGTAGCCGATGGTGTGCGGAGCCAGCTCCGCGGAGCTGCCGGCGGCGAGGGTCGCCAGGGTGGTGTTGCGCCACAGGCGCGATTTGCCTTCGGCGGCGCTGACCGTGACGGGCAGGTCCGTGAAGTTGGACACGTACATTGTCCCGGTCAACGCGTTTTCCGGCAGCCCTCCGCCGTTGGCCGGGGCGGCGTAGCGGGGATCGCGCCATGTTCCCGTCCACCCGGTGGCGGGGTCGATCTTGCCGTTGGCCCAGGTTTCCTTGTAGGACGTGATGGTGCGCCCGGCCGTGCCGTCCACGGGTGAAGGCTCCAGCCGGGTCCGCCAGTACATCTCATTGCCGGAGAGGAACTGCAGGTTCACGCCGGCGTCGCGTGCTGCCTCCACGTTGGCCCGCTGCGCGCCGGACCAGTATTCGTCGTGGCCGACGGAGAGGAACACTTTGTGGTTGAGCAGCTGCGCGCCGTTTCGGTCGGTGTCCACGCCGCTGAGGTAGCTGACGTCGTACCCGTTTTTTTCCAGGAAACGGACCAGGGGATACTCGTTGCTGAAGTAGAAGTCGCGGCCGTCCACTCCGCTGCGCGTGTTGACCGGACGGTTGTAGCTGATCTTGTAGGCCCGGCCGTTCCCGGCGCCCTGGTAGAAATTCGAACCGCCGTAGCTGTTGTAGGCCTGCCAGGTTGTGTCGGAGGTCTGGAACACGACGTCGGAATGGCTGCCGTCCGAGCGGACCACGAAGGTGATGTGGCTCTGGCCGCCGGTGTCCGGCCGGGTCAGCAGGGCGATATAGACGCCGGAGACGGCCGCCGCGGGGACCTGCCAGGTCGCGGACACCGCCCACGTCCCGCAATCGTAGAGTTCCGTGGTGACGTCAGAGAGGCACTGCGGCTGGTTCTGCCGGAAGGCAGACGGCGTGACGTCGGCAATCTTGCGTGCGCCGAGGCCCTGGTACCAGCCGGTCCGGTAGATCCCGATCGTGTAGCTGGCCGCGGTGGTGTCCACCTTGAAGCTGATGGGCTGGCCCGCGTTGACACTGATGCTGGTCGAGAATCCC
This sequence comes from Arthrobacter sp. 001422645, assembly GCF_059816125.1. NCBI lineage: Bacteria > Bacillati > Actinomycetota > Actinomycetes > Micrococcales > Micrococcaceae > Arthrobacter > Arthrobacter sp. 001422645. Next base: position 35,991 of record NZ_JCBANT010000021.1, on the reverse strand, counting down.
TGGATGTCTGGATCGCCCGCGCCGGAGATGTCCCATTCCGACGGCGGGCTGCCGGGCTTCGAATTCTCACATGCCACGGCGTTCAGAAGCGGGGAGCAGGGATCGGCCGCGCTGGCGGCGGGCAGCAGTGCCGGCGCCGCCGCAACGGGCAGGAGCGCTGCCACGAGGGCCAACGCCAGCGGGGCGGCGACCCGCTGGAGCGCTTTCAGTGTGCGGCCGGCTGCAGAAACGGACATGTGAACTCCTGAGTGGGCGCTGCGTCGGTATCGGACCGGCACGTCATGCGCCGCCCCAGTGCCGCACCCCCCGGGGCAGCCAACCAAGTTTCCAGTTGTCCCTACACCGAGCTGCCGGCCACGCGCCATGCGCCCCTGGCAGAACACGGATCCACCTGCGTTCTGCCACGTCAGGCCGGCGTGAGCCCGCCGGCCCGAGCTGTGTCCAGCAACTCTTGGCGCCAGCCTATGGTCCGGTTCGGAAGCGCTCCAAAGGATTTCCTTGGGAAAAGCCTAAATCCGCTGAATTTGGTGCGGTGGCGGTAGATTTAGGGCAGGAACAGCCGTTTCCGCCAGCCAGGAGAACCGAAACACCTTGCACCTCAAAAGCCTGACCGTCCGGGGATTCAAGTCCTTCGCTTCGGCGACGACCTTCGAATTCGAACCAGGTGTCACCGCCGTGGTGGGCCCCAACGGCTCCGGCAAGTCCAATGTGGTGGACGCCCTGTCCTGGGTGATGGGCGAGCAGGGCGCCAAGACACTCCGTGGCGGCAAGATGGAGGACGTAATCTTCGCGGGCACGTCCGGCCGCCCGCCGCTGGGCCGTGCCCACGTCTCACTCACCATCGACAACAGCGACGGCGCCCTGCCGATCGACTACAGCGAAGTCACCATTGCCCGCACCCTGTTCCGCACCGGCGGTTCGGAATACGCCATCAACGGCGCCGGCTGCCGGCTGCTGGACATCCAGGAACTCCTCTCCGACTCCGGACTGGGCCGGGAAATGCACGTGATCGTGGGGCAGGGACAGCTGGACAAGGTGCTGCACGCCACGCCGGAGGACCGGCGCGGGTTCATCGAAGAGGCCGCCGGGATCCTCAAGCACCGCCGCCGCAAGGAAAAAACGGTCCGCAAACTCGAAGCCATGCAGGCCAACCTGGCCCGGCTCAGCGACCTCACCGGCGAAATCCGGCGGCAGCTCACGCCCCTGGGCAAGCAGGCGGAAGTCGCCCGGCGGGCCCAGACCGTCCAGTTCGAGGTCCGCGACGCGCGCTCCCGCCTCCTCGCCGACGACCTGGTCCAGCTGCAGTCGGCCCTGGCCCAGGACGTGGCGGACGAGACCGCGCTGAAAGCCCGCCGCGGCGTCGTCGGGCAGGAACTTGAGCTCGGCAGGCAGCGGCAGGCCGGCCTCGAACAGCTCGCCGCCGAGGCCACACCGAAGCTAAGCGCCGCCCGCGACAACTGGTACCAGCTCTCCGCCGGGCGGGAGCGGCTGCGCTCCCTAGGCTCGCTCGCCGAGGAGCGGCGACGGCTGCTGGGGGCCTCCGACGCCGTTCCCGATTCCGGCCGCGACCCGGACAAGCTCGATCGGCAGGCCGCTGGCGTCCGTGCGGAACAGGCCGGCCTGGAACGCCAGATCCTGGAGCGCCGCAGCACCCTGGACACCGCCACGGCCGCGAAGCAGGATGCCGAAAACGCCGCCGCCGCCGAGGACAGGCGCCTCGCGTCCCTGCTCCGCGCCGCCGCCGACCGCCGCGAAGGCCTGGCCAAACTGGCCGGGCAGGTGGGCGCCGCGCGCTCGCGGGTGGAGTCGGCGCAAGCGGAACTCGGCCGGCTCCGTGAGTCCCTCAAGGCAGGGGAGGAGCGCCGCAGGCAGGCCCAGAGTGAGTTCACGGCCCTCGAATCCCAGGTGGCCGGCGTGGAGGACGGCGAGGAAACCCTCGACGCCGACTACGAGGACGCCAGCGCCGCGCTGGACGCCATCATCATGGAGATTGACGCCCTGAAGGCTGCCGAACGTGAGGGCGACCGGGAGCGCGGCGCCCTGATTGCCCGCCGCGATGCCCTCCAGCTCGGCCTGAACCGCAAGGACGGCTCGGACCACGTGCTCGGCTCCGGGATCCCCGGGGTCCTTGGATCCCTGGCATCCATGATCACGGTGGAACCGGGCTTCGAGGCCGCCATCGCGGCGGCCCTCGGCGCCTCCTCGGATGCCGTTGTGGTGCAGGACGGTTGTGCCGCCGCCGCCGCGGTCCAGCGGTTGAAGGACGACGACGCCGGACGCGCCGCCCTGCTGCTCGCGGGGACGGACACCGCGCCGGCAGCTCCCCGCGCTGAGCTCAGAGGTGAGCTCCCCGGGAACGCCCGGTGGGCCTCCCTGCTGGTCACGGCATCCGGCCCGGCATCCGGCACGGCATCAGACAAGGAATCCGGTGCAGAGGATGCCTCCCGGCTGCCGTTGGCCGGACTGCTGGCTGGGATCGCCGTCGTCGACGGGCTGGACGACGCGGCGCAACTGATCGCGGCGCGTCCGGACCTGACCGCCGTGACCACATCCGGGGATGTCTTCACCGCGCTGACGGTCAGCGGAGGCTCCGCCAAGGCGCCGTCGCTGATCGAGGTGCAGGCCGCCGTCGACGACGCCTCTGCGCGGCTTGCCGCCGTGACCGCCGAGCTGGAACGCCAGCGGTTCGCCCTCGCCGCCGCGCAGGCCAAGCGTGCCGCGGCGCAGGACCGCGCCGATGCCGCCCTGGAACGGCTGCACGATTCGGACGCCCGGCTGGCGGCCGTCGCCGAGCGCCTGGGGCACCTGAACTCGGTGCTGCGCAGCGCCGTCGGCGAAAGCGAGCGGCTGGCCGCGTCCCTCGCCAAGGCCGAGGCCAACATCGTCAGCGAACAGGAAGCGCTCACGGCGGTAGCGGCCAGGCTGGCCGCCGCGCAGGAAGCACCGGCCGAGGAGGAGCCCTCCCCGGAACACCGTGATGCCCTGGCCCTGGCGGCGTCGCTGGCCCGCAGCGCCGAAATGGAAGCACGGCTGGCCCTGCGCAGCGCCGAGGAACAACTCACTGCCACCCGCAACCGGGCGTCGTCGCTCGAACGCGCCGCCGCCACCGAACGGCGCGCCCGCGAGGAAGCGGCTGAACGGGCCCGCCGCCGCCGGCTGCAGGCCAAACGCGCCGCAGCCGTCTCCGCCGCCGTCGGCCGGGTTATCGGCTTCATTGACGTGTCCGTGGAACTCGCCCGGCAGGAACGCGACAGTGCCGAGGAACGCAAGGAACAGATGGACGCGGAGCTGGCCGCCGTTCGGAACAGCAACGATGCGCTGGCCCGCGAGCTCGCCGAACTGACGGACTCCGTGCACCGTGACGAACTGGCCCGCGCCCAGCAGCGCCTGCGGATCGAAGCCCTCGAGCTCAGGAGCGTCGAGGAGCTGGGCCTGACTGCCGACCAGCTCGTGGCGGATTTCGGCCCTGACCAGCCCGTTCCCGTGCCGGCCGGGGAATCGGGGGACAAGTGGGCTGCGCTGCGCGCCCCGGTGGACGAGGACGGCCGCGAGATTGTGGCCGGCAAGCCCTTTGTCCGCGAGGAACAGGAGAAGCGCCTGAAGCGGGCCGAGCGGGACCTGTCCGCCCTGGGCCGGGTCAACCCCCTGGCGCTGGAGGAATTCGCGGCCCTCGAGGAACGTCACCAGTTCCTCAGCACCCAGCTCGAAGACCTCAAATCCAGCCGCAAGGACCTGCTGGACATCATCAAGGAAGTGGACGAGCGCGTCCAGAAGGTCTTCGCCGAGGCCTTCGAGGACACCGCGGCGCAGTTCGTCCGGATCTTCGCGCGGCTGTTCCCCGGCGGCGAGGGCCGGCTGGTCCTCACTGATCCCTCGGACATGCTCACTACCGGCATTGAGGTGGAGGCGCGCCCGGCCGGCAAGAAAATCAAGCGGCTCTCACTGCTCTCGGGCGGGGAACGATCCCTGACCGCGGTGGCCCTGCTCGTCGCGATCTTCAAGGCCCGGCCCTCGCCGTTCTACGTGATGGACGAGGTGGAAGCGGCCCTGGACGACACCAACCTGGGCCGGCTCATCACCATCTTCGAGGAACTGCGCGAATCCAGCCAGCTCATCATCATCACGCACCAGAAACGCACCATGGAAGTCGCCGACGCCCTCTACGGCGTCACCATGCGCGGCGACGGCGTCTCCACCGTCATCAGCCAGCGCCTCGGCGCCCAGGTCTGAGGCCCGGTCCGGCGCGCTCCCGTCGGCGTTTTCCGGGCTCCGCGACGGCTTTCCGGTTTGTGAGAAGCTAGGGGAGTGAACGACATCCTCCCTATTCTTCTGCCCATTCTCGCCGCCCTGGTGGTTCTCGGTGCGCTGATTCCGGTCCTCATGAAGACCCGGAAGAACATCACCAACTACCCCGAAAAGCGTGACGCGAACGATCCCGTGGAGCCGCGCGCCGGTGGCGGTACCCTGCTCGAGGACCGCCCCGCGCAGGCGCCGGACCGCGTGTCACCTGACGACGTAACTGTCACGGCCGACGTCGAGGGCCTGGAAACAGTCGAGGTCCCGGACAACGTGGCCGGCCTGGAAACCATTCCGGTGGAGACGCCGCTGCCGGTGGCCGGCCGCCTGATCCGCCTGCGTGAACGCCTGGTCAAGTCCAACAACATCCTGGGCAAGGGGCTGCTGGCGCTGCTGTCCGCGGACAAGATCGATGAGAACGTCTGGGACGAGGTGGAGGAGACCCTGCTGCTCGCCGACCTCGGCACCGAGCCCACCCTGCAGCTGGTTGACGCGCTCCGCGAACGCGTCAAGGTGCTGGGGACCCGCTCCCCGGAGCAGGTCAAGGCCCTGCTGCGCGAGGAACTCATCAAGCTGGTGGACCCCACGATGGACCGCAGCCTGCAGGTGGAGCGCCACGCCAACAAGCCCGCCGTCGTGCTGGTGGTGGGCGTCAACGGCGTCGGCAAGACCACCACGGTGGGCAAGCTCGCCCGCGTGCTGGTCGCCGAAGACAAGGATGTCCTGCTGGGTGCCGCGGATACCTTCCGCGCCGCCGCCGCCGAACAGCTCGCCACCTGGGGCCAGCGCGTCGGCGTTCCCACGGTGAAGTCCGACGTCGACGGCGCGGACCCGGCGTCCGTCGCCTATGAAGCGGTCAAGGCCGGCATCGACCAGGAAGTCGACGTCGTGATGATCGACACCGCCGGCCGCCTGCAGAACAAGACCGGCCTGATGGACGAGCTCGGCAAAGTCAAGCGCGTAATCGAGAAGCTGGCCGAGGTGGACGAGGTGCTCCTGGTACTGGACGCCACGACGGGACAGAACGGCCTGAACCAGGCCCGGGTCTTCGCCGAGGTAGTGAACATCACCGGCATCGTCCTGACCAAGTTGGACGGCACGGCCAAGGGCGGCATTGTGGTGGCCATCCAGAAGTCGCTGGGTGTCCCGGTGAAGCTGATCGGCCTCGGCGAGGGCGCGGACGACCTCGCCCCGTTCGACGCCGAGAACTTCGTCGACGCCATCCTGAACTAAGCTCGCCGCGGTACCTCTAAATGCCGAGGTACCTCTAAAGCAGCAGTACCGTCTTAAACCCCGCTGGCTCCCAGTTGTTGTCGAAACGACAACGACTGGGAGCCAGCGGTTTATGGTGACTAGTGCTTGAAGTTCAGCACCGTCACCGTTCCGGCCGTCAGTTTGAAGGTCTGCGTCTGTGAACCGTATTTGAAACCTTCAACGGTGGCGCGGCCGGCGAGCGGAGTCGGATCGGACTTGGCGCCGTCGATCACCGTACTGTCTTCGGCCGCGTAGCTGGGCCCGGACAGCTGGGTCATGGTTCCCGTCAGCGCCGGCCCGGGCAGTTCGAGGGTGACCTGGGTCTGGGCCGCCTTCTCCGGGTCGTTCTTGTTGACGATGACAACCGTGGTGCTGCCGTCCTTGTTCTGCAGCGCGTAGCTGTTGGACAGCCCGCCGCCCTTGCTGTCGAGGCCGAGGAACTTGCCCGGCTCCAGGTCGGCCACCATCGCCATGCCAAAGTAGTTCGCCCGGGGGGCCATCTCGCCGTTCGGCTTGAGGTAAGCGCCGCCGCTGCAGATCACGGACATCGGCGGCCCGCCTTTGCACGTCAACATTGAACTGTGGAAGCCCAGCCGGGTGATGCCAAGGCGGGCGGCATTCAACGCATAGTCCGCGGCCCACAGGGCCGTCGAATGGGTTTTGGTGGTCTGGTTGGAGCCGGGGCACGCGGACATGCCCGTCTCCGCAAGCCAGGTCTCAAGCCCGGCCGATTTTGCGGCGTCGAGGGCGTGCTTCTGATAGTCCTCGGCGCGCTGGTGGGTCGCCGCGCCCAGCAGGTTGGGGATAGTGGGGAAGGCGTTCGACTTCGAATCCTTGCAGCTGAAGAGCGGGTAGTTGTGGAACGACAGAACCTTCTTCTGCGGAAGCTCGGCGTCGATAAACGGCTTCCACCATTTCTGGTCGTACACACCGGGCCCGGAGATCACGACGCCGGGGGCGGCCGCGTGGATGGCTTCGGCATAGGCCTTGAGCTCCACGGCGTATTCCTCGATGCCATAGCTGGCCGGGCGCAGTTTTGTGTAGGCAAACCCGTTCGGTTCGTTGCCGACGGTGAAGCTCAGCAGCCTTTTGCCAAAGATCCGGGACGCGTGCTTGATCATGTCCGCGGCCCGGGCGGGATCGTAGTGTCCCAGGTCCACGGTGAGGCTGATCTTGGCGTTGGTCGCGTCCAAGAGGGTGGCGACGCGTTCCAAGTCCTGGGGGGTGACCACCTTGGCGGGGTGGGCCTTGTCTCCTTTGTAGTTTGCCGGCAGCGTTTCGCCCGAGGAGGTCCAGAAGAACCGGCGGTCGACGGCGTTGCCGCCGAAACGAAGCACGGTGTCGTCGGAGTCCTTGAGGAGCGTCACCATCGAGGCATTGGCGGAGCTCAGGGTGGGATCTGCGAGGTCGGTCGCTTCCAGCGAAATTCCTACAGTGCCCTTGTTCAGGGTGGTTCCTACGGGCTCGTTCTTGACCGTCAGCTCCAGCGGTTCCACTTTCTCCAACGGCGAGCCGGCGGGGGGCGGTGTCTGCTTGTAGTAGGTGACTGCCGGTGCCTTGCCAAGCGGAGTGGCCGGCGTGGTCTGCGTCGGCTTGACCTGGGGCGCGGCGTCGGCGTTCCCGGAGGCCTGGTTCGGGTTTCCGGACACGGTGAGCAGGACGGCGATCAGAGCAACGACCGCCAGGGCCGCGATCACCCCGATCAGCCGCAGCCTGGCCCTGCGGGAGGGGCGGGGCCTGGTGGAGGCGGGCTCCGTGCCGTTCGGCGGATGGTCAGTATCGGGCATGACGGATTCTCCAGCAGTTGTGGTTGGTTTGCACCCAGCCTAGCCAATACCGGAAGGCCCGCCGACCGCGACTCAGGACGACGGACGCTTGAACGTCTCCCGGGCCAGGAGCCAACCGGCGGCGGCCGCCACCAGGACGCCGCCCGTGACGCCGAAAGCCCAGCCGTAGCCCAGCCGGTCTGCGAGGAGCCCGGCCAGCACCGGGCCGATGATCGCGCCGGTGTCGGCCGTCATCTGGAAGATGGCGAGCACGCGGCCGCCGGAACGCTCATTACCGATCACATCGGCCATGGCCGCCTGCTGGGCCGGGCCCAGCAGACCCGAGCCAATGCCGGCCACAGCAGTGGCGAGGAGGAACCACAGCAGTTCGTGCGTGAAGCCGATGGCCGCCGTCGCGGTGCCCGTCACCAGCAGGCCGGAGATCATCAGGGGTTTCCGGCCCAGGCTGTCCGCGAGTTTGCCGGAGAACGTCAGCGCCACGGCGTTGGCCGCGGCGAACACCGCCAGGGCCCAGCCCGCCGATTCCGGCCCCGCGTTCAGGGCGGCGACAGCGAAGAGCGGCACCGTGGCCATCCGCACGCCAAAAGTGGCCCAGCCGTTGGCGAAGCTGGAGAACAGTCCCGCCCGGTACGCGCTGTCCCGGAGTGCCTCGCGCAGTTCCATTGCCGGCGCAGTGCTGCCGCCCGGGCGGGAGGCGGCCGGCACGTGGCTCAACTGCGTCTGCACCACCAAGGCGGCCAGGACCAGGGCGGCCGCGTAGACAAGGAAGGGCACGCGCAGGCCGAACCCGGCCAGCAGGCCGCCCACCACCGGCCCGCACACATTGCCGATCAGGAAGGCCGAGGCGTATGCCCCGGAGACCCGGCCGCGGCTCTCCGGCGGCGCCAGCCGGACCACAAGGGCCATCGACGCGACCGTGAACATCACCGAGCCTGCACCGCCGAGGCCGCGGAAGACCAGCAGCTGCCAGTAGTCCTGGGCGAAGGCGCAGGCCGCGGTGGATACCGCAACGATCAGCAGGCCCGCCACGTACACCGGCCGTTCCCCGAGCCGGACGATCAGCGCCCCGCCGGCGGGGGCGAACACCAGCCGCATGAACGCGAAGATGCTCACGATCACAGCGGCCGCCGTCGCGCCGACGTCGAACGTGGTGGCGAACTGGGGGAGGACCGGGGCCACCAGGCCGAAGCCGAGGGCGATGAGGAAGGCCGCGACCAACATCACCTTGATGTCGCGGGGCAGCACCGGCTTGCCGGTGTTCCGGGCAGTGGTCTGCGGCGGGGAACCCGCGGGGCGGGGGGTCTTACTCATCGTGATGGCTTCCTGGCGATGCGGGCGTGCGGGAGAGGCGGTGTTGGAACGCGTGAAACATAACCGTAACAAGAAGGATTTACACCATTTACTTCCGGGAGGTTCTTGTAACAACCCGGCAATCTAATTCCTCCACCGGCGAAACACGCCACGGACAAACTCTTCTTAGAACGCAAACAGCGTTGAGGCATGCGGAGAACTCCGCAAAACACCCAAAAGATTCGCTTCTAAAAGGGAGGACGTGCACCATGGAACTTACCGCAGGTCACGTATGGCTGATGGTGGCAGCAGCGCTCGTGCTGTTCATGACACCAGGACTCGCATTTTTCTACGGCGGCATGACGCGCGCCAAGGCTGCACTGAACATGATGATGATGAGTTTCATCTCCATCGGCATGGTCGGTGTGGTCTGGGTGCTCTGGGGCGCCTCGATGAGCTCAGGCGAGGGCTTCATGCAGATGGTGGGCAACCCGTTCGCCACCTTCGGGCTGGAGGGCATCGACACTCCTGACGGACTCATCAAGGTGGGCTACGCAGCCACCTTCGCCATCATCACCGTCGCCCTGATCAGCGGCGCGATCGCTGACCGCGCCAAGTTCGGCGCCTGGACCGTCTTCGTCCCTGTCTGGGTCACGCTGGTGTACTGCCCGCTGGCTTACATGGTCTGGGGCGGCGGGCTGTTCGGCCCGGAAGGCGCAATCGGCCAGGCTCTCGGCCCGGCGATTGACTTCGCCGGCGGCACGGTGGTCCACATCAACGCCGGTGTCGCCGCGCTGATCCTCGTGCTGATCATCGGCAACCGCAAGGGCTTCGGCAAGGACCCCAACCACCGCCCGCACAACATCCCGTTCGTGATGCTCGGTGCCGCGATCCTGTGGTTCGGCTGGTTCGGTTTCAACGGCGGCGCAGCAACGACGGCGGAGCAGGGCGGCCTGATCTGGGTCAACACCCTCGCAGCCCCCGCAGCGGCCATGCTCGGCTGGCTCATCACGGAACGCATCCGCGACGGTCACCCGACATCGCTCGGTGCCGCCTCCGGTGTGGTTGCCGGCCTGGTTGCCATCACCCCGGCCTGCGCCAACGTCAGCCCGATCGGCGCACTGTGCCTCGGCGTCGTCGCCGGTGCGGCATCCGCCCTCGCCGTCGGCCTCAAGTTCCGCTGGGGCTTTGACGATTCGCTCGACGTCGTCGGTGTCCACCTGGTCTCCGGCATCATCGGTACCGTCGCTCTGGGCTTCATTGCCCTCCCAGTTGAGGGTGTCGGCGGCGGCCTCTTCTACGGCGGCGGACTCACACAGCTCTGGGCCCAGCTCGCAGCTGCCGGTATCGCTATCGCGTACTCCGCAGTGATGACCGCGATCATCGCCTACGCCATCCACAAGACCATGGGCTTCCGGGTCTCCCAGGAGCAGGAAGTGGTGGGCGTTGACCTCAGCCTGCACGCCGAAACCGCATACGAATTCGGTGTGGGCGGTCACGGCGGAAGCTTCACCCCGCTGCACGAGCTCATCACCGGCAAGGCCCAGGGCGCAGCCACGGCAGCCCCGGCTGCCGAGACGGTGGACGCCTCGTCCAATGGCAAGAAGACCGCAGCAGCAGGCAAGGAAAGTGTGGAGGCATGAAACTGATCACAGCAATCGTCCGGCCGGAAAAGCTCGACACCATCCGCGAAGGGCTCGAAGCCTACGGCGTGCAGGGCCTCACGGTCAGCGCCGCCAGCGGCTACGGCAGGCAGCGGGGCTACACCGAGGTGTACCGCGGCGCCGAGTACAACGTGGACCTGCTCCCCAAGATCCGGGTAGAGGTCCTGGCCACCGACGAACAGGCGGACGACATCCTCGATGTCATCATCGCCAGCTCGAACACCGGCCGGGCCGGAGACGGCAAGGTCTGGACGATGGATGTGTTTGAGGCAGTACGGGTCCGCACGGGTGAACGCGGATCGGCTGCCATCTAACCAGCAGCTACGCGCCACTCAGCTTCAAACAAAACAGCGGGCCGGGAACCTGAAAAGGTACCCGGCCCGCTGTGTTGTGCCCGCTGGCTTCGGGATAACGCCCGACGGCGGGCCGCACCTTCCGCCGCTTCCCGGGGCGCCCCGGCACGCGAGTGGTCCATCGGCGCGCGGGGGTCTGGCGCGGCGTTCGACGTGCCTGGCGACGCGCGGAGTGTCCATCGACGCGCAACGGGCCCCTCGACGCGTGAATTGTCTGACGCGGCGGTATTCGGGTGTCGTCAGGTTAGTTGCGCGTCGTGGAGGGGGAATCGCGTCGCCAGGAGATGAGGTCGGCCAGCACCCGCATCTCCACGCTGCACAAACGGCCTGGTGCTGGGCGAAGTGTCCATCGACTAGCGATGTGCTTGCCGTTGCACAAAGGGCGCGGCGCGCCGCGATTGGTCCGGCGCTGCGCCAATTGTCCGGCGAGGCGTGCAGGTTCTGGCGATGCGGAAAGTGTCTGACGCGGCGGTGTTCGGGTGTCGTCCGGCTGATTGCGCGTCGTGGAGGGTGAACCGCGTCGCCAGAAGGCCCGACGCCGGCCCGCACCTGTGCACCCCCACCACCCACACCCGCACCAGCCCGCGGATGGTCGGCGCCCGTCAGTCCGCCTGCCAGCCTTCCGGCCCGTCGCTCCCGGCGGCGTACTCCTCCAGCGGGGCGCTGTCCCTGGCCCAGGCCTTGAGGACGGGCTCCAGGATCCGCCAGCAGTCTTCCGCAGTGTCGGCGCGGACGGAGAGCAGGGGGTCGCCGGTCAGGACGCCCTCCAGGACCTCCCCGTAGGGCAGCAGCTCGGAGCCGCTCAGTTCGGCCTGGAGGGTGGCGCGGTCCAGGCTGAGGACGTCGCCGGGGCCGTTCACATCGACGTCGAACTGCAGGGTGTCCGGCCCGAAGCCGATCCTGAGCTGGTTGGGGGAGTCCACGCCGGTGAAGCCCCGGGGCAGGTGCGGCACCGGCCGGAACGTCACCACGGCTTCCTTGCGTTTGAAGCCCAGGGCCTTGCCGGAGCGCAGGATGAACGGGACGCCCTGCCAGCGCCAGTTGTCGATCTCCACCACCACCTCGGCCAGCGTCTCGGTGCCGCGGGCGGCGTCGACGCCTTCTTCCTTGGCGTAGTCCGGCACTGTCCGGCCGCCGATCGAGCCCGCGGTGTACCGGGCCCGGCGGGTGCTCTTCGCGTAGGGGGCCTTGATGCTGCTGGCCCGCAGCACCGTGGCCACGGCGTCGCGGAGGTCCCGCTCATCCACCGAGGCGGGCGGTTCGATCGCCATCAGGGCCATGATCTGCAGAAGGTGGCTCTGGATCATGTCGCGCAGGGCGCCGGCGCCGTCGTAATAGCGGGCGCGCCCCTCCAGCGCGAGGTCCTCGTCGAAGACAATTTCGACCTTTTCAATGTGCCCGCGGTTCCACACCGGCTCCAGGAAGGTGTTGGCGAAGCGCAGTCCCAGGATGTTCAGCACCGTCGCCTTGCCCAGGAAGTGGTCCACCCGGTGGATGTGGTCCTCCGGGACCAGGGCGGCCAGGGTTTCATTGAGCTGGCGGGCGGACGCCTCGCTGGAACCGAACGGCTTCTCCATGACCAGGCGCGTCCCGGCGGGCACCTGGCCCGGGTCCAACGCCTCGCAGGCCAGCTGACTGACGCGTGGCGGCAGCGCGAAGTAGACGGCCACGGGCCCCTCCAGCTGCGCCAGCAGGCCGGCGAGCTGCCCGTCTGCCGTGACGTCCAGCTGGTGGTAGCTGGTGGATTCCCGGATCTGCTTCAGCTCCCGACGGCCGGACGCGCCGGCCTGGGAGGTGGCGTCGGCGAAGGACTCCTCGAGGCGCTCCAGCCACTGGTCCGGGGTCCAGTCATCCGAGCCGGCACCCACCAGGGTCAGGCCGTCGGCGCGGCCCCGGGACACGAGCCGGGCGAGGCCCGGCAGCAGGAGCCTGCCGGTGAGGTCGCCCGAGGCGCCCAGGATGAGCAGGGTTTTCACTGTTGTTTGGCTGGTCACCTAAGTCAGCATGCCATCTTGAACGCGCGTCTTGGTACCCTAGATAGTCGAGTCCCGTTGTCGAGGCGGTTCGTTCAGGCGAACTTCAGTCGCGACGCTGGCGTGCCGCACCGGCCGCCATCCGTAGATCCACTGAAAGAAGTGCACGGCGCGTGTTCAATTCACTCTCTGACCGGTTGACAGCAACCTTCAAGAATCTCCGTGGCAAGGGCCGCCTGACCGAGGCGGACGTTGACGCCACAGTCCGCGAGATCCGGCGTGCCCTCCTGGACGCTGACGTTGCCGTGCCCGTGGTCCGCGAATTCACCGGACGGGTGCGCGAGCGTGCCCTCGGCGCCGAGGTGTCCGCGGCGCTGAACCCGGGCCAGCAGATCGTGAAGATCGTCAACGAGGAGCTCGTCGAGATCCTGGGCGGTGAGACTCGCCGGATCCGCCTCGCGAAGACCGGTCCCACCATCATCATGCTCGCCGGCCTGCAGGGTGCCGGTAAGACCACCCTGGCCGGAAAGCTCTCCAAGTACCTCAAGGCGCAGGGCCACAGCCCCATGCTGGTGGCCTGTGACCTGCAGCGCCCCAACGCCGTCACCCAGCTCCAGGTGGTGGGCAAGCGCGCCGGGGTGCCGGTCTTCGCCCCGCACCCGGGCGCCACCTCCACCGAACTGGAGCACCCGGCGGGCGACCCGGTCTCCGTCGCCCGCGCCGGCGTCGAGGAAGCGCGCCGCACGCTGCACGACGTCGTGATCGTTGACACCGCCGGCCGGACCGGCGTCGATGCGGAGATGATGGAGCAGGCGCGCCAGATCCGCCGCGCCATCGTTCCGAACGAAGTGCTGTTCGTGGTGGACGCCATGATCGGCCAGGACGCCGTCAACACGGCCATGGCCTTCGACGAAGGCGTCAACTTCACCGGCATTGTGCTCTCCAAGCTCGACGGCGACGCCCGCGGCGGTGCCGCGCTCTCGGTTTCCTCCGTCACCGGCAAGCCCGTGATGTTCGCGTCCACCGGCGAAGGCCTGGACGACTTCGAACTCTTCCACCCGGACCGTATGGCCTCACGCATCCTGGACCTCGGTGACGTCCTCACCCTGATCGAGCAGGCTGAACAGAACTGGGACAAGGACGAAGCCGCCCGGATGGCGAAGAAATTCGCCGACCAGGAGGACTTCACCCTGGATGACTTCCTGGCCCAGATGCAGCAGATCCGCAACATGGGTTCCATGAAGAAGATGCTCATGATGATGCCCGGAGCGCAGAACATCCGGCAGCAGCTGGAGCAGTTCGACGAGCGTGAAATCGACCGTGTCGAGGCGATCGTCCGGTCCATGACACCGCACGAACGCGTCGCGCCAAAGATCATCAACGGCTCCCGCCGGGCCCGTATTGCCCGCGGTTCCGGTGTGCACGTCTCCGAGGTCAACGGCCTGCTGGAACGGTTTGCCCAGGCCCAGAAGATGATGAAGAAGATGGCTGCCGGCGGCGGAATGCCCGGAATGCCGGGGATGCCCGGCATGGGCGGCGGCGGAGGTGCCCGCAAGGGCGCCAAGAGCGCGCCCAAGAAGAAGGCGCGTTCCGGCAACCCGGCCAAGGCCGCGCAGGAGCTCAAGGACGCTGAGGCCCGGCGTGCCGCGGGCGCCAAGGCCCTTCCGACCGGTGCCTCGTTCGGCCAGCAGGGCGGCGACTTCGATGCCTCCCAGCTGAACCTGCCCAAGGGCTTCGACAAGTTCCTGGGCGGCGGGAAATAGGCCCTGCCGGCCGCAATGTCGCCGGCCCCGTTGCGGGGCCGGTGCCATAGGGTTAGACCATGTTCAAGCAGCGCGTAGTCTTCGTCCACGGGGCGGGCAGCTTCGGCGCTGCGGCATGGCCGAAACAGCATGGCATGGCGCTGAGCTACGACGCGCTGTTCCTGCGCCGCCACGGGTTTGACCCGGTCGCCGAGCCGCTGGAAACCGACTTCGCCGCCGATGCCGCCATCGTCCTGCGTGCCCTCGCCGACGACGGCCGCGGCGAGGCCGGCGGCCACGTCGTCGCGCATTCCCAAGGTGCCATCGCGGCGATGATGGCCGCCGTCGAACGTCCCGACCTGGTGCAGTCGCTGACCCTCGTGGAACCGGCGTGCCTCTCGCTCACCGCGGAGCTGCCGGCCACCGCGGCGCACCGGGCGCTGATGCAGCCGCTTTTCGAGGTCCGCCACCACCTGGGCGACGAGGATTTCCACCGAGAATTCGTCCGCCGGGTGTTCGCGGCCCACACCCCCGCGGAAGCGACCCTCGGCGCCCCGCGCCCGGAGGACCAGCGCGAGGCGCGCCGCCTGCGCCTGCAGGCCCCGCCGTGGGAGGCCCCGCTGCAGATCGTCCCCGGCGTCCCCACCCTGGTCCTGACCGGCGGGTGGGAACCGCTCTACGAAGAGATCGCCGGCTACCTGCGGGAGACGGGCGCCCTGCACCGCACCGCGGCGGGCGGGCACCGGCCCCAGGATTCAGCCGAGGGCAACCGGGTCATCCGCTCGTTCATCGCCGACGTCGGCCGGCAACAGCACGCGCACGCGTCCTAGCCGGTGGCAGGTCCGCCCACCGCAGGCGCCGGCAGGTAGACCTTGCCGCCCGAGGCGAGGAACTCGCTGCTCTTCGCCCGCATGCCCGCCGCCACCGCGGCCTGCGGGTCCGCCGGGCCGTTGCTGCCGGTGCCAAATTCGTCCCGGATGTCTTGGCTGATCCGCATGGAACAGAACTTGGGCCCGCACATCGAGCAGAAATGGGCCGTCTTGGCCGGCTCCGCGGGGAGCGTCTCATCGTGGAAAGCCTCGGCCGTCACCGGGTCCAGGGACAGCGCGAACTGGTCCCGCCAGCGGAACTCGAACCGTGCCTTGGACAAGGCATCGTCGCGTTTATGCGCTCTTGGATGGCCCTTGGCGAGATCGGCGGCATGGGCGGCGATCTTGTAGGTGATGACCCCGGTCTTCACGTCGTCCTTGTTGGGCAGTCCGAGGTGTTCCTTGGGCGTGACGTAGCACAGCATGGCGGTGCCGTAGCGGGCAATTTCGGTGGCGCCGATCGCGGACGTGATGTGGTCATAGCCAGGCGGTTCGTCGAACAGGGCGTGCCGATCGTCCCGACGCTGATCAACATTGCCACGTTCCCCGAGATCGCCGCCCAGGCCGAGGCCAAGTTCCCGCGCTATGCGGCGCACATGCGCGCTCTCTGGGAGCGGAGGGCCGAACGCGTCCTGGCAGCCTTCGAAGCCGGCGTCACGATCTACGCCGGAACGGACGCCGGCAGCGTCATCAAACACGGGCGCATCGTGGACGAACTCCAGGCGCTGCATGCCGCCGGACTCCCGGCCGGGGCGGCACTCGACGCCGGCGCCTGGGCCGCGCGGGACTGGCTGCGGGCGGACGGCATCACCGAGGGCGCCAGCGCCGACGTCCTGGTCTGCGCCGAGGACCCGCGCCTTCATCTGGCCACCCTGCAGAACCTGGAGAAGATCGTGCTGCGGGGGCAACTGGTCCGGTAGGAACCTGCCGGCTCCATTAGGAATAAATTGAAGCTTCAAGTAATTTATATCTATGAAGGGTCATCGACGGACGGTGGCCCCCGTAGCACCGGAGCGATGAAATGACCCCAGAAGCCAGCACCCAGGATCTCCTTCCCGCCGAACTCACCATGGGCACTGTGATGCTTAAGGTCGGCGACATGAAGCTCATGACCGACTACTACCAGCGCGCCCTCGGCCTCGACATCGTGGCCGAGCAGGACGGCGGCCTCTACCTCGGCCGGCGGCAGAAGCCGCTGGTGCACCTGGCCCCGGCGCCCGGGCTGAACCTTCCCTCCCGCGGCGAGGCCGGCCTCTTCCACACCGCCCTGCTGTTCGAGGACCAGTCCTCGCTGGCCGCCACCGTCGCCAGTGCAGCGCAGTTAGAGCCGCAGTCCTTTACCGGCAGCGCCGACCACCTCGTCAGCGAGGCCTTCTACTTCAATGACCCCGAAGGCAACGGCATCGAGCTCTACTGGGACCGGCCCCGCGACGCCTGGTCCTGGGACGGCAAGAACGTTGTGATGGACAGCCTCGCCCTGCCGCCGCAGCGCTACCTCGAGCAGCACCTGACCGAGGCGTCCCTGGCCGGCCAGCGCGAGGCGGAGGCCGGCGTCGGACATGTCCACCTGCAGGTGGGCGACGTCCAGTCGGCGCAGGACTTCTACGTCGGCACCCTCGGGTTCGAAAAGACGGCGGGCTGGCACGGCCAGGCACTGTTCGTTTCCGCCGGCGGATACCACCACCACATGGCCATGAACGTTTGGAACAGCCGCGGCGCCGGTCCGCGCCGCGACACCCTGGGCCTCGGCGAGGTGCTGATCGAAGTACCGGCCGGAGACGACCTCGGATCCCTCGCCGACCGACTCAAGACCGCCGGCGTCCAGTCCCACCACACCGGAGCCGAACTTCGCTTCGAAGACCCGTGGCGTAACCGGATCCGCGTCGCCGTCCGCTGAGTGCCGGTCTTTCCTTGCGACGCCGGCCTGCTGTACTCGGAGTGCTGGACTTTGTCGCCCTGACTTCAGGGACATGTCCAGCGCAGGAGTCAGCGAACGGACAGAGTGGGTCTATGTTCATTCGCGCAGGCCAGGGGAGGGCATGTCCCGTCCGGGCGCCGGTGTGGCTGGCAGCAACGCGGAGCATGTCCACTTTTCGCCGGCAATAACGCGGAGCATGCCCACGGGGCGCGGCCAGGAATGGACAAAGTGGCTTCATGTACATTGGCCACGGCCAGGGGAGGGCATGTCCCGTCCGGGCGCCGGTGTGGCTGGCAGGAACGCGGAGCATGTCCAGTTCTCGCGGCCAGGAACGGACATGGTGGGTCTATGTTCATTGGCCGCGGCCAGGGGAGGGCAAGTCCCGTCCGGGCGCCGGCGTGGGCTGAAGCGGCTAGGCTGAAGCGACGCCTCAAACAGCGGACCAGCGCCGCCGAACAGCTAAGGACGAGTTCCATGGGATTCACCGAAGTCTTTGTCTCCACGCACGTCGAAGCCCTCAAGCGTGCCGCCGCCCTCGACGGCGGGGCCGCTGCGGCAGCCGGGGCCGTCCGGATCGCGGACATCACCGACTTCGAAGTCGAGCGCCTGGGTGACCTTGCCGGTACTGCCGTCCACGCCTCCGGAGCCGATTACGAGCTGGCCATGGTGGATGTGGCCAGCGACTCCCTTCTCGGCGTGCCGCCGGCGATGGTCCGCGCCCTGGCCGAGCTGCTCACCTATGAGACGGAGGGCGAGGAGGTCGTGCTGGACGACGTCGCCGAATCCTGGGCCGCCGAGGAGGACATGCCTTTCGGTGCGGAGCAGGCTGCGCGCTACGTCCGGCAACTCGCCGAACTGGCCACCGCCGTCGATCCCGCCAGCAAAACCGGCCTCTACGTCTGGACTTCCTGACGCACCTGGGGCACTGACAGGCCACTGAATGGACCGGTTGCGGGTGTCAAGTCGAAATCCCGCCGCTGATCTGGCACAATAAACAGGTACTCGATCTGCGTGGCCCCTCTCTCCGCGTCTGGATCTTGTCCTTTTAGAACCCCCTAGTATGGCCCGCCCCACGGGTGCAGAACGCCGGGCTCGACCCCGTTTCAGAAACAGGAGTGACCACAAAAGTGGCCGTAAAGATTCGCCTTAAGCGCTTTGGCAAGATGCGCGCACCGTACTACCGTATCGTCGTCATGGATGCACGCTCCAAGCGTGATGGCCGTGCCATCGAAGAGATCGGCAAGTACCACCCGACCGAAGAGCCCTCGTACATCGAGGTCGACACGGACCGTGCCCAGTACTGGCTCGGCGTCGGCGCACAGCCGTCCGAGCAGGTTGCCGCGATCCTCAAGATCACCGGTGACTGGCAGAAGTTCAAGGGTCTCCCGGGCCAGGAGGGCACCTTGAAGACCAAGGCTCCCAAGGCTGCCTTTGTTGCCCCGGAAAAGGGTTCCGTGATCATCCCGGAAGCCATCACCAAGAAGGCCAAGAAGGACGACGCAGCCGAGGCTCCCGCCGACGCCGAAGCAGAGACCACCGAGGCTGAGTAAATTGCTGGCAGAAGCGCTCGAACACCTCGTCCGCGGGATCGTTGACAGTCCTGAGGATGTCAAGGTCAGTGCGAAGAACAACCGCCGCGGGGACACCCTCGAAGTGCGCGTTCATCAGGACGACCTCGGACGGGTGATCGGACGCCAGGGCCGCACTGCACGCGCACTGCGCACTGTGGTGGCAGCACTGGCGGATGGCGAGCCGGTCAGGGTCGACGTCGTCGACACCGACCGCCGCCGGTAACGCTTTCAGCAACACTTGTCTTGAGTCCGGCCCCTTCACCAGATAATGGTGGAGGGGCCGGACTGTTTTCCCCGGATTTCCGGTCATTACCAGTAGACCCAGACTCACCAACCCCGAACAGAGGAACAGATGCAGCTTCAGGTGGCACGAATCGGCAAGCCCCACGGCATCCGCGGCGAAGTAACCGTCCAGGTGCTCACCGATGCGCCCGGCGACCGCTTCGTCCCGGGCACCATGTTCGTGGTTGAGCCAGCCTCGGCCGGCCCGCTCACCATCCTCAGCGCCCGCTGGAACAAGGACATCCTGCTGCTCGCGTTCGAGGAGATTGAGACCCGCAACGAGGCGGAGACCCTGCGCGGCGCCAAGCTGTTCATCGAAACCGAAGACCTCGACGACGATGACGACGACGAAGGCTGGTACGAGCACGAGCTCGAAGGCCTGGAGGTCCGCGTGGGTGACCAGGTGGTGGGCAAGGTTTCCGGCCTCCACACCCTCCCGGTCCAGGACCTGCTGGTGGTTACCGCGACCGACGGCAAGGAAATCCTGATCCCCTTCGTGGAGCAGATCGTTCCCGAGGTCAACGTCGGAGAGGGCTATGTGCTGGTCACCCCTCCGCCGGGCCTCTTTGACGTCAACGCCGAGGAAGAGGCCAAGTCCGGCGACGCGCAGACGTCCGCAGCCGCCGGCACCTCCGGAGACCGCGCCGACGCCGGAGACAACGCCTAAATGAGGATCGACGTCGTCAGCATCTTCCCCGAATACCTGGCCCCGCTGGAACTTTCGCTGATCGGCAAGGCGCGCCAGGACGGCCTGCTGGAGCTGAACGTCCATGACCTCCGGGACTTCACCACGGACCGCCACCGGACCGTGGATGACACCCCGTACGGCGGCGGCGCCGGCATGGTCATGAAGCCCGAGCCGTGGGCGCAGGCGCTGGCCACGGTAGCGGCCGCCGGCCAGCACGCGGCCGGCGAGGACACTTCCGGGCAGGGCGCTGCCGGACCCGACGCCGCCGGACAAGCGGAAGCCGGGCCGGAAGCGTCGAAGCCGGTCCTCATTGTTCCGTCGCCGGCGGGGGAGCGCTTCACCCAGGCCGCGGCCCATGAACTGGCCGGAGAAGACCGGCTGGTGTTCGCCTGCGGACGCTATGAAGGCATCGACGAGCGCGTGATGGAATGGGCCGCCGAGCACTTCACCGTGCGGCCGATGAGCCTGGGCGACTACGTCCTGAACGGCGGTGAAGTGGCGGTGCTGGCCATGGTGGAAGCCATCGGGCGTCTGCTGCCCGGCGTCGTCGGCAACCCCGAGTCCCTCGTGGAGGAATCGCACTCGGACGGGCTGCTGGAGTACCCGGTCTACACCAAGCCTTCCAGCTGGCGGGACCGCGACGTCCCGGCCGTGCTGCTCAGCGGCAACCACGGCAAGATCGCCCAGTGGCGCCGGCACGAACAGTACCGGCGCACCGCCGAACGGCGCCCGGACCTGCTGGAGGAGTTCGACGCCGCCAAGCTGCCCCGCGCGGACCGCACCGCTTTCGCGGACCTCGGGTACGACGTCGTCGACGGTCACCTCAAGCGCCGCGCCGACGCCGTTGGGGACTCCGCCTGACCGGATTGGCTGGAAGGCCCCGGGTGTGGCAAAATTAGTCCTTGTGCCTGCTGGGTGCGAACCTGCCACAGGGGGAGCGTCACCAACAGCGCGGCACCCCGGCCGCCGCCAAGTCCTGGCGGAGCCGGATCGACAAATTTTCGGCGGGAATTTCCGGGCCGCATCCGCGCCCGGGCTTGGCCGCCGTGACCCAACGTGAAGGACCTGTGGCGTTCACCAGGAGTGAATCAATGCATATTCTCGATTCCGTAGACGCAGCCTCGCTGCGCACCGATGTTCCCGTCTTCCGTGCGGGTGACACCCTCAAGGTTCACGTGAACATCATCGAAGGCAAGAACTCCCGCGTCCAGGTCTTCCAGGGCTTCGTCCTGGGCCGCCACGGCGACGGCCTGCGCGAAACCTTCACCATCCGCAAGGTCTCCTTCGGCGTCGGCGTGGAGCGTACCTTCCCGGTGCACTCCCCGATCATCGACAAGATCGAGGTCGTCTCCAAGGGTGACGTGCGCCGCGCCAAGCTGTACTACATGCGCAACCTGCGCGGCAAGGCCGCGAAGATCAAGGAAAAGCGCGACTTCCAGACCGGCAAGTAAGACTCTTCCGGCTTTCTCCGGAGTTTTCCATCGCGGGTCCACGGACCGTGTCCGGCCAGCGCCGGAGCATCCGCAACAGCGCTGTTCACTTCAGAAAAGCGTTAGAAGGATACGGCTCATGGAACACACAAAACGCCAGCCCAGGAAACTCGGCTGGCGTTTTGTGTTGCCGGCCGTGGTCTTGGCCGTCCTCATCGGCGGGCTGGTCCGGTCACTGTGGCTCGATGTCTACTACATCCCCTCTGCCTCGATGGAGCCGCTCTTCCAGGAGGGCGACCGGATCGTTGTGTCGCGGACGGACTTCCGGGACGACCCTGTGGGCCGCGGCGACATTGTCGTCTTCGACGGACGCGGCTCCTTCGCCCCGCTGAACAGCGGCAACGGCCCCGTGCTGGACTTTCTCAGCGGCGTCGGGCACTGGATAGGCCTGTCCGGAGGCGACAACACCTACATCAAACGGGTGATCGGGCTCCCCGGAGACCGGGTCATCTGCTGCGACGCCGGTGGCAAACTCACCATCAACGGACAGCCGGTCGCGGAACCCTACCTCCACGAGGGCGACTCCCCGAGCAAACTGCAGTTCAGTGTGATCGTTCCCCCGGGCCGGCTCTGGCTGATGGGGGACCACCGCTCACAATCGGCAGATTCCCGCAGTCTTCTGGGTGCCCCCGGCGGAGGCATGGTGCCGCTGGACCGGGTGATCGGCAGACCCGTACAGATCATCTGGCCGCTTGATAGATTTACAGCAGTAGAACGGCCTCCTGAAACCACCACGACCACAGCGAAGAACGGACAGTAGATGCCCGAGACCGGACCCCGGACTCCTGATCCGCGGGGGCAGGACCAGCCCCGGGTGACCTCCTCCCCGATCCCCGCCCCGGAGGCCCCCGTGGACGGCGGCTACGGTGCTGCCCCGGACGCCCGGTCCCGCGTCACTTCCGGCCCCGACGCTACTGGCCATGGCACTTCTGACACCGACGCTTCCGGCACCGGCGCCACTGGCCCCGACGCGTCCGGCCCCGATGCCGATGTCCGGGACGTTCCGGCCGCGGGGGGACCTGCCCATGCGGGCGCCGCGTCGAAGCGGGCGCGCCGGGCGAAGGCCCGGGAGAACCACACCCCCATGTTCCTCTGGGCCAAGGAAGTGGCCACGGTGGTGCTCGTCGCGATCGTGCTGTCCTTCCTGATCAAGACCTTCCTTTTCCGGGCCTTCTACATCCCGTCCGAATCCATGGTCAACACCCTGGACGTGAACGACAGGATCTTCGTCAACCTGCTGGTCCCGGAGCCCTTCGCCCTGGAGCACGGCGACGTTGTGGTCTTCAGGGACACACAGGGCTGGCTGGTTCCCGCGGCCGCGAAGGATGCGGGCCCGTTCACGTGGGTGCAGGACGGGCTGACATTCATCGGGCTCCTGCCGGACAACTCGGAACAGCACCTGGTGAAGCGCGTTGTCGGACTGCCGGGTGACCATGTGGCCTGCTGCGACGGCGGCGGCCGGCTTACCGTTAACGGCGTCCCGCTCGATGAGCCCTACATCAACTCCGCCGAAGTGCCCCAGGTTCGCGAGTTCGACGTCGTGGTTCCCGACGGCAAGGTCTGGGTCATGGGCGACAACAGGAACCATTCGGCCGATTCGCGCGCCCACACGGACACCAACGGCGGCTTCGTGGACATCGCCGACATCGAAGGCAAGGCCGCCGTCATCGCCTGGCCGCTCAACCGCATCACCGCCCTCGACAACTACCCCGACGTCTTCCGCGACGTGCCCGCCCCGGCCGGAAAGTAGCGTCACGAGTTATGTCCGAAGCCCCCACCCTCGACTACGAGCGCCGCTTCCTCGGGTCCGGCGCCCGGCTCCTCGCCGGCATCGACGAGGTGGGCCGCGGCGCCCTCGCCGGCCCCGTCAGTGTGGGAATCGCCGTCGTGGACCTGCACGAGCTGAAGCTGCTCGCCGATGTGCGGGACTCCAAGCTGCTCAAGGTGGCGGACCGGGAACGCCTGGTACCGCTGGTCCGGAGCTGGAGTGTGGCCTCCGCCGTCGGGCATGCCTCGGCGAAGGAGATCGACGACGTCGGCATTGTCGCCGCGCTGCGACTCGCCGGCACCCGCGCCTGGCTCGCGGTGCTGGCCGCCGGCGTGACCCCGGACGTTGTGCTCCTGGACGGCAGTCACAACTGGCTCTCGCCCGAGACCCAGCCCTCCCTGTTCGACGACGGCCCGGCGGAGCCAGGCTGCGACGCCCCGGTGCACACGCTGGTCAAGGCGGACATGCAGTGCCTGAGCGTCGCCGCGGCGTCCATCCTGGCCAAGGTGGAACGCGACGGCATGATGCGCGCGCTGCACAGCGAATACCCGGCCTACGGCTGGGACGTAAACAAGGGCTACGGCACCGCCATCCACAAGGATGCCCTCCGCGCCGCCGGCCCCACGCCCTACCACCGTGTGAGCTGGCAGCTGCTCGCGGACTGACGCCGGCTCCGCGATAGTCCCGCGGGCGCCGCGGGACGTCCCGTGGCGCGCGGGCGGCGCCGGATGGTGCAAGATGGAACCATGAGTGCCGAGGACCTTGAAAACTATGAGACCGACATGGAGCTGCAGCTCTACCGCGAATACCGCGACGTTGTCGGACTGTTCAGCTACGTGGTCGAGACCGAACGGCGATTCTATCTGGCCAACCACGTTGACCTGCAGGCACGCAGCGCCGACGGCGAGGTCTACTTCGACCTGACGCTGCAGGATGCCTGGGTCTGGGACGTCTACCGCTCCGCCCGCTTCGTCAAGAGCGTCCGCGTAATCACCTTCAAGGACGTCAACGTCGAAGAACTCCCGCGGAGCGAGGAGCTCGCCCTGCCCAAGGTGGAGGGCCTCGGGAACTGATTTTGGTGGTGGCCGGGCAACGTCTGTGAACTCTTCCTCCACACCGCCACCCTCGAGCTCGGTTGCCCACATAGCGGCCTGACCCTCTGTGCTGCTTGCGCGTGGCGGCGCAGTCTGGGGTCATGAGAGCTAAGGACGTGCTGGGCCGGCGCGGGGAGGAACTCGCCGCCGGATACCTCGAAGCCCAGGGCATGCGGATCGTGGACCGCAACTGGCGGTGCTCCGAGGGCGAAATCGATATTGTGGCGCTCGACGGCGACGCGCTGGTCATCGCCGAGGTGAAGACGCGCAAGTCCCTCGCCTACGGGCATCCCTTTGAGGCCGTCGGTGTGGACAAACTGGCCCGGCTGCACCGGCTGGCGTCGGCTTGGTGCCGCGACCATGAACTCCGCATGCCGCTGAGGCGGGTCGACGTGGTCGCCGTGCTCGACGACGGTATCGGCGAGCCCGCCGTGGAGCACCTCAAGGGGGTGGGGTAGGTGGCGCTCGGCCGGACCTACTCGGTGGCCCTCGTCGGACTGAACGGCTACATCGTGGAGGTGGAGGCCGATATCGGCCAGACCCTGCCGGCATTTATCATCCTGGGGCTGCCGGACGCCTCGCTGAACGAGGCCAAGGAACGGATCCGCTCGGCCGCTCAGAACTCCGGTATTCCCCTGAGCCGCCGGAAGATCACGGCCAACCTCATCCCGGCGTCGTTGCCCAAACGTGGCTCCGGCTTCGACCTCGCCATCGCCATGGCCGCGCTGCTGGCCTCGAACGATGTCCGGTCCACGGGCCGGACAGTGTTCATCGCCGAGCTGGGCCTCGACGGCAGGCTGCGGCCGGTCCGTGGAGTCCTCCCTGCGGTGATGGCCGCGGTACGCGCTGGCTATGCCGATGTCGTCGTGGCGCAGGCGAACGCCGCCGAGGCGCAGCTGGTGCCAGGCGCCCGCGTGCAGGGCTACGCCACCCTGGCCCGCCTGGCGTTCGATTTCGGCGCCGATCCGCAGGACCTGGCCTTGGACTTCGATCCCGCGCCCGAGTCTGGCGAATCGGGGGCCGAAGCTGGAGTGCCTTCCCTGGTGCCGCCGGACATGCGCGATGTCTCCGGGCAGGGGGATGCACGGAGGGCGCTGGAGGTGGCCGCCGCCGGCGCGCACCACCTGCTGCTCACAGGTCCTCCGGGGGCGGGTAAAACGATGCTGGCTGAACGGCTTCCCGGGCTCCTGCCGGACCTGGGAGACGCGGAGGCCATGGAAGTGACCGCCATCCATTCGCTCTGCTCGCTGACCTCGGCCTCCCTGCATCTCGTGCGCCGGCCGCCCTATGAGAACCCGCATCACACGGCCACTCCGGCGGCCATCATCGGAGGGGGCTCCGGGCTGCCGCGGCCCGGGGCGGCGTCCCGGGCCCACCGCGGGGTGTTGTTCCTCGACGAGGCCCCCGAATACGAACGACGCGTCCTCGACGCGCTCCGGCAGCCGCTGGAGAGCGGGGAACTGGTCCTTCACCGGTCGGCGGGCACAGCGGCCTACCCCGCCCGCTTCCAGCTGGTTCTTGCAGCCAATCCGTGCCCTTGCGGCAAGGCCACCGGCAAGGGAGTCGACTGCATCTGCACTCCCACCGTGCGCCGGCGGTATTTGGCGCGCATGTCCGGCCCGCTGCTGGACAGGGTGGACATTCAGCTACAGGTGGAGCGGGTGTCGCTGGCGGACTTTGGCCAGCCCGCGGCGGAGGAGGATACCGCCACCATCGCGGCCCGCGTCCAGGCCGCACGGGAGCGCCAGCTCGAGAGGCTGCTGCCGTTCGGCCTGGAAACCAACGCCCAGGTGCCGGGGCGGGTCCTCCGGGGTGCCCTGCGGCTCGGCGCCCCCACTACGCGGATCCTGGACCATGCCCTGGAACGAGGGGTACTGACAGCACGCGGCTACGACCGCGTGCTGCGTCTGGCGTGGACACTGGCGGATTTGGCCCTCCATGAGGTACCGGAGGCGGACGATATCGGGCTTGCCCTCAACCTTCGGCAGGCCGCCGTCGCCGCCTAGCAGGGCTTTACGCCCATGGCGGTGCCTCGAACGCCGCAGTGCCACCACCCATCGCAGGCCCGTGAAAGGACCACACCATGACAGAGAGCGAGCGGACCGCGCGGGCGGCGTTGTCCCGGCTGTTCGAACCGCAGGACGCCGCGGGCCTCGCGCTCGTGCGCATCGCCGGGGCCGAGGACGCGTTGAGGATCGCCACCGGCCAGCTGACAGCCGGTGCCGAAGTGGAACAGGAGCTGTTCCGGCTTTTGGACGAGAACGGCTCGGGCGGTGGCTGGACGGGCCTGGGGACGGCCCGCAAACGCTGGGCGCCGAGGATCCAGGATCTTGCACCGGACCGGGACCTCACGACGATGCAGCGGCTCGGCGGACGCATGATCATTCCATCGGACGGACTCTGGCCCCGGCAACTGGCCGACCTTGGACTGCAGGAACCGATCTGCCTCTGGTGGCGCGGCATCGAGCAGGAGCTGCCTCCGGCCGCCACGTCCGTAGCGCTGGTCGGTTCCCGGGACAGCACCTCCTACGGCTCGTCCGTGACGGGGGACCTCGCGTATTCGCTGGTCCAGAGGGGGTTCACGATCATCTCGGGCGGCGCCTACGGCATCGATGCGCACGCCCACCGGGCGGCCCTGGCCGCCGCCACCTCCGGGAGCCTGCCCACCATCGCCGTGATGGCAGGGGGAGTGGACCGCTTCTACCCGTCGGGCAATGAGGATCTGCTGCGGGCCGTCGCCAACCAGGGCGCAGTCCTGGCCGAAGTTCCGCCAGGTTCGGCGCCCACGCGGTATCGGTTCCTGCAGCGCAACAGGCTGATCGCCGCGCTGGCCTCAGTGACGGTCGTTGTGGAAGCGCGGTGGAGGTCCGGCGCCCTGAACACGGCCCACCATGCGGAGACCCTGGGCAGGGCCGTCGGCGCGGTGCCGGGCTCGGTACACAGCGCCAATTCCGCGGGTTGCCACCGGCTGCTCCGCGAGGGCGGGGCAGTCTGCGTCACCGACGCGGGCGAGATCGCGGAGCTCGCCGCGCCCAGTGGCGAATCGCTGCCCGAGGTTAGGTCCGGCCCAGCGGCCATCCACGACGGACTGACCCTGGAGGACCTCATCCTGCTCGATGCCCTGCCGCTGCGGACCACCAGTTCAGTCGAAAAGCTCACCGCCGTGGCGGGACTGAGCGCTGACTCGGTCAGGGCCGGACTCGGCCGGCTTGGGCTGCTGGGCCTGGCCGAGTCGCACGGCGGCGGCTGGAAGCGGTCGGGCAAGGCAGGATGACCGGTGGGCTGAACCAGGAGGCCCGATATGGCGCAGTGCAGGAAGCATCGGCAGGGACCGACCCGCGGCTCGCCGCCGGGCTCCTTGATCGCCGGGTGAATCCTGCGAGAGTAGGGGAGTGCCCACACAGCAGATCCCGGCCGCACTGGCCACCGCCGCCCAGGGTTTCGGCCGCTACCTGGAGGCCGAACGCGGCCGATCGGCCCACACCGTGCGCGCGTACCTCGCCGACGTCGGAAGCCTTTTGGGCTTCGCGGCCTCGGAGGGAGTGGAGGATCTCGCGGGCCTGGAACTGGGAACCCTGCGCCGCTGGCTCGGCTCGCAAAGCGAATCCGGGATGTCGCGCGCCACGCTGGCCCGCCGCTCCGCCACTGCCAGGGCGTTCACGGCCTGGGCCGTCCGCGAGGAACTGATCGACGCGGACCCTGCGCTGCGGCTGAAGGCACCGAAGCGGGAGAAGTCCCTGCCCGGTGTGCTGCACCAGCAGCAGGTCCTCCGGCTCGTCGAAGGCACCGAAGCCGCTGCCGCCGAGGGTGGGCCGTTGCCCCTGCGTAACCGGGCCATGGTTGAGCTCCTCTACGCCACGGGCATCCGGGTCGGCGAACTGGCCGGCCTCGACGTGGACGACCTCGATCCCGACCGCAGGACCCTCCGGGTACTCGGCAAAGGCAACAAGGAACGCACGGTGCCTTACGGTCTGCCGGCGGCGCTCGCCGTCGACGACTGGCTGCGCCGGGGCCGGCCCGCCCTCGCCACAGAGACCTCCGGCCCGGCGCTGTTCCTTGGAGCGCGCGGCAAACGGGTCGACCAGCGGCAGGTCCGCAGCGTTGTCCACGACTTGCTGGCAGCGCTGGGGGACACCGCCGCCACCGGACCGCATGCCCTCCGGCACTCCGCCGCCACACACCTGCTCGACGGCGGTGCCGACCTCCGCGCGGTGCAGGAAATCCTGGGCCACAGCAGCCTGGCCACCACCCAGATCTACACCCATGTTTCGGTCGAGCGGCTCCGGCAGAGCTACCAGCAGGCCCATCCGAGGGCCTGAAGTCGCCACCCCGGGCCGCGCCGGCCGCCTCGAACGATCCGCGCCAGGACACCGCGCGGCGCGCCGGAAAAGACGCGCCGAATTGCACTGGCGTAATTAGGTAGGGTACGGCAGAATAAGACTCACGCCCGGCAACTTTCAAGTGTTGCTTGAAGCTCCCACGCATCAAGTCGCACGGAGAATCCGGGCAATAACTTAATAGTCTGGCCAGGACCACCGCATCACTACGGACCCGCGCAACAGACAGACATCCAGGCAGAGGTCGTTGGGGAAGACGTACCTACAGCTATGGAGGATGGAATGTCTGTTGCACTGACCCGCGGTGTGTTGTTCGTTCACTCGGCCCCGACTGCCCTGTGCCCCCACGTAGAGTGGGCCATAGGGTCGGTTGTGGACAAGCGGACGGACCTTGAGTGGACTGCTCAGCCAGCAGCGCCCGGAATGTTCCGGGCTGAGCTGTCGTGGACCGGTAACCCGGGCACGGGGGCTCAATTGGCATCGGCTCTCCGGGGCTGGGCGCACCTGCGCTACGAAGTCACGGAAGAGCCCAGCCAGGGCGTTGACGGTGGCCGCTGGTCCCACACGCCCGAACTTGGCATCTTCCACGCCGTCACGGACGTGCACGGCAACATCATGGTCTCCGAGGACCGCATCCGCTACGCCTACGAATCCGGCGCCGGCGACCCCTCGGCGGTCTACCATGAGCTGTCCCTGGCCCTCGGCGAAGCGTGGGACGAGGAACTCGAGCCCTTCCGGCACGCCGCCGAAGGCGCTCCCGTGCGCTGGCTCCACCAAGTGGGCTAAGCCTCCTCCGAAGGACCGGCAACAACACTCCATAGCTACGCCAGATGACAGATGGCGGCAATGTTCACCAAGAACATTGCCGCCATCTGTCATCTCGGCGTGCTGCGCGCGGGTCGGGCTAGATGCTCCGCACCGCGATCACGGCGTTGTGGCCGCCGAAGCCGAAGGAGTTGCTCAGCGCCGCGATGCTGCCGGACGGCAGCTCGCGGGCGGTGGTGACGACGTCGAGCGGGATCTCCGGATCCTGGTTCTCCAGGTTGATGGTCACCGGGGCCTTGCGGTCGTAGATGGCCATAACGGTCAGCACGGCTTCCACCGCACCGGAGGCGCCCAGCAGGTGGCCCATCTGCGACTTCGTGGCCGAGACGGCAACGCTGTCCAGTTGTTTGCCGAGGGCGGCCTTGAGGGCCGCGTACTCGGGCTTGTCGCCGACCGGGGTGGAGGTCGCGTGCGCGTTGACGTGCACCACGTCCTCCGGCTGGATCCGGCCGTCGAACATGGCGGCCTTCAGTGCGCGGGTGGCGCCGAGGCCCTCGGGGTCCGGGGCAGTGATGTGGTAGGCATCGGCGGTGACCGACGTGCCGGCCAGCTCGGCGTAGATCCGGGCGCCGCGGGCCAAGGCGTGTTCCTCGGCTTCCAGCACAAGGGCACCGGCGCCCTCGCCCATAACGAAGCCGTCGCGGTCAATGTCGTAGGGGCGGGAGGCGTGCTCGGGATCGTCATTGCGGCGCGAGAGTGCCTGCATGGAGGCGAACGCGGCGATCGGCATCGGGTGGATGGCGGCTTCGGCGCCGCCGCAGACGACGACGTCGGCCTTGCCGGAGCGGATCAGGTCCAGACCCATGTGAACGGCTTCGGTGCCGGACGCGCAGGCGGAGACCGGGGTGTGGGCGCCGGCGCGGGCACCCAGGTCAAGGCTTACCGCAGCGGCTGGGCCGTTGGGCATCAGCATGGGCACGGTCATCGGCAGGACGCGGCGCGGGCCCTTTTCGCGCAGGGTGTCCCAGGCGTCCAGGAGCGTCCAGACGCCGCCGATCCCGGTGGCGAAGGCCACTGCCAGCCGGTCGTGGTCGATTTCGGTGATGCCGGCGTCGGCCCATGCCTCGCGGGAGGCCACGACGGCGAACTGCGTGGAGGGGTCCATGCGCTTGGCCTCGACCCGGCTCAGGACCTCGGTCGCGGGGTTGGAAGCGCGTGCGGCAAAGTGGACGGGCAGCTCATACTTGGCCACCCAGTCGTCCTCAAGCGTGTGCGCGCCGGAGACGCCCTTCAGCGCGTTCTTCCACATCGTGGGGACATCGCCGCCAATGGGTGTGGTGGCACCCAGACCGGTAATGACTACTTTGCGTGCCATGGGATCACTCTCTGTCGGTGCGCCTGCTTTATCCGGAACCTGGGGGCGGTTGCCGGGGCCTGCGTTTGAAAAACTCTGGGGTGGTGCAGTGGATGGTGCTGCAGATGGCGCGGTCCGGGGGTGCAGCTGCGCCCCCGGACCGGGCCGAGCCTGAATTAGGCCTGTGCGCTGGCGATGAAGCTGACAGCGTCGCCGACGGTCTTGAGGTTCTTGACCTCTTCGTCCGGGATGCGCACGCCGAACTTCTCTTCGGCGTTGACGACGATCGTCATCATCGAGATGGAGTCGATGTCCAGGTCCTCGGTGAAGGACTTGTCCATTTCGACAGCCTCGGTGGCCAGGCCGGTCTCTTCGTTGACGATTTCAGCCAGGCCGGCCAGGATCTCTTCGTTGCTAGCCATTGATGGCTCCTTTTCTGGTTGTTGCCGTGGGCTGCCGGTGTGCCGGCGGCTTCGGGCGGTAAATGATTCAAACCGAGGGTTCGGTTTGCTGTGGGATTTGAAGAAAGGAAAAGCAGGAACGCCTACGGAAGCACGATCACTTGGGCACCGAAGACCAGACCGGCGCCGAAGCCGATCTGCAGTGCAAGCCCGCCGCTGAGCTGCGGGTTCTCCAGCAGCAGGCGGTGGGTAGCCAGGGGGATGGAGGCCGCGGAGGTGTTGCCGGCGTCGGCGATGTCCCGCGCGATGACGACACTCTCCGGGAGTTTGAGCTTTTTGGCCATCTCGTCGATGATCCGCATGTTGGCCTGGTGCGGGATGAACGCGGCGAGGTCCTCGGCGGAGATGCCGGCGGCGTCCAGCGCCTGCTGGGCCACCTTGGCCATTTCCCAGACGGCCCAGCGGAAGACCGTCTGGCCGTCCTGGCGCAGCGTCGGCCAGGAGGCCGCGTCCGTGACGGCGGCTTCCTCGGCGCTCAGCGCGCCGCCCTGCTTGCCCGCTGAGGCGAGCTCGCGGAGGTCCAACATCGAGTGGGTCATGCCGATCGCGTCCCACTTGCTGCCGTCCGAGCCCCACACTGACGGGCCGATGCCCGGGGTGTCGGAGGGGCCGATCACCACGGCGCCCGCGCCGTCGCCGAGCAGGAAGGAAATGGTGCGTTCGGTGTTGTCGATGACGTCGGAGAGCTTTTCCGCACCGACCACGAGGACGTACTCGGCGGCGCCGGAGCGCACCAGCGCGTCAGCCTGGGCGATGCCGTAGCAGTAACCGGCGCAGGCGGCGGAGATGTCGAAGGCCGGGGCCGGCGTCGCGCCGAGGCGGTCGGCGAGGCTCGCGGCGGCGGACGGCGTCGCGTAGGGGTGGGTCACCGTGGAGACGATGACGGCGCCGAGCTGGGAGGCCTCGATCCCGGCCTTCTGGAGGGCCTCGCGGGCGGCGCCTTCGGCCATGTCGATCACGCTGACATCGGCGGGGGCCCGGTGCCGCGTGATGATGCCGGTGCGCTGGCGGATCCACTCGTCGGAGGAGTCGATCCACTGGCAGACGTCATCGTTGGTGACGATCACGTCGGGCCGGTACGCGCCGACTCCCATGATGCGGGTGTTCTCGTGCAGGGGCGCCTGCTTCAGGGTGGGAACGCTCATGCCTGTCCTTCCAGTTCTGCGAATAGGGCCAGGGCGGCGGACAGATCGTCCGGGGTCTTGACTGTGACGGTCTTCACGCCGGGCATGCCGCGCTTCGCGAGTCCGGCCAGCGTCCCGGCTGGGGCCAGTTCAATCAGGCCGGTCACGCCGCGCTTCACGAGCGTCTCCATGCAGAGGTCCCAGCGGACCGGGCGGGAAACCTGGGCGATCAGGCTTTCGACGGCGGCGGCACCATCGGTGACCTCGGCGCCGTCGAAGTTGGAGAGCAGGGGGACCTGCGGGTTCCGCGGGTGCAGTGTGGGCCGGAGGGCCTGCAGCGCCGCGACGGCGGGGGACATGTGCGAGGTGTGGAACGCCCCGGCGACCTTCAGCGGGATGACGCGGGCCTTGGCCGGCGGATTGTCGGCGAGGGCCTTGAGCTGGTCCAGCGTCCCGGCCGCGACGGTCTGGCCGGCGCCGTTGACGTTGGCCGGGGTAAGCCCGCAGGCTTCGATGGCCGCGAGGACCTCGGCGGGGTCGCCGCCCACCACGGCGCTCATGCCGGTGGGGGCGGCAGCGGCCGCGGCCGCCATGCCGTTGGCGCGTTCGCGGACGAAGGTCATGGCTTCGGTTTCCGTCAGCACGCCGGCCAGGGCGGAGGCGGTGATTTCACCGACGGAGTGGCCGGCGAGGATCACCGGCAGGGTGCCGAGCTCGACGTCGAACAGGGACTTCGCGGCCACCAGCCCGGCGGCGACGATCAGGGGCTGCGCGACGGCGGTGTCCTTGATGGTCTCTTCGTCCGAGGTGGTGCCGTGGGCGGTGAGATCGATGCCTGCGATTTCGCTGAGGGAGGCCAACTGGCCTGCTACGGGGGGGAGTTCCAGCCAAGGGGCCAGAAAACCGGGGGTCTGGGAGCCCTGTCCAGGGCAGACGATTGCAAGCACGTATCCAGCTTTCCAAATTGCGGCGTGATTATCGGTGCATTCATACACCAAGCTCACAGGGTCACTTTGTAGGAAGTCTACAACCGCTCAGGTGCTGTTGCGCGTCGGCTGCCGTTCCGTGGCGGGCTTCGGCGGGGCCGCAAGCCGGCCAACGACGAGGGCCGTCTGGAGGACAAAGGCCTCCCGCGGCAGCAGCGGATCCCAGCCCGTGACGTCGCAGACCCGCTTGAGCCGGTAGCGCACGGTGTTGGCGTGGACGAAGAGCTCGCGGGCCGTGGCCTCCAGCGAATGCCCCAGTTCGAGGTAGGTGCCGAGGGTCTCCACGAGGCCGTTGGACGCCGCGAGCAGGGGCCGGTAGATGTTCTTGACGAGGGAGCGCCGGGCGGCATCATCGCCTGAGATCACGCGCTCCGGCAGGAGGTCATCGGCTGCCACCGGGCGCGGCGCGGCGGGCCAGGCGCGCGCGGCGGTCAGTCCCGCGAACGCGGACTGGGCAGAGCCGCTGGCTTCGAGCAGCGATCCGGCTTCGGCACCGTAGACGACCGGTCCGGGCGCGAAGAGTTCGGCGAGTTTCAGGTAGGCGGTCTCGCGGTCGTGGACGCCGCCGAGGATGAGGATGAGCCGGTCGCCCTGGATGCCGACGAGGGCGTCCTCGGCGAAGCGCCCGGCCGTGCGGCGCAGTTCGCTGACGTAGCTGGCGCTCGGTTCGGACGGGGAATTGCCCACCATAACGGTGAAGCGCTCCTGTGCCTTCCAGCCCAGGGCGGCAATCCGCGACCGCAGGGCATCGGTGTTTTCGCCGCGCAGGATGGCGTCCACAATGAGGGCTTCCAGCCGGGTGTCCCACGATCCGCGGGATTCGGCGGCGCGGGCGTAGACGTCGGCCGCGGCGAAGGCCACCTCGCGGGAGTATCGCAGCACCGCTTCACGCAGCGCGCCCTGGTCCGCCTCCGGAGCAATCACGGGGACCTGGTCCTCCACCACCTCCACGACGATCCGGATCAGCTGGAGGGCCTTCTGCAGGCTGATGGAGCGGGTGAGCTCGGTGGGCGCGGTGCCGAAGACGTCGGACAGGATCCAGGACGGGGAGCTGGGCCGTTCGTACCACGTGACGAAGGCGGCGATGCCGTTCTGGGCCACCATCCCCAGGGCCGAGCGTTCGTCGGAGTTCAGCCGGCTGTACCAGGGCAGGGATTTCTCCAGCTGGCGCAAGGTGGTTGTGGAGAGCTGGCCGACGCTCGAACGGAGCTTCTTGAGGGTTTCCACCTTCTCCGGGGGCATCGCCCTGGATGTGGGCGTGCGTTTTACAGGAGTGGTGATCGGCTCGGCCATGCATTGAGCATACGGTGCCCGCCGTCCAAGCTCCATTTGTGCAAAGGCTACAACGCGCCTTGTGCTGGATCACAGTGCTGGATCACAGTGGGGGACCGCAGCGCCGGACCACAGCGCCGGACCGCAGTGCCGGACCGCAGTGCCGGCGCCCGGCTGGACCGGCGTGCCGCGCGGGTGCGGCCATCAGGGTTAAACGACGACGGCGGCCCCCGCCTTCCGGTGGGGACCGCCGTCGTACGTTGCGGGGAGGACCTAGGAGTCGCCGCCCGCGTTGCCGGTGGTGCCGGCGTTGACGTTGTGCAGGCGGTACTTCTCGATTGCCTGGGCCGGAGCCTGGGCATCCACCTCGCCGCGGCGGGCCAGCATCTGCAGTGAACGGACAACCACGGAGTGGATGTCGTTCTTGAAGAAGCGGCGGGCTGCGGCGCGGGTGTCGGAGAAGCCGAAGCCGTCGGCTCCGAGCGAGGCGAACTCGTTCGGGAGGAACTGGCGGATCTGGTCCGGCACGGCCTTCATGTAGTCGGTGACTGCCACGATCGGACCGGTCGCGCCGGCGAGCTGTTCGGTGACGAACGGCACGCGGGCGGGCTGGCCGGGGTTGAGGAAGGCTTCTTCCTCGGCGGCCATGGCGTCGCGGCGCAGTTCGCTCCAGGACGTCACGGACCAGACATCGGCGGAAACGCCCCAGTCCTCGGCGAGGATCCGCTGGGCCTCGAGGGCCCAGGGGACGGAAACACCGGAGGCGAGGATCTGCGTGCGGGGGCCGTCAATCTTGGCGGGAGCCAGCAGGTAGATGCCCTTGACGATGCCCTCGACGTCGATTTCCGCCGGCGCCGCCGGCTGGGAGATCGGCTCGTTGTAGACCGTGATGTAGTACATCACGTTCCGCGACGGGTCGTTGTCCGCCGGTCCCGGGCCGTACATGCGGTTGAGGCCGTCGCGCATGATGACGCCGATCTCATAGCCGTACGCGGGGTCGTAAGTGACGACGGCCGGGTTGGTCGCGGCCAGGATGGGGGAGTGGCCGTCGGCGTGCTGCAGGCCTTCACCGGTGAGGGTGGTGCGGCCGGCGGTGGCGCCGATGATGAACCCGCGGGTCATCTGGTCCGCGGCGGCCCAGAAGGAATCGCCGGTGCGCTGGAAACCGAACATCGAGTAGAAGACGTAGATCGGGATCAGCGGCTCGCCGTGCGTGGCGTAGGACGTTCCCGCGGCAGTGAACGCCGCCACCGAACCGGCCTCGTTGATGCCGGCGTGCACGATCTGGCCGGAGATGGACTCCTTGTACGCCAGGACGAGCTCGCGGTCCACGGACAGGTAGTTCTGGCCGTTCGGGTTGTAGATCTTCGCCGTCGGGAAGAACGCGTCCATGCCGAACGTGCGGGCCTCGTCGGGGATGATCGGAACGATCCTGTTGCCGAACTCCTTGTCCCGCATGAGGTCCTTGAGCAGGCGGACGAACGCCATGGTGGTGGCGGCCAGCTGCTTGCCGGAGCCGCGGTTGGCGACTTCGTAGACCTTGTCATCCGGGAGGGTGACATCGGTGTGCTTGGAACGGCGTTCGGGGACGAAGCCGCCGAGGGCGCGGCGGCGGTCCATGAGGTACTGGATCTCGGGGGAGTCCATGCCGGG
>NZ_JCBANT010000020.1:0-61315 GCF_059816125.1 Arthrobacter sp. 001422645 | reverse complement strand
GCGTGCGGCACCGGGGAGGGGTGCAGCCCGGCCGCGACGAGCCCGGCGAAGTGGGCCATGTCCACCATCAGGTAGGCGCCCACCGAGTCGGCGATCCGGCGGAACTCGGCGAAGTCCAGCTGCCGGGCATAGGCGGACCAGCCGGCCACGATCAGCTGCGGCTTGTGCTCCAGGGCCAGGCGCTCCACCTCGGCCATGTCGATCCGGTGGTCCTCTTCACGGACCTGGTACGGGATGACGTTGTACAGACGGCCGGAGAAGTTGATCTTCATGCCGTGCGTCAGGTGCCCGCCGTGGGCCAGGTTCAAGCCCATGATGGTGTCGCCCGGACGGATCAGGGCGTGCATGACCGAGGCGTTGGCCTGCGCGCCGGAGTGCGGCTGCACATTGGCGAACCCGGCGCCGAACAGGGCCTTGACCCGGTCGATCGCCAGCTGCTCCACAACGTCCACGTGCTCGCAGCCGCCGTAGTAGCGCTTGCCCGGGTAGCCCTCGGCGTACTTGTTCGTCAGCACCGAACCCTGCGCCTGCATGACTGCCTTGGCGGTGTGGTTCTCCGAGGCGATCATTTCCAGGCCGTCCCGCTGGCGGGTCAGCTCGGCGTCGATCTTCGCGGCGATCTCCGGATCCAAAGCGGACAGGTCCGCGTCCAGGCTCGGCGAGACCACCTGCTTGAAAACAGTGATCGTGCCTGCGCCCGCGCTCACAGTTCGCCACCGTTCTTGGACGCGTATTCCTGGGCGGAGAGCAGCGGACCGTCCGATTCGGCGGCAACCTTGAAGAGCCAGCCTGCGCCGTACGGATCGCTGTTGATCAGGGAGGGGTCGTCGACGACGGCGGGGTTGGTTTCGGTGACCTCGCCCGTGACGGGGGCGTACAGGTCCGAGACGGACTTGGTCGACTCGACTTCGCCGCAGGTCTCCCCCGCGGTCACCGTGGCGCCCACCTCGGGCAGGTCCACGTAGACGATGTCGCCCAGGGCGTCCGTGGCCACGGCGGAGATGCCGATGGAAACAACGTTTCCGGCCTCCCGCGCAACCCACTCGTGCTCGTCGGAGTACTGCAGTTCAGGGGCAACTCTTGCCATGTTTTTTCCTAAGTCTCGGAGTGGTCTTGGTGCTAAATCTATTGTGGCTGGGTTACGGACTGGCCGTGGCTGGGTTACGCGGCGGGGTTCGCCATCCTCCGCGTGCTCGCTCGTACACCCCACCGTCCCCCTAACCTCGCAAGCTCGGTCAGGGAACCCGGACGATGGGGCACTCGCTTAGACGCACGCTTCCGGATGCCGCGCCCCCGCCGCTAGCAGCCAGTTCAGTTCCGGGAGCCAACAGTGTCTGACTGGCCCCAGTTCCGGAAAGGAACCGTGGCCGTTCGTATTCTTCTAGGGCCGACCCTCGGGAGGCGGTTCAGCTCCCAGCACTTTTGGCTTTCAAAGGCGCCGGTTCCCGTTGGTCCTGTTGTGGTTCTTTGTCTTCAAGGTGAGTTGCACCCGAGGTGAGCAGGGCCCCTTCGGGCCCGACATCCGGCAGCATGCGTCTAAGGGAGCGTCACGTCCGCCCAGCGGGCGTCTTCGCGACCGAGCATGCAGAGGATGTCGGACCCGACGGGCTAACGCAACCATAGTCACGCAGCCCCGGGACCAGCCGGGCTACTTTTGGCGCTTGTAGAAAGGCAGTGCCACAACTTCGAACGGCTCTGCCTTGCCGCGGAGGTCGATGTCCAGGGCGGTACCGGGTTCGGTGAAGTCGACGTCGACGTAGGCCATCGCGACCGGGTAGCCGAGGCTCGGGCTGGGCTGGCCGGAGGTGACTTCGCCGACGACGTTGCCGTCCTTGAGGACCGGGTAGTGACCGCGGCCGGCCCGGCGTCCGAGGCCCTTGAGGCCGACGAGCTTGCGGCCCGTGGTGGATCCGGCGCCGGCTTCCTTCTTGGCGGCCAGGGCGGTCTTGCCGACGAAGTCGCCTTCCTTGGACAGCGCGACGATCGGGCCCAGCCCGGCGGCGAACGGGTCGCCTTCGAGGGAGAGTTCGTTGCCGTAGAGCGGCATCCCCGCCTCGAGGCGGAGCGAGTCGCGGGACGCCAGCCCGGCGGGCGTCAGCTCGCCGTCCTCGGCGATCGTGACGAGCGCCTGCCACAGAGCGGCGGCGTCGCCGTTGGACACGAAGATCTCGAAGCCGTCCTCGCCGGTGTAGCCGGTGCGGGCCAGCAGGAGTTCCTGGCTGGTGCCGCCGAACATCAACGGAACCTCCACCGCAGCGTAGTACTTCAGCCCGGTGACGAGCTCGTGCTGCGCGGCGGGAACCAGGCGCAGCAGGATTTCCTGGGCTTTGGGACCCTGCACGGCGATCAGCGAGATCTCGGCGGAGGCGTCCTGGACGGTGACCTGGAAGCCTTCAGCCCGCTCGGCCAGGGCCGCGGCCACGACCTTGGCGTTGCCCGCGTTGGGAACCACGAGGAACTTATCAGTGTTGTCGGCCCCCGCCGGGCGCCGGTAGGTGATGAGGTCGTCGATGATGCCGCCGTCCTCGTTGCAGATCAGCGAGTACTTGGCCTTGCCGATCGCCATCGCGGAGATCTTGCCGACCAAGGCGTAGTCCAGGAACGCCGCGGCGTCCGGGCCGGTGACCCAGACTTCGCCCATGTGGGAGAGGTCGAAGAGGCCCGCGGACTTGCGGACGGCGTGGTGTTCGGCGAGTTCGGAGCTGTACTTGAGCGGCATCTGCCAGCCGCCGAAGTCCGTGAAGGAGGCGCCGAGCTTCTTGTGCTCTTCGTAAAGGGCCGTGTAGTTCTCAGTCATCGGTGGCTGTCCTTAGCTGTCAGAGGCGGAGTCGTCGGAGTGGTCTTCGAAGGCTTCGAGTGGAGGGCACGAGCAGATCAGGTTGCGGTCGCCGGCGGCGCCATCGATCCTGCCGACCGGCGGGAAGTACTTGTCCTGCTTGAGCGTGTGGACCGGGAAAACGGCCTGTTCACGCGGGTATTTCCGGGTCCAGTCGGTGCTGATGACAGCAGCGGCGGTGTGCGGGGAGTTGCGCAGCGGGCTGTGCTCCACGGCGAAGTCGCCGTGGGCCACCTGGTCGATCTCGGCACGGATGGAGATCATCGCCGTGATGAACCGGTCGATCTCGCCGAGGTCCTCGGATTCGGTGGGCTCGACCATCAGCGTGCCGGCCACCGGGAACGCGAGGGTGGGGGCGTGGAAGCCGTAGTCGATCAAGCGCTTGGCCACGTCCTCGGCGGTGACGCCGGTCTTGGCCGTGAGCTCGCGCAGGTCCAGGATGCACTCGTGGGCCACGAGTCCGCCCTCGCCGGTGTAGAGCACCGGGAAGAAGTCGTTCAGGCGGGAGGCGATGTAGTTGGCCGCGAGCAGGGCGGACTTCGTGGCCTCGGTCAGGCCCTGGCCGCCCATGAGCTTCACGTACGCCCAGGAGATCGGCAGCACACCGGCGGAGCCGTAGCGGGAGGCGGAGATCGGCGTGCCGCTTTCGCCGTTGGCCGGATCCGCGGCGTTGCCGGGCATAAACGGTGCCAGGTGCGCCTTGGCCGCGACCGGGCCGACGCCGGGGCCGCCGCCGCCGTGCGGAATGCAGAAGGTCTTGTGCAGGTTCAGGTGCGAGACGTCGCCGCCGAACAGGCCCGGCTGGGCCAGCCCGACGAGCGCGTTGAGGTTGGCGCCGTCGATGTAGACCTGGCCGCCGGCGGCGTGGATGGCGTCGCAGACTTCACGGACGTCGGCGTCGTACACACCATGGGTGGACGGGTAG
This sequence comes from Arthrobacter sp. 001422645, assembly GCF_059816125.1. Taxonomy (NCBI): domain Bacteria; kingdom Bacillati; phylum Actinomycetota; class Actinomycetes; order Micrococcales; family Micrococcaceae; genus Arthrobacter; species Arthrobacter sp. 001422645. The sequence goes on along the minus strand of NZ_JCBANT010000020.1, from coordinate 57,554 downwards.
GTGATCATGATGCAGGACAGGGCGTCCCGGTGCTGCTCGATCTTGGCGGTGAGGTCCGCGTGGTCGATCGTGCCGTCCGACGCGGTGGCGACGACGACCACCTTCATGCCGGCGAGCACGGCGGAGGCCGCGTTGGTGCCGTGCGCGGAGGCCGGGATGAGGCAGATGTTGCGCTGCTCGTCACCGCGGGAGTGGTGGTAGCCGCGGATGGCCAGCAGGCCGGCGAGCTCGCCCTGGGATCCGGCGTTGGGCTGGATGGACACCTGGTCGTAGCCGGTGATCTCGGTCAGCTGCGCTTCGAGGTCCGTGATCAGTTCACGCCAGCCGGCGGTCTGGGACTCGGGGGCGAAGGGGTGGATGGAGGCGAACTCCGGCCAGGAGATGGCTTCCATCTCGGCCGTGGCGTTCAGCTTCATGGTGCAGGAGCCCAGCGGGATCATGGTGCGGTCCAGGGCGAGGTCGCGGTCGGAAAGGCGGCGGATGTAGCGCAGCAGCTGGGTCTCGGAGCGGTGGGTGTTGAAGACCGGGTGCTGGAGGTAGTCGGAGGTGCGCTCGACGGCGGCATCCAGGGCAAAGCCTTCTACTGAGTCAGCCACCGTCGCCCCGAAGGCGGCGACGACGTCGGCGACGATGGCCGCCGTCGCGGCTTCATCGGTGGAGATGCCGACGGTGTCCGCGTCGATGCCGCGCAGGTTGATGCCCTTCGCCTCGGCGGCGGCGACGATGTCCGCTGCCTTGCCGGGGACCGAGACCGTGACGGTGTCGAAGAAGGAGGTGTGCAGCACGTCCAGGCCGGCGGCCTTGAGCGAGGCCGCGATGGTCCGGGCGTGTCCGTGGGTGGTCTCGGCGATTGCCTTGAGGCCGTCCGGGCCGTGGTAAACGGCGTAGAAGGAGGAGACGATGGCCAGCAGCGCCTGCGCGGTGCAGATGTTGGACGTGGCCTTCTCGCGGCGGATGTGCTGCTCGCGGGTCTGCAGGGCCAGGCGGTAGGCCGGAACGCCGGCGTTGTCCTTGGACACGCCCACCAGGCGGCCGGGCATGGACCGCTCGAGGCCCTTCTGGACCGCCATGTACGCGGCGTGCGGGCCGCCGAAGAACAGCGGGACGCCGAAGCGCTGGGCGGAGCCGACGGCGATGTCGGCGCCCTGCTCGCCCGGGGACGTGATGAGGGTCAGGGAGAGGAGGTCCGCCGCGACGGTGACGAGGGCGCCGCGTTCCTTGGCCTCGGCGATCACGGCGGTGTGGTCGAACACGCGGCCGGAGACGCCGGGCTGCTGCAGGACGACGCCGTTGATGACGCCGTCGGGCAGTCCCTTGGAGAGGTCAGCGACCTCCACCTCGAAGCCGAGGGCCTCGGCGCGGCCCTTGACGATCGCAATGGTCTGCGGCAGGCAGTCGGCGTCGAGGACGGTCTTGCCGTCGTGCGCGGACTTATTCTTGTTGGCCCGGCGCATCATCAGCACGGCCTCGGCCACGGCGGTGGCTTCGTCCAGCAGTGAGGCGTTGGCGATCGGAAGGCCGACGAGGTCCTGGACCATGGTCTGGAAGTTCAGCAGCGCCTCGAGCCGGCCCTGGGAGATTTCCGGCTGGTACGGGGTGTAGGCCGTGTACCAGGCCGGGGCTTCGAGGATGTTCCGGCGGATGACGGCCGGAGTGACGGTGTCGTAGTAGCCCTGGCCGATCATCTGGACGGCGGTCTTGTTCATCGCGGCCAGCTGGCGCAGCTCAGCCAGGACCTCGACTTCGCTGAGCGCCGCGCCCAGCGCCAGCGGGGAGTCCTGCCGGATGTCCTTGGGAACGGCGGTGTCCACGAGGGCGTCGACGGTGTCGTAGCCGACAGCCTTCAGCATGGCGTCGACGTCGGACTGACGGCGTGCGCCGATGTGCCGGTCAACGAAGGACGTGGAGGCTGAGGTAACAGTCACAAGGAACTCCATAACTAAGGCGGCGCAGGGTACGCCACATTGATTCGGGTTCCTCCCCGCTCTGTATTGGACCTGAGAGTTTCCGCGTAGCCGTGCTCTCGCATGGCTCCGCTTGCACCGTCGGTGAGCACAGCAAGTCAAAAGACATGCCTGCTACTTTCCAGAGTTGCCTTGCCGCGGCGGTACATGGGCCTGAGAGATTCCTGGGGAGGGTTTGCTCCTACGGCGCCTGCTTGTACCTACAAGCAGAACTCTCCCGCCGCAGATCAAAGGCATATTAACTTGGCGTGACAACAGTCACAGCTCTCATTGTCCTACGCCCGGCCCGCGTCCGCAAACCAACGAACCGGGGCCGCGCGAGCGTTACGCGCCGGAGCCGCCGTCGGCCCACGACAGACGCTCCCGCACATCCGGCTGAAGTTTCCCAAACGCTCCGACGCATTCGACTGAAGTTCCCAAACTCTCCCCCGCCAGACGTGCGGGAGCGTTCCGCGTTGACCCGCCAGACGTGCGGGAGCGTCATGTGTTGACCCGCCAGACGTGCGGGAGCGTCATGTATTGAGCCGACTCAGCCGCGGAGCCGCCCCAGGGCGGTGAGGAGACTTTCGACGTCGGCGCCGACCTCCGGATCCGGCCCGCCCGGCCCGCGCGCCAGCATGGCATTGAAGTACAGCCCGTCCCCCATATAGAGGACCGGCTTGGCCATGGCGGGACCGACGTCGGCCGCCAGCAGTTCCAGCCAGGACGCCTGGACGGCGGCCATCCGCCGCAGGGTTTCCTGGTGGGCCACTTCGGCGAGCCGGGTGGCGGCGACAAAGACCCGGTCCAGCGGCGTGTCCGCCCAGACCGAGGACTTGATGAAGAACGCCGCGGCGCCTTCCGGTGCGGCTGCCATGGCAGCGAGGTCCTCGGCCAGCAGCCGGTCCAGCCGTTCCAGCAGGACCGAGATCATCGCTTCTTTGTTGGGGAAGTGGTAGAGCAGCCCGCCCTTGGAGACCCCGGCCAGCCGGGCCACGGCATCCAGGGTCGCGGCCCGCTCACCCTCTTCAATCAGCAGGGACTCGAACGCGTCAAGGACGGCTTCGCGGGCGACGGGTTTTCTGGCCATGCGTCCCATCATGCCCCGTGGCGGAAGTGTTTCTTAACGCCGGGTTTCCTAACTGTACCGTCCAGACGGTACAGTTAAGCTCATGAGCAACACTTCCATCACCCGCAACAGCACCGGCACGGTTGTCACCAACGCGGCCGGAAAAACGCCCACCGGGGCAACATCCGGCCAGGCACCGCGCGCGCCGTGGCGTGACTGGCTGGCGCTGGCGCTGCTGATGTTCCCGGTGCTGCTCGTGGCCGTCGACAACACCGCCCTGACCTTTGCCCTGCCGGCGATCGCGCGCAGCCTCGACGCCACCGGTGTGGAGCTGCTCTGGATTGTCGACGCCTATCCGCTGGTCCTCGCCGGCCTGCTCGTGGCAATGGGCAGCCTCGGCGACAGGATTGGCCGCCGCCGGCTGCTTTTCATCGGCAGTACAGGCTTCGCCGCCGTCTCGGCGGCCACCGCGTTCGCCCCGAGCGCCGAATGGCTGATTGCCGGACGCGCCGGGCTGGGCTTCTTCGGCGCCATGCTGATGCCCTCCACGCTGTCCCTGATCCGCAACATCTTCCCCGAGCCCAACCGGCGCCGGCTGGCCGTGGCCATCTGGGCCGCAGGCTTCTCCGGCGGCGCCGCCCTGGGCCCGATTTTCGGCGGCTGGCTGGTGGAGAACTTCTGGTGGGGCGCCGTCCTGCTCGTGGCCGCGCCGATCATCCTCCCGCTGCTGATCCTCGGTCCGGCCCTGATTCCGGAATCCCGCGACCCGAACCCGGGACGGGTGGACGTGCCCAGCATCATCCTGTCCCTGCTGGTGATGGTGCCGGTCGTCTACGGCATCAAGATCCTGGCCACCCACGGACCGGCCGCGGAACCGCTGGCCGCCATCTGCTTTGGCCTGCTGATGGGCTATGTCTTCATCCGGCGCCAGCGGCACCTCTTGCCGGCAGGTCCGGCAGTAGCAGCCCCGGCACAAGGCGCCGCCGGGGCACGGACCCGCCCCGCTCCCCTGCTGGATATCAGCCTTTTCGGCAACCCGGTCTTCAGCACCGCCATCATCGCCAACGTGCTGGCATTGTTCTCCTTCAACGGCTTCATCCTGTTCCTCGCCCAGCACCTGCAGCTGCTTGAGGGGCAATCGCCCTCGGAATCAGGCGTCGCCATGATCCCCGCCCTCATCGCCACTGTGGCGGCCGGGCTGCTGGTGGTGCCGCTGGTGAAGAAGGTCCGCCCCGGTTTTGTGGTGGCCGGCGGGCTGCTCCTGAGCGCAGCCGGCTACTTCGTGGTGGCCTTCGGCGATCACGGCAACGGCCCGGCGTTGCTGCTGGCGGCCCTGCTGGTGCTGTGCCTCGGCGTCGGCGCCGCGGAAACCATCTCCAACGACCTGATCCTCGGCGCCGCTCCCGCGGAGAAATCCGGTGCCGCGGCCGCGATCTCGGAGACCGGCTATGAAATCGGCTCCCTGCTTGGCACCGCCATCCTGGGCTCCATCCTGACGGCCTCCTACCAAGGCAACCTCCGGCTTCCCGCCGGCGCCGCCGAGGCTGCCCCCGCGGAGGCCTCCGCGCAGGCCGGCGAGACACTCGCAGGCGCCGTGGAGCTGGCCCAGGGACTGCCGGGACCGCTGGCCGACGCGGTGATGACGGCCGCCCGGGCCGCCTTTGACTCGGGTGTCCACATCACGGCGGCCATCGCGCTCGTCCTGATGGCGGGAGCGTCAGTCCTCGCCGCCGTCGTCCTCCGCAAGGTGCCGACGGCCCGGTAGCCCCGAGGGGTTAAACGCCAAAGCGCCCGACGCCGGTGGGAACCGGCGCCGGGCGCTGACGTTGCCGTCGGACGTTACTTGCTGTCCGCCGTGGTGACGCTGGTGTTGGCCCGCATCGTCTCGGCGTTGACCAGCCAGGCGTACTGCTCGAACTTGGCGATGAATTCGTGCAGCAGGTCCGCCGTCGTGGGGTCTTCCTCGTCCACGGCGTCGTGAACCTTGCGCATGGTACCGACGGCGGCCTCGAGGGCTGCGACGATCCGCTCGATGGCGTCCTTGGTGTTGATCAAACCGGCCGGGAACTCAGCGAGCGAGGTGGACTTGGACACCGTGGAGCTCCGGCCGTCCGGGAGGGCGTGAAGGGCGCGCATGCGCTCCGCCAGGTCATCCGCGAAAGCGCGGGCCGAGTCGATGATCTCGTCCAGCTGCAGGTGGAGGTCCCGGAAATTCGTCCCGACGATGTTCCAGTGCGCCTGCTTGCCCTGAACGTGAAGTTCGATCAGGTCCACGAGCACTGCCTGCAGGTTCGTCGTGAGCGTTGGTGTTGCTTTCATGCGTCCTCCTGAGTAGTTCCGGTACCGTCGCGCCGCGTTGCGGTTGAACCGATGCTGGTGAGTCCACTGCTGGTTCGTCCGGTACCGCCAGATCCGATGCTACCGACGCTACCCCAGTGCCGGGAGGGACCGCGACGCTCCGCCGATAATTTCTCGGTCAGCTTACTAAGTCGGCTTACTACTTGCCGGGGGGTGCGTCCGGGAACCGTTTAGACGGCCTCGTTGAGCACCGGCCCCTGCGGGAAGATGGCCCGCGTGAAGCCGCCCGTGGTGGTCTCTGCCAGCTGGGCGAGGTAGTCATTACGGCGCTTGGGGGTGATCCGGGACTGCGGCTCAAAACCCTGCCCGGGATCGTCCGAGTAGTGCGCGGTGAGGCCGTCACGCATGAGCCGGATGGCCTCGGCGCGCTGCTGGGAAACGGCGGCGTGGGTGGATCCAAGTTCCGCTGCCAGATCCTTGACGGTCCTGTCGCCGAAGTAGATCTCCTCGACGACGTAACGCATCCGCTCCGGGAGGGACTTAACCGCCGCGCGGAGGTACTGAAGCCGCTCGTCCGCGAGTACGGAATGTTCGGGGGTCAGGGTCTCCGCGGCCAGCGTGTCGACCACGGCTTCATCCAGTGGCGTCAGGGTCCGGGAGGCGTCCGCGAGGGCTGCCTCGACGACGCTCTGCTGCACACCCAGGGCTGCGGCGATCTCGTCGACGCTGGGGGTGCGTCCGAGGGCAGCGGCGAGGGTTTCCTGGACCGACATGGTTTCTTTGATCCGGCGCCGCGCCGAGCGGGTGGCCCAGTCGCTGGCGCGCATCTCGTCCGCGAACGCGCCCAGGATCCGCCGGCGCGCGAAGGCACCGAACGGCACGCCGAGGTCCGGGTCGAAGGAGTCCGCCGAGGTGATCAGGGCAATGGCGCCCGCAGACGCCAGGTCATCGCGGGAAAGGTGTGACGCCTTTGAGCACAAGTCTGAGACGAGGTAGCCCACCAGCGGAAGATGCTGTGTGACCATCTCGTTGCGTTCCACGCGATTCAATAGAGTGTCCCCCCATGAGACAGGATCCGGCAGCCTTAAACGAGCGGGAGCCGCACCCGAAATGGGCCCCGTGCTCCCCCCATGGAAGTCGGTGTTAAAAACCCGGGCGCAGCACCCAAGTCGAAACCTATCACCTGATCCGCGCTCTGCGTGTAACCTCAGGGAAAAGCTTGGCTGAAAATGCGGTAAGGCTTCTCGGCCGGGGCGGCAAGGGGAATGGGGCCCATGGGTGCAGGTGATCTTTCGGCAGCTCTCTGGCAGGAGCGCCGTCAGTTGGAATTGCTCTTATTCAGACTGGAGACGCAGCGGCTCCATGTCCTGGCCGGCAACGTCCAGTGGTTGAGCTTCACGGCCTCCGAAGTGGAGAGCGTCCTTGATCGCCTGCGCTTTGAGGCTTTGGCCCGGGGTGTCGAGTCGGCCGCGGTGGCGGCCGAGTGGGGTTTGCCCGCCCAGGCAACCCTGAACGAGCTCGCCGCGGGGGCACCGCCTGGCGCCTGGGCCGAGGTCCTGCAGGATCATCTGGACGGCCTGCGCGCGTTGCTCCGGCAGCTCAACGATGCCGCTCTCGCCAACGAGGACACGCTGCGCAACCTGAGCCGGCCGGTCGCGTCCGGCGCGGCCGCCGGAACGCGCAACGGCGACGCCGCTGCCACCCTGCCCGCGGACACTGCGGGGACTCTTGACCAGCTGACGACGGCGGGAAACATTGAGCGCGCCCTAGCGCTGGTCCGCCGGACGGCCCAGCCCCTTCTGGAGCAGTTTCTGGGCGGCAACCGCGGCTGACTGCGACTGTCTGTGCGTGACGCGTCTGCGTGTGCCCGTTCGGGGGTTAAGCGCCGGCGCTTAGTCCGCGGAGCGGGCCGGCTTCGGGGCCGGGGCCGGGGGCAGGAGCCCGCGCAGCGCGTCCTCCGCGTCCTGCCCGGCCTCTGCTCCGGCTTCAGCCGCCGCCAGGTTCGCCGCGGCAATCGCCTCGATGACCTCGCGGCGCTGGATCGGAACCCCGCGGGGGGCCTCAATGCCTATCCGAACACCGTCGCCGCGGCCTTCCAGAACCGTGATGACGATCCCGTCGCCGATCATGATCTGTTCGCCCGGCTTGCGTGTAAGTACCAGCATCCTCTCAATCTACCCTTCGCTGCGCGGAGCCGGTGACGAATCCTGCCGCTCGCAGTTGGTTCGTGCCTCGCATCTTAGATCCTGACCGAGCGGGCCTGGCCGGAGTCGATCCAGCCCACCGGCAGTCCCAGCGTGTTGACGGTTTCCGGGGTGGCGGTGTCGGCCGCCCCCACGACTGCGACGGCGGCGATGTCCAGTTGCGCGGCGAGCACACCCACCCAGCGCGCGGAGTCCTCCTGCTTGCGCCCGGCGTCGACCACCACCCACAGCTGGTCGGCGGACAGCGCGGCGACGGACTGGAGCCTCGCGAGGGCGTCGCGGGCCTTCCCCAGGCCGAAGGCCACGAGGACGGTCTGGTCCGTCATGACGGCGTGGGCGCGGGCCGCCGTCGCGGCCTGGCGTCCGTCCACGTGCAGATGGCCGTAGGCGGACAACTTCCCGGCTGTGCGCACGTCGGCGCCGCCGACTGCGGTGGACATGGCCAGGGCGGTGTCCAGGGCGTCGTCATCCAGCCCGATGAGCACCACCAGATCGCCGGTACCGCTCAGCGGCACAGGCACGGACTCCCGCAACCGGACCGCCGGAGCCACCGGTGCAGCAGGAGCCTCCGGCGTGGCCGGTGCAACGGCCGGCGCCGCTGCCGCCGTCGCCGACGGCGACGGCGACGGCGACGGCGACGGCGACGGTGCAGCGCCAGCGGCCGCGGCAGATGCAGAGGCGCCGGCCTTCGCTTCCGCGGCAGGGGTGCCGGCCGGGCCACGCAGCCCGTCGCCGAGCTGCTGGAGCAGTTCGGCGAAGTCCGGGGACTCCGTGGAAAGTCCGGAGTTACCGGGCCGGTGCAGGCTCAATTCGGTGGCGTCGGCTTCCTCCAGCAGGGCCGCGATCGCGGCGCCCTGCAATTCGTGGGTGGGCGCCGGCCCCGCGGGCGGATCGCCGGGACGGTCGGTCCCGGCCAGGATGTCGGGTTCGGGAACCACCTCACCGGTGACCACCTCATGTCCCGTGACCACCTCGATGATCGCCTCGTAGCGGTCGCCTGCGAAAAGTCCCGCGATCCCGGGGCTGATGACGCGCTCCGCGGAGACGATGCGGGCGGCGGGGCCGTGCTGCTGTTCCGCCTTGCGGCGGATCTCCTCTAGCGAGGCGCCTTTAAGCCGAAAGCGGTTCTGCATGGCGAACGACTCCTACTGTTTCGATCCGGACGTTGGCTGAAGTGACTTCGCGGTAGGACAGTACCGGCACCGAGCCGGGCTGCGCTCCCACGAGTCTGCGGATTGCGGGGCGGAGCGCCGGCGCGCAGACCAGCACGGCCGGGCGGTTGGCCGCGGCCGCGGAGTCGACGGCGGAACGCACCGAGCGGAGCACAGTGTCCAGCCGGTCCTGGCCCATCACGATCTGGCTGCCGCCCTCGGCGGGGCGCATGTCCTCGAGCATGTGCTGCTCCAGGACCGGGTCGATCATGATCACGTTCAGCACCGCGCCGTCCATGAATTTGGCCGTCAGCGCCGGGCCCAGGGCCTGCCGCGCGGATTCGACCAGTGATTCCGGGTCGGTGGAGACCTTGGCGCGGAGCGTAAGCGCCTCGTAGATCCTGGCGAGGTCGTTGATGGGCACCTGCTCGTCCAGCAGGCCCTGGAGCACGCGCTGCAGCTCGGCGAGGGACAGCAGCGCGGGCGTGAGTTCGTCGACGGCGGAGGGGCTCTGTTTGCGGACGCCCTCGGTGAGAACCCGGACGTCCTCGCGGGACAGCAGGCGTGCGGCGTTGGCCGTGACGATCGAGGACAGGTGGGTGACCAGGACGGAGACGCGGTCGATCACGGTGGCGCCGGTCATCTCAGCGTTGTGGCGCATTTCCGCCGGGATCCATTTCCCGGCCAGGCCGAACACGGGTTCGATCATCGCGATACCGGGGAGCGAGTCGAGGCTGTCGCCCAGGGCCAGCATCTGGCCGCTCGGGGCGGTCCCGCTGCCTGCCTCGACCCCGGCGATCCGGATCGAGTAGCTTGCCGGGGGAAGGTCCACGCTGTCCCTGGTGCGGACGGGAGGGATGACCAGTCCCAGTTCCATGGCGATCTTGTGCCGCAGGGACCTCACGCGGGCAAGCAGGTCATCCGAGGCACCGGAAACCATGTCCACGAGGTCCGGGGCGAGCAGGATCTCCACCGGGTGGACACGCATGTCCTCGAGCAGCTTCTCGTTCGGGTCCATTTCCGGGTGGCTGAGGGCGCTGGCCTCGGCGTCCCGGGTCTTCGCCTCCTGCACTTTTTGCGCCGCGATCCGGCGCGACGCGAACAGCAGCCCGGCGCCGACCAGGATGAACGGCAGGGGCGGCATGCCCGGAATGAGGGCCATCGCAATGGCGGCAACGCCGGCGATCATCAGTGCGCTGGGCGACTGCATCAGCTGGGTGGACGAGGTGGTGCCCATGTCCGATTCCGCGTTGGAACGGGTCACGATCATACCGGTGGAGACGGCCATGAGCAGGGCCGGGATCTGGGTGACGAGGCCGTCACCCATGGTCAGCAGGCCGTAGGTGTTCACGGCGTCGCCGATCTCCATGCCGCGCTGCAGCATGCCGATCGCGATGCCGCCGACGAAGTTGATGATAATGATGATGAGCCCGGCGATGGCGTCACCCTTGACGAACTTCGAGGCGCCGTCCATGGCTCCGTAGAAGTCGGCCTCGGCCGAGACTTCGGCGCGGCGTTCCCGGGCCTGGGTGTCGGTGATCAGCCCGGCGTTGAGGTCGGCGTCGATGGCCATCTGCTTGCCCGGCATCGCGTCGAGGGTGAAGCGCGCGCCGACTTCGGCCACGCGCTCCGCACCCTTGGTGACCACTACGAACTGGATGACTACGAGGATGAGGAACACGACGGCGCCGATAATCATGGATCCGCCCACGGTCACCTGGCCGAACGCCTCGATGACCTGTCCGGCGTGACCCTCCCCCAGAATCAGCCGGGTGGACGCGACGTTCAGGCCCAGCCGAAACAGGGTGGCAACCAGCAGGAGCGACGGGAAGACGGAGAAGTCCAGCGGCTTCTTCACGAACATGCTGGTTAGAAGGATCAGGAGCGCCAGGAGGATATTGCAGACGATGAGGACATCCAGCAGTGGCGCGGGCACCGGAACAATCAGCAGCAGCACAATGCCGACGATGCCGATGGGCACTGTCAGCGGACCGAGCTTGTTCTTCATGGTGCGGTCCTTTCACAGACGTTGGCTGGAGACGTGTTCATAGGGCGGTGGCCATCCGGTGCATGCCGCGGGCGGCGCCGCGTGCCTTGAGCGACATCACGAAGGCGAGGACCCCTGCCACCGCGCGGTAGAAGTCCACCGGGATTTCCTGGCCCAGTTCGCAGGCGCTGTGCAGCGCCCGGGTCAGCGGAATGTCCTGGACCATCGGCACGTTCTTTGCCTCGGCCTCGTCCCTGATCCTGGCGGCGATGTGGCCGGAGCCCTTGGCCACCACCCGGGGTGCGGACTTTCCCGGTTCGTACTTGAGCGCCACGGCGAAGTGGGTGGGGTTGACCAGCACGACGTCGGCGTCGCCGATCGCCGCGATCATGCGGTTCCTGCTCATCGCCATCTGCCGCGCCCGCCGCTGGGATCGGATCAGCGGGTCGCCTTCGCTGCTCTTGTTCTCGTCCTGGATTTCCTTTTTGGACATCCGGGTCTTCTTGCGGTTGCGGCGCATCACGACGAAGAAGTCTGCCGCCGCCAGCACGATGCCGGCCGCCACGGCGAACTGGACCAGCGAGGCGATCCCGCCGCCCGCGGCCTGCACCACCCCGGAGACCGGCATTCCTCCGGCCGTCAGGAGGACCGGAACCAGCCCCTGCACAACGCTGTAGAGGACCAGGCCCACCACACTGGCCTTCAGCAGCGCCTTGACGCCGCCCCAGATCGCCTGGGTGCCAAAGACGCGTTTCAGGCCGCTGAGCAGTTTGAAGTGCTCGAAGTCCAGCTTGAACTTCTTCATGTGCACCCCGCCTTGCAGCGCGGCCCCGGCGAGGACCACGATGAACACCACAATCAGCATGGGTCCGACGATCCCGCCGATGGCGGCGAGTCCGTCCTCCAGGGCTTTCACGGCCTTGCCCGGCTCCGGGGCCGCGACAATGCCGCGGACGCTGAAGAGCTGGTCCGTGGCGGCGCTGGAGGCGCGTTCGATGGTGGCCGGAAGCATGATGGCGGCGGCGCCGACGCCCACCCACGCGGTGAGGTCCTGGGAGCGGGAAAGCTGGCCCTTGGAACGGACCTCTTTCATGCGTTTGTCGGTGGCTTCTTCGGTTTTTTCCTGTGAATCCGACATCAGCCCACCCCCAGCACTGTCTTGGCGGCCTGGTTGGCGAGGCTGGAGACGATTCTGGGCAGCGCCAGGAACATGAATCCGGCGAGCATCAGCGTCATCAGGATTTTGAGCGGGAAGCCGAGCGAGAAGGCGTTGAGCGCCGGGGCCACACGCGTCAGCAGGCCCAGTCCGACGTCTGCGAGAAACAGCACCACCACCAGCGGACCGGCAATCTGGACGGCGGCGAGGAACATGCCGGTCACCGCCGACGTCATGGCCTGCACCGGCTGGGCCAGATCGATACCGCCGGCCAGCGGCAGGGCCACGAAGCTGCCCGTGAGTCCGGTGATGACCAGCTGGTAGCCGTCGGAGGCGAACAGCAGCGCCAGGGCGGCCATCTGCATCAGCCGGGTGAACTGTGCGCCGTTGACGTTCATCTGGGGGTCAAAGCTCTGCGCCAGCTGGAACCCGCTGAAGAGGTCGATCAGGCTGCCGGCGGACTGGACGGCAGAGAAGATCACCAGCACCAGGAAGCCGAGGGCCAGCCCGGTGACGAGTTCCAGGACCACCCCCGTGAGGAAGCCGGCGGTGTCGCGTGGCGTGTAGCCGTCGGACACCCACTGGGAGACCGCCAGGCCGAGCCCGAGCCCGAGCATGGCTTTAACGCGGCCGGGGAACGCCTGGTATGCGAAGGGCGGCGCCACGATCAGGAATGCCGTCATCCGGACGGTGGCCAGCAGAACCGCTTCCAGCCACGTCGGGTCGATCGGTATGCCCACCTCACAGGCCTCCGAGCAGGGCCGGGATCTTGTCGAAGAGGTCGTTGGTGAAGGCCACCATCTCCGAGATCATCCAGTGGCCGCAGATCAGCAGGGCGACTGCCACGGCCGCGGCCTTGGGCACGAATGACAGGGTGGCTTCCTGCAGCTGGGTGATGGACTGCAGCAGCGCGATGGCCAGTCCCACCACGAGTGCTGTCACCAGCACAGGCGCGGAGAGCTTGGCCGCGACGATCATGGCCTGGAGGCAGATGTCCAGGACGGCGTTGGCGTTCATCCGGTGCCCGCATAGCTTTGGATCAGCGAGGTGATGATCAGGCCCCAGCCGTCCACGAGGACAAAGAGCAGGATCTTGAAGGGCAGCGAAATCATCACCGGCGGGAGCATCATCATGCCCATGGACATCAGGGCCGCGGAGACCACGAGGTCGATCACCAGGAACGGGATGAAGATGACGAAACCGATGATGAACGCGGCACGCAGTTCCGAAATCATGAAGGCGGGAATGAGGGTCTGCATGGGAACGGCCTCGGGGGTGGCCGGATTTTCCGCTGCGGCGGCCCGGGACATCAGGGCGATGTCCTCTTCCCGCGTGTGGGCCAGCATGAACTGCTGCAGCGGCCCGCTGGCCGCACCGACGGCCCCGTTGAAGTCCAGGGTGCCGTTGAGGTAGGGCTGGATCCCGATCGTGTTCATCTCGTTGATGACCGGCCACATGACGAAAATCGACAAGAACAGGGCCAGCCCCGCGAGGACCTGGTTCGGCGGGATGGACGGCAGCGACAGCGCGTTGCGGGTCATGGCCAGCACCACGAAGATCTTGGTAAAGGAGGTCATCATCAGCAGCAGCGCCGGCGCCACCGAGAGCAGGGTGATGCCGATCAGGGTCAGGACCGCCGTCGACGGTTTGCCGTCCAGTCCGTTGATCTCGATGTTGACGCTTCCGCTGCCGGGGTTCGCCGGATCAGTTGGCGCTACCGGCGGGGTGGGGTCGATGGGAGCGGCGTGGCCGGCCGAGGCGTTCAGCCACAGCAGCAGCACCGCGAACAGGACGGCGGCCAGGCCCAGGACAATGGCCCTGGCCGGTCCGACGGCAGGAGGGCGCGCGGAGGCGGAGCGGGAAGCGAGGGAGCGGGTCAATTGCGGCGTCCGCTCCTGAGAGCGGCGGCGGCCTGCTTCCACGTGGAGCCGGCAAGGATTGAACCGTGCAGGGGCGCGTGGCCGGACGCGCTGCCGCGCAGCGCCGGTCCCCGCGCATGGGAGTCCCGGTGCAGCGTGCTGCGGCGGGACAGCGGGGCGTTTCCGGCGTCGGGGCCGGCGGGCTCGTCGCTGCCCTCGACGGGAAGCTCCTCGAAGGCGGACTGTCCGCCGTGCAGCGGGCCGAAGCCGGACAGCACTCGGGCGAATTCACCGGCTCCGCGGCGGGTTTCCGGCACAGCCGGCTCTTCGGCTTCGGCCGGGATGTCGCCGGTGTGCAGGACGTTGACGGCGTGTTCCGTGACGCCCAGCAGGAAGCGCTGCCCGGCGGCGTCGACCACCACCACGGACGCTTTCTGGCCGACGCTCTGCCGGCTGACAATGGTCAGTGCGCGGTCAGCCCGCCGCCGTCCGGTGCCTTTGCCGAGCCGGCGTTGCAGCAACCACATGAGGCCCAGCACCGCGCCCAGGGCCACGAATACCCGCAGCCCGAGGATCAGTGCGTCCATTCAGCTGAGCCCCTCGGCAACATCGAGGATGCGGGTGATCCGGACCGCGTAGTCCTGGTCCAGCACCACCACTTCGCCGTGGGCAATCAGCCGGCCGTTGAGCAGGACGTCCGCCGGGGCGCCGGCGGAACGGTCGAGTTCAATGATTTTTCCCGGTTCGAGCGAGAGCACGTCGCGCACCGACATGCGGGTGCGTCCGATCTCCACGGTCAGGGCCATTTCGATGTTGTTGATCCGCCCCAGCCGGCCGGCAACGGCCTCGCCGCCGGCGAACACGTCCCCTGCGCGGTCCTGGCTGGTGCTGTGCTCCCGGAGACGGACGGCGAACCAGGCGGCGGCGTTGACGCCGTCGGACAGTTCGAAGACAGCGGTGTCGGGGTCCGAAAGCAGCCCGGAGGCGTCGGACTCGCGCAGGTCGCTCAGAACGCCGGCGCCGAAGACGGAACTGGCGCTTTCCATCGCCGGGCGCAGCACGTCGGTCACCGAAACGACGCCGGGCTGGCTCCCCGACATGCCGCCGGCCGCTTCGTCGAGGAAGGTGCGGTCGCTCAACATGAGCGCGAGGTCGGCGGTGACAGAACCGACGAACGTCGCGGTGACGGCCTGGCGGGCGTAGGGCGCGGCAGCACGGGCCGGCACCAGGGCCAGCACCTTGAGCGCTACCGGGCTCGGCAGTTCCTCAACGAGCCGTTCCGCCGACGATTCGTGCCTGGTCAGGGTGATGCTCATCGGTGATTCTCCTCGATTGTGACAATGACGGCGGCCGCACGGGACCCGTTGCGGGCCGGGGCGGCAGTGGCGAGCCGGGTGCCGTCCAGGGTGAGGTCAAACGGGCGGTTTTCCATGTGCGGCAGGGTCAGAACGTCGCCCACGGCGAGGCCCAGGACCTGGCTGGGGGTGACGAACGACGTCGAAAGCCGGACCGACAATTCCACCGGGACCCGTTCCAGTTGGGCGGTGACGCGTGCCGCGGCGTCCCCGCGGTTGTCCGTCGGGTTGACCTTCTTGAGCCGGCCCAGCAGGATGCTGGCGGGGACGGCCAGGGTGGCGGGGGCGCTCATGTCGCCGACGTTCATGGTGAACGCCGCAACGATCATCAGTTCGCTGGGGGCTGCGGCCTGGGCGAACTGGGAGTTGTACTGGATGGTGTCCACGCGGACGGTTTCGCTCAGCAGCGGTCCCAGGGAGTAGCCGAGGTCTTCAAGGGCCTCGTCCATGAGGCCCTTGACCAGGGCCTGTTCGATCTGGGTGAACTTGCGGTCCGGCATGGGCGCGTCGTTCGAGGCGCCCAACATGCGGTTGACCCAGCCGAGGGCGGCCGGGGCGGGGAACTGCACCACGAGCTTGGAATCGTGCCCCTCCACCGTGCACAACACCATGGCGGTGACCGCGGGCAGGGAGGCGGCGTACTCGTCGTAGCTGAGCATGCTGACGTCTTCCAGCCGCACCACGGATTTAACGCGGACCTTGGCGGTGAGCTGGGTTCCCCACTGCCGGGCGTAGGTTTCGAAAGCGAGCTCCAGGACACGGCTGTGCTCGCGGGCGAGCGTTGCGGGGCGCCGGAAGTCGTAGACGCTGACCGTCCGCTCCCGTGCCACTTCCCGCTCATCCAAAACACTCACGGTTGCCACTATCGGCAAGGGATCCGCCGTCGTAAGCAGTTGGCCAGAGGCAAAACACAGCAGGCAAAATGCAGACCTTATTTCTCGCTGTGCTTGAGCACTTCCGGGATCAGTGCCCGGACGACGTCGGGCTGGTCCGAGATGATCACGATGTCCACCCGGCGGTTTCGCTCCATGAGCGCCGGCGTGGAATCGTCATTGACCTGCCGTGCGGAGCCGAAGGCGACGGCGCCGATGGTTGCCGGGGCGATGCCGCCGCGGTCGACCATGTAGCGCAGGACGTTCACGGCACGGGCCGAGGACAACTCCCAGGTAGACGGGTAGGAGGTCACGCCGTTGGCGGCGTGGCCTTCGACCATGATCTCCAGGGCCGCCGGTCCGAGGATGGGCGAGATGATTTTCAGGACGTGGGCGGCACGCGCTGTCAGTTCCGGCCGGTCCGGTGCGAAAAAGGTCTGGGAGCCGATCAGTTTGACCGTGAGTCCGCGCTGGTCGATCTGGAATTCGACGTTCTCGCTGAGCCCGGCCGCCTTCAGGCCGGCCTTCATCTTCGCCTCCAGGGCCCGCAGCCGGTCCACTTCCTTCAAGGCCGCTTCGAGCGCGTCGGGCGCCGCCGTCGCTTTTGCCGACGGCAGGGCGGCGAAGGCCTCGAGGTTTTCGTCCACGAATTCCGGCGGGACTACCGTGCCCTCGGCCGTGTCCACTGTTTCGCTCGCTACCGCACCAAAGCCGGTGGCGAGGGAATTGCGGAGCTTCTCGAACTTGTTCGCGTCAACGGTGGACATGGCGTAGAGGACGATGAACAGGCACATCAGCACCGTGACCATGTCCATGTAGGACGCCATCCAGCGTTCGTCGACGTGGTGCTCTTCGGGTTTCTTGCGGGGGCGACGGCGGCCACTCACGCGGCGTTGTCCATCGCTTCGGCGTCGCCGGCCGGTGCCTTGCGGTCGTTTCCGGAACTCTTGAGCTGGTGTTCGGGAACCATGGAACGGAGACGTTCGGCGAGCAGCAGCGGCTGGGCGCCGGCCTGCACGGCGAGCATGCCTTCCATCAGCAGCGTCCGGCGTTCAATGTCCAGTTCGGACAGCCTCGCCAGGCGGGAGCTGAACGGCAGCCAGATGAAGTTGGCGGACAGCAGGCCCCAGAGCGTGGCGACGAACGCGGCGGCAATCATGTGCCCCAGTTCGTCCGGCTGGGACAGGTTTTCCAGGACGTGGGTCAGGGAGACGACAGTTCCGACGATGCCGACGGTGGGGGCGTAACCGCCAAGGGACGCGAAGAACTTCGACGCGGAATGGTCGCTGCGTGCCTTCGTGTCGATCTCATCCTCCATCTGCATCCGGAGGTCTTCGGCGTCGGTGCCGTCGGCGATGTTCTGCAGGGCACGGGCCAGGAAGGGATCGTTGACGCTGGCGGCTTCCTCCTCGAGGGACAGGAGGCCCTCGCTGCGCGCCTTTTCCGCGAACCGGACCATCTGGTCGATGCTGTCCTGCGGCTTCGCTGTTTTCCCGATGAACATCCCCGGCACCGCTTTGAAGGCCTGGATGACGTCCTTGAGGGTGTTCCCGGCCAGCCCGATGGCCAGGGTGGCCCCGAAGACAAGGATCATCGGGGCTGGGAGCAGTAGCGACGAGAGGCTGCCGCCTTCCAGCAGGACCATCACGATGAGGGAGCCAAAGGCGAGGAGCAGTCCGATGACTGTTGCGGGATCCATGGATTACTTTCTTGGTGGCTCAGGTGCGGGGCGGCGGCCGCCGTCTTCAGGGTCCGACGGCGGCACGAGGCTTAACGGGTATCCCGTCACGGCGGGAAAGTCCCGTGCCTTGCTCAGGACGTACGCCCGGTAGTCGGCGATGAGCTCGACAACTTCTGCGAGGCTTTCCAGCACCACGTACGCGGCGCCGTCGAGGGTCACCAGATGGGTGTCCGGGCTCTCGTGGATGCGCTCGATCAGATCCGGATTGACCGCGAAGCGCGTTCCGTTGAGGCGTGTGACGACGATCATGGGCCGATTCTGCTCTGGTTTTCTGCTCAGCGGGTGTTCCGCTCAGCGTGGTCAGCAAGGGAGGGTGTGTTCTCCTCCTACTGTCGGCAGAGGCGGCCTGTTCGTTAGGCGGCGGGCAAGTCGTTAGGAGGCGGCCTGCGCCGACGTGCGGAGCCCGTGGACGAACTCAAGCTTCTCGATCACCGTGTTGGGGAGGACGAAGGGGTAGAGATCGTCCTTTCCCATGCTCCGGTTGACCTGGTTCAGCGCGACCGAGAGCGGCAGCCATTCGGTTTCCACGAGGTCGCGGAACGACGAGGCCTCCGGTGTCTTCGGGATCAGGCCGAATTCCCGGGCGGTGTCAACGGTGTCGCAGATGTGCAGATAGTGGGCGAAGGACTCGGCGAAATCCTCGTACGGGTGCATGGTGGCGTACCGGGAGATGTACCGCTGCTCCCAGTCCGCAGGGGCGCCTTCGGAGTAGTGGCGGTCAATCTCCGCCTGGTAGTCCTTGGTGTCGTCGCCGAAGAGATCCCGGGCCTCTTGGGTCAGCCCGTCATGGCTGAAGACGAGCGCGTCCTCAAAATAGTGGCCCACTTCGTGCCGGAAATGCCCCAGCATCGTGCGGTAAGGCTCATCGAGCTGGGCGCGCATCCTCTCGCGGTAGGCGTCGTCGCTCTCCGCAAGGTCAATGGTGATGATTCCGGCGGCATGGCCGATGACCACGTTCTCATGGACGCTGGACAGCAGGTCGAACGCAAGGCCCTTGTCAGGCTCCTCCGCACGGGTGACGATCGGCAGGCCCAGCTCATCCAGTTCGGAGATGAGCTGGCGCTTGGCCCGCTCAGCCACAATGAACTGTGAGAGGCCTTTGGCGTCGCCGTCGTGGGGCCTGGTCCGTGTGAGGTCGCAGCTGAAGCACTGGCCGCCGCTCGTCGGGGCAAGCCAGGTGCAGCCGGAGAGCAACAGATTCGCGCAGATGTACCACTCGTTGCCCGATGAGTCCCGGTAACGCCCTTCCCCGTCCACCACGACGATCGCGCGCAGCTCCCGCAGGTATCCGAGGTTCGTTCCGCAGTGCAGGCAGACCGAATTTTCAAAGAACACGGCCGAGCCGCAGACACCGCAGGATTGTTTTTTCACCTCACGATCCTACCGTTGCCTGCGCCGGGCTAGAGTGGGTCCCAACTTCGAGGAGGCGTGCATGGACAACGAATCTCTGCCATCCGGGGCCAAGGATCCCGGGCCCTTCTTCCACGGCACGAAGGCTCGCCTGTTGCCGGGGGATTTGCTGGAACCCGGCTATAGCTCGAATTTCGGTGAGCGAAAGCGGGCGAACTACATCTACCTGACCGCCACACTCGATGCTGCTACTTGGGGCGCGGAGCTGGGGCTCGGCGAGGGACCGGGCAGAATCTACCGCGTGGAGCCCACGGGCCCGTTTGAGGATGACCCCAATCTGACGGACCAGAAGTTCCCGGGCAACCCGACGAGGTCCTACCGCACCAGGGAGCCGCTGCGGGTGGTTGACGAGGTCTTGGACTGGCAGCCGCACTCCCCTGAGGTGCTGCAAAAAATGCGGAACCATCTGGAAGAACTCAAGCGGCTTGGCGTCGAGGCAATCAACTGACATCGCGGCGCCAGGATGACCCGGCCCGAGTCCGCAAATTTTGTTCCGGACTCGGGCCGGAGTCATCCAGGAGTCAGCCAGCTCCTCCGGAGTTCTAGCGCTTGAGGTTGCCCAGTTCCTGCAGGACTTCGTCCGAGGTGGTGATGATGCGGGCGTTGGCCTGGAAGCCGCGCTGGGCGACGATCAGGTTGGTGAATTCCTGGGAGAGGTCCACGTTGGACATTTCCAGGGAGCCGCCGGAGAGGCTGCCGATGCCGGCGTCGCCCGCTCCGCCGAGCTGCACGCCGCCGGAGTTGGCCGTGGCAACGTAGGACGAGCCGCCGGTCTTCTCCAGCCCGGAGGGGTTGGTGAACTTGGCGAGCGCGATCTTGGCGAGGACCTGCTTCACGCCGTTGCTGAAGGATCCGATCAGGGAGCCGTCGTTGCCGAGGGTGTAGGACTCCAGCTTTCCGGCGGCGGAGCCGTTCTGGCCGCTGACGGCGAGGGACGTCATCCCTGCGAAGGAGGAGACCTCGGGAAGGTTGACGGTGATGCCGCCGACCGTCAGCGGGCCGCCGCTGGTCAGCTTCCCGTTGGTGAAGCCCAGAGTCGCCGTTCCCGTGCTGCCGTTGGCATCCGCGCCGGAAACATTCCAGCTGTTGCCTGCCCCGGTGAAGGTGAGGGTGAGGTTCCGCTCGGCACCGGTGGCGTCGTAGACCTTGACGACGCGTTCCAGCGTGCCGCCCTCGCTCGGCAGGTTGCCGTCCACGGTGACCGCGTTCGTGGACACCGCGGGCACCAGGTTGTTGGCGTTCAGCGCGAGGTCACCGACCGGTCCGCCGGTGTTGACTGCACCGTTGACGGCCGTCCAGCCCTGCAGGATGCCGCCGTCGGGGCTGACCAGCTGGCCGGCGGCGTCGGGGCTGAAGGCGCCAGCGCGGGTGAAGAGCTGCTGGCCGCCCTTGCTGGTGACGAAGAAACCGTCGCCGGAGATCATCATGTCCGTGGCGCGGCCGGTGCTCTGCGAGGAGCCCTGGGCGAAGTTGGTGCTGACACCGGCGACGCGGACGCCGAGGCCGATCTGCGCGGGGTTACTGCCGCCCGTTTCGGCCTGCGGGCCGGAGGCACCCTGCGTCATCTGGGACAGGGTGTCCTGAAACTGGGTGGAGGAGGCCTTGAAGCCGGCCGTGTTCACGTTGGCGATGTTGTTGCCGGTGACGTCCAGCATGGTCTGGTGGGCGCGGAGGCCGGAGATTCCGGAGTACAGCGAGCGGAGCATGGGAACTGCCTTTCTACGGGTGAAAAACTGGTCAGGGAGCGGCCGGAGCGGTGAGCCCGGTGATGGAGTCGAGGGGGATGGAGAGGTCGCCAACCTTGACGGTCGGAACTGCTCCGGAGTAGGACACGGAGCTGGCGATGCCCGTGCCGGTGGTGCCGTCAGTGAGCGTGTAGTCAACGGACTGGCCGACCAGCTGGGCGGCGGCCTGCCGCATCTGCAGGGAGAACCCTTCCTGGCTGTTGGTGGTCAGTTCCTGCATCTTTTCCATCATGGAGAGCTGGATGGTCTGGCTCATCATCTGGTTGGTGTCCATGGGCGCGCTCGGGTTCTGGTTCTTGAGCTGGGCGACCAGGAGGGACATAAAGACCTCCGAATCCATGGTCTGCACGGGTGCCCGCACGGCAGCTGCCTGCGAGGTCTCCCCCGCGGCTGTGACCGGCTGCGGGGCGATGGGCTGGATCGTCATGAGTCGCGTTCCTTCGTGTCAGACAAGAATGTCGAGGGTGGTTTGGGGGCCGTTCAGGGTCCTGGCGTTGAGCAGGGCCGCGCCGTCGGCCAGGGCGTCCCAGCGGTGGCCGGGGCGTTGATCGCCCGGGCCGTTGCGGTTTCCCGGCGCCGAACCAGAGTCCCGCCCGTCCCGGCCGGTTCCGTCCCGGCCGGTGCCGTCCTGGCCGGTGCCGTCCCGCGCGGCGCTGCCCGGCCCGCTGTGCTCGGAAACGTCCAGGCTTGCCCCGAATCCGGCATCAGCGAGTTCCTTGCGGAGTTCCGGCAGGATCCCGCGGATGGCCTCACGCCCGGCGTCGCCCGGGGCGAAGAGCTCGATCCGCACGCCGGTGGCATCGATCTGCGCCCGGACCGTCACCGGGCCAAGATCCTCCGGGGTCACCTGCAGCGTCATGATGTGCTGTCCCTGCGGTGCCCCGGCAAGGGTGAAGAGCGGCTTCGCCACCTGCGGCTGGAGCGTGGCGCCCGGCTGGGGCGCCGCTGGAGCTGGAGGTTGTGGCGCAGCGGCGGACGACGTCGGCTGGCTGGCCGGCGGCGCGGCGGCAGCGCTTCCAGCTGCGGCGAGCGCGTCGGCGGGAGCCGGCGCGGGTGCAGCAGCCGGTGCAGCGGCGGGAGCGGCCGCCGGGGTGGATTCGGGGCGGACACCGGACCCGCCGCCCTCGGCGAGCGCAGCGCCCGGGAGAGCAGCGCCCGGGAGAAATGCGGCGGTGCTTGCGGCCGCGGCGGGACCCGCGACGGCGGCCGACGGTGCTGAGGCCAAGGCCGGTGAGGCTGGCGACGCTGTTCCCGCGCGTGACGCCAGCGCCGCTGCTGTTGGTACTGCCGGAGTTGCCGCAGTAGCCGGGGCAACGGATTGCACCGGCAAGGACTCCTGGGCCGTGCCGGTGGTGCCCGGGCCTGGGGCGGGCGCCGCGGGCGCCGCGGTTGAGGCGTTGGAAGGAGCCGAGGAGGGGTTCTGCGTGCCGGCAGGCTGCTGCGCCGGGTAGGCAGCTGACGCCGCGCTGCCGTCCGGCACCCTGCCGGCGGCACTGGCGCCGGCAACCGCGGCGGGTCCACCCGCAGGGGGAAGTGCCTGGCCGGAACGCATTCCGGTGATCTGTTCGCTCGCCGCCACCGCCGCCTGCGCTGTTCCGGGCTGCGCTGTTCCGGACTGAACGACGGTACCGGGCTGAACGGTTCCAGCCTGCGGTCCTGCCGCTGAGGCAAACCGGGGATCGGGTCCGGACGTCGGCACCGGCGTCGCCGCTACGGGCTCGGCGAGGTGCGCTGCAGAGTGCTCCGGGCTGCCGGTCGCCGGAACCCCGGCAACTGACGTAACGCCCGGAACAGCCGCCAGAGCCTGCGGCGGACCGGCCCGCCCGTCGGCGGGCAGTTCACGGACCGCGGCCAGGGTGGGGGCGCCCAGAAGCGAGGCCGCGTTGGCGGCTACGTTCGGAACCAGGCTGGCGGCGGCGCTGGCCGCTGCGTTGGTCACGGCGGCAGGATCCTGCGCCGTCGCCGATCCGACGTCGGCTCCCCCGGCTGGAGGCTGGGCCGGGGCGCCGGAAGGAGCGTTGATCTGTGCGTCATCGGCCACGGCACTGCCGGCGTCGGGGGTGGGCCCCGGCGCTGAGTCAGCTGTGCCCTGAACGTCGTGGAGCATTGCCGCGAACGCCGTGGTGTTCTGGCGCCCGGCGGCAGGCTGCGGGCGTGCGCCCTCCTGGCCGCCGCGGCCCTGGACCGGCGCAGACAGCGCGGTTCCCAGATCCATGCCTTTCATGACGCCGTCCCGGCCGGGACGATGCGCCGGATGGAGGTCAGGTTGGAGTGCTGTTCCCAGGCGTCACGGATCTGGATGGTTTTGCCGGGGACGGGTGCGTCGATGGCCTTGCCGTTGCCCAGGTAGATGGAGATGTGGTCCCCGCCGAAGCTCACCAGCAGGTCGCCGGGCTTTGCCTCGGCCAGGGACGCCACCGGAGTGCCCTGGCGCATCTGGTCACTGACCACGCGGGGAATCTCAACGCCGAGGTCCTTGAAGACCCGCTGGGTGAAGCCGGAGCAGTCCATCCCGGTGGCCGGGTTTGTTCCGCCCCAGACGTAGGGAACACCGATGTACTTCTTGGCCACGGCCACGACGTCGTTGCCAGTCGCCGTGCCTGCGGCTGGAACGGTGGCGGGCGGCGTGATGCCCTTCAGCGCACCGATCGGAGACGTGCCGCCCAGCCCCAGGCTGTTGGCGAGGGAGGACACGTCGGTCCCGTTGGTTCCGCCCAGTGCCGCGGTCAGCGCTTCGGTGAAGGACCCGGCGTCTCCGTTTCCGGTACCGGTGGCGAGCGACGTCGACGCCGCCGACTTCAGCGCGGCGGTGTTGGCCTCCGAGGCCGCGGGACGTGACAATTCAGCGATCATCGATTGGATGCCCTGCATCCGGCCGATAGCCTCGGTCATGCTCATGACCTCACCTCCTGCTCTTCGCGGTGCCAGACAGTGGAGGCGATCTCGTCCAGGGCCGACTGTTCGGCGCGCAGGTCCGCGGTCAACACCTCGGCGTCGTGGCGGGCCTGCAGCTTCTCCAGGCCGACGGAACGGGTGCGGGCGGCGATGAACTCCTGGCGCGCCGTGGCCTCCTCGGTCTCCGCGATCCTCGAGAGGTTCTGCAGGTCCGCGAGCATGCTGTGGGACGAGGACCGGGCCGCGGCCACAGCCCGCAGGGACGCGGAGCCCGAAACGGGCGCGTCTCCCTCGGCGAGGTCACGGCGTGCGGCTGCTTCGCGCGCCCGCACGGAGCTGGAACGCGAGCGGGCACCGGCCAGCCCGGTGGCAGCCTGGTCTTGCTGGAGCTGGCGGAGGCGCAGGAGCCCTGCCAGGGGGAATTGGCGGTTCATGCTGCTGCTCCCAGGATCGACGTGAGATGGGTGAGCCGTTGCCAGGACTCGGGGTGCGCCGTGGATTCGTCCATCGGCTGCTGCAGGAAGGTGCTGATGTCCTGCTCGTGGTTCAGGGCCGCGTCCACCAGCGGGTTGGTGCCCGCCTGGTAGGCGCCGACGTCGATCAGGTCCTGCGCGGCCTTGCGGGCTGCGAGGACGCGCCGCAGGGTCGCCGCCGCGTCAAGGTGCGGGCGGGCGTTGACCTTCGTGGCGACGCGGGAGACCGAGCCGAGTACATCCACCGAGGGGAAGTGCCCGGTGACGGCGAGCTTCCGGTCCAGGACCACATGGCCGTCCAGGATGGAGCGGGCGGCGTCGGCGATCGGTTCGTTGTGGTCGTCGCCGTCCACCAGCACGGTGTAGATGCCCGTGACGGAGCCGGTCTCGGAGGTGCCGGCGCGTTCCAGCAGCCGGGCCAGGATGGAAAAGGTCGACGGCGGGTAGCCGCGGGTGGCGGGGGGCTCGCCGGCGGAGAGGCCGATCTCCCGCTGGGCCATCGCCACGCGGGTGAGGGAATCCATCATCAGGACCACGTCCTGGCCGTTGTCGCGGAAGGATTCGGCGATCCGCGTCGCGGTGAACGCCGCGCGCATGCGCATCAGAGCGGGTTCGTCCGAGGTGGCGACCACAACGACGGAACGGGCCAGGCCGGCAGGTCCGAGGTCGTCCTCGAGAAACTCGCGGACTTCACGGCCGCGCTCCCCCACGAGGGCGATCACCGAGACTTCCGCGTCCGTGCCGCGGGCGATCATCGAGAGCAGGGACGACTTTCCGACGCCGGAACCGGCGAAGAGCCCCATGCGCTGTCCCTTGCCGAGGGTGGTCATGGTGTCCAGGACGCGGACGCCGGTCTGCAGGGGTGTACCGATGCGGGCGCGTTTCATGGCGTTCGGGGCTTCGTTGTCGATCGGCACGCGGGGTCCGCTGGTGAGGGGGCCCTTGCCGTCGATGGGCCGGCCGAGGCCGTCGAGGACGCGGCCAAAGAGCCCTGATCCGGTGGGGACCAGGACGGTGCCGCCCTTGGCCCGGACGGGATCGCCCGCCGCGATGCCGGCCAGCCGGCCCAGCGGCATGCAGCGCACGGAGCTGTCCAGGGCGGCGACCACCTCGGCGTCCAGTCCCGGGTTGGAGCCGACGGTCACCAGGTCGCCCAGGGCGCAGTCCAGTCCGGATACTTCAAGGCCAAGGCCCATGACCGAGGTGACGACGCCTACCCGTTGCGGGGCGGCGGCGCGCAGTGCCGCGGCGTAGTCGGCTCCCTTGGGACGCCAGTCGGCGATCATCGCTGGTCCCCCTGCGAAATCTCGTCCCAGTCCTGGTCGCCCAAAAGCGCTGCGCGGGCGCGTGCCAGGGCGCTGCCGAGGCTCGCGTCGAGCCAGCCTTGCTGGTATTCGACCTTGGCGTCGCCGCGGTTAAGCGATTGGTCCGCGAGCAGTGGCAGGCCGGCGGGCAAGTCCTGGCCTTCCTTGGCCAGGACCGCGATGTCGGCCGGGTTCAGCCGGATGGCCAGCACTGTGGCGGCATCGTTTCCGGACAGGGCGCGGTCCAGGGCGGCGCGGGCCGTCCTGGTGCCCTCGGCCAGTTCGTAGCCCAGGATGGCCTCGGCGAGTTCCAGCGCGGTGCGGGCCAGGACCTCCTCGGCATCGTGCAGCGCCTGGACGTTGCGGTGTGAGAAGTCCGTCCGCGCCACGGCCAGGGCACGGACCGCGCGATCGAGGTCCTGCTGCCCGGCGGCCAGTGAGGCGGCCTGCTCGGCGGACATGCGGTCGCGCCAGCGGCGCTGTTCCTTGGCGGCGGCCCGGACCCCGGCCGCATAGCCGGCGGCGTGGCCTTCGGTGTAGCCGGCCTGTTCGCTGGCGGGTCCGCTCGAGCGGAGCGAGGGGAAGACAATCCGTGCCGGGGCGCTGTCGGTCGCGGCCCCGTCAGTAAACATAGTCCTCTTCGTCCCCGCGCTGGATGGTGATCTGGCCGTCGGCCTCGAGCTCGCGGATGGAACGCACCACGGCGGCACGGGCTTCTTCGATCTGCGAGGCCCGCAGCGGGCCCAGGGCGGCGATCTCGGATTCGAGGATTTCCAGGTTGCGGCCGGAAACGTTGGTGGTGATGGTCTCCAGGACCGGTTCCGAGGCGCCCTTCATGGCGACGGCCAGCACGGACGCGTCCAGGCCGCGGAGGACCAGCTGCACGTCGCGGCGTTCCAGCTTCACGATGTCGTCGAAGGTGACCATCTGGGCGCGGATTTCCACGGCGAGGTCCGGATCCAGCAGGTCCAGGCCGTCCAGCACGGAACGTTCCGTGCCGGCGTCGGTCCGGTTGATGATTTCCAGCAGCGGCTGGATGCCGCCCACCACCTTGGACGCCTGCTGCGAGACGGCCGCGCCGCCGCGCAGTTTGAGGGTGTCGGCCACAATCCCGATGGCCTCGGGCGCGCCGGAACCCATGGTCGCGATGCTCAGGGCGACGTCGGCCCGCAGCGAGCCGGGCAGCCCGGACATCACGGCCGAGGCCTTGCGCGGGCTAAGGTGCGCCAGCACCAGTGCGATGGTCTGCGGCAGTTCGCCGTCGATCAGGGCAAGGATCTGGACCGGTTCAATGTCCTCGAGGAATTCGAAGGACTTGCCCGCCATGTTGACCGTGAGCCGGTTGAGCAGCCCGGCTGCCTTTTCCGAGCCGAAGGATGCCTCCAGGAGGCCTTCGGCCAGCTCGCGGCCGCCACGGGCCTGCCGGGGGCTGGACATCGCGGCTTCGTGGAAGTCCTTCATGATCTGCTCGGCGACTTCCGGATCCACCTTCCGCAGGCGGACGATTTCCGCGGCGATGTCCTCGGCCTCGGCGTCGTTGAACTGGGCCATCACCTTGGCGGCGTTGGCCGGGCTCATCTGCATAAGAACGACGGCGGCACGCTGGGTTCCGGTGAGGGTCGAATCGGCTAGTTTCATACCGGCTGCCTGTCATCCATGAGGCCGCGCAGGTAGTCGGCCGCTTTTTCCGGGTTGGAGGCGACCATGCTGTCGATCTCGAAGCGGCGGCGCTCGGCCTCCACCTGGGCCGGCGGCGGCACAATTGGGGGCAGGGCGGTGAGCGGGATGGCCGACGTCGCGGGTGCCGGGGGCAGCGCCGTGACGGTGGGCATGACCGGCATCATCTCCAGGTCGAGGCGTTCGCCGAGGTCCACCGGTTCGCGCTTCTGCCGGCGGCGCAGGACGATGGCGATGACGAGGGCCAGGATGAGCAGTCCCAGCAGAATGCTGCCCGCCGTGATGAGGGTGCTGAAGAAGGCTGACTGCTTCTGGGCTTCGAGTTCGGCTTTGGCCGCTTCGAGGGAGGCGGCAGCCTGGTCCGCCGCGGCGGTGCTGAACGGCACCACTTCGACCGTCACGACGTCGCCGCGGGCGGCGTCGACTCCGGCGGCGGCGGTGACGAGTGAGGTCAGCGAGGCGACGTTGAGTCCGCCGGCGGCGGCCTGGTCGACGGCCACCGAGATGGTCTGCCGTTTCACGGCGCCGGCCGGGATCACACGGTCCTCAGTGATCTTGTTGACGGCATTGTTCTTGGTCTCGGTGGAGGAGTCGAAGCTGCCGTTTCCGCTGGTGTCGCCGGGAACGGCGATGTTGTCCGGGCCGAGGACTCCCGCGGCGCCTCCTCCGGTACCGGTGTATTTCTCGGTTTTGGAGGACTCGCTGAGCGGCAGGGCGCCCGGAGCGTTGGTGAAGGTTTCGCTCTTCTGCTGGGCGGATTCGCCCGTGATGTCCGCGGCCACCGCCACGGTGGAGTTGCCGGGGCCAACGACGCGGTCCATAACGGCCTTGACGGCGTCGGAGGTGCGCTGCTGGTAGTCGGAGGCCTGCTTGGAAGCGGACCCCGCCGCGGCGCCGCCGACGGAGGACAGGACGTTGCCCTGCGAGTCGACAACGGAGACGTTGGCGGGCTTGAGGTTTTCGATGGCGGCCGACGTCAGGTGCACGATCGCCTGGACTTTGTCGCCGGAGAGGGTGGAGCCGGGGGCCGTCTCCACGAAGACGGAGGCGGTGGTGTCCGGGGTTTTGGACACGAAAACGGTCTTTTCCGGAATCGCGAGGCGGACTGCGGCGGTCTGTACGCCGTCCATGGCGGAGATGGTGCTCGCGAGTTCCCCTTCGAGGGCCCGCTTGTAGGTGACGGACTGCTGGAACTCGGAGGAGGTGACCCCCATTTTGTCCAGCAGGGAGTAGCCGGTGGCGGCGGCCGTGGGCAGGCCGGCGGCGGCGGCCTTGAGGCGCTCGTCGTAGACCTTGTCCTGCGGCACCAGGATGGTGGAGCCGCCGTCGCTCAGCTCATACGGCACGTTGTCCGCGCGCAGTTGCTCCACGATGCCGTTGGCGTCGGTGTCCTTGAGGCCGGAGAACAGCGGCGTCAGGGCGGGCTTGGACAGCCAGGCGGAGAGCGCGATGATGCCCACCACCAGCAGCGCGGCGCCGATCACGGCGATGGTGCGCTGGCCGGCGGTGAATCCTTTGAGGCCCGCGCCGAAGCGCTGGAAGAAGACGGTAATCTGCGGAGGCATCAGGCCTGCATCCTCATAATCTCGTTGAAGGCGTCAACGCCCTTGTTGCGCATGGTGGCCACGAGTTCAAGGGTGATCTGGGCGCGGCTGGCCGCGAGGGTGGCGTTGTGGATGTCGTCCAGGTTGCCGGTGACAGCGGAGACAGCGAGCTCCTTCGACGTCGACTGCAGCTGCTGGAGGTTGTCCACCGCCCCGGTGAGGGAGGCGCCGAAGGCGGAGCCGTCAGTGCCGGTAGCGGCACCCGCTCCGGACAGGTAGTCGGTGGGCATGACGCCCTGGACGGGGGCGATCGGGGAAACAGGCATCAGGATCTTCCAATCTCAAGGGCGGCCAGGTAGCTTTCACGGGCGCGGTCCACTACCTGCGCGTTTGCCTGGTAGCCGCGCTGGGCGATGATGAGGGCGCCCATCTGTTCGGCCATGTCAATGTCCGGGTACTTCACGTTGCCGTCGGCGTCCGCCAGGGGGTGGTCCGGCTGGTGAACGATCCGGCCCTCGCCGTTGCCGAGCTGGGTGCTCTTGACGTAGACGCCCGAGCCCTCCGCGCCTTCGGCGGCCTCGACGTACTTGGCCTGGAACGCCGGTCCGCTGGTGCGGGAGACGTTGTTCATGTTGGCAAGGTTGTCCGAGACGGAGTCCAGCCATTTGCGGTGTACGGTCAGTGCCGACCCGGCGATGCCGATTGCGTCGAACGTCATTAGTTGGTCCTCATCGCGGCGCGGACTGCATTGAATTCCCCGCCGATGGCCCGGGCGGCGAACTGGAAGCGCAGCACGGTGTCGATGTTGGACAGGGTCTCGGTGTCCAGGTTGACGTTGTTGCCGTTCAACCCGGTGGGCTCCAGCGAGGTGCCTGTGGTGGCGCCGACGCTGCCGTCACCGGACCTGACGGAGTCTGCGAGGGCCGCCTCGAAGCTGACACGCTTTGCGTGGTAATTCGGCGTGTTGACGTTCGCGATGTTGTTCGCGATGGCGCGCTGGCGCAGCGCCAGGCCGTCCATGGCGCTGGCCAAGGCGGCGGAAGTCACGGATTCGAGCACAGAGTCCTGCCTGGGATGGTGGGGTGGCCGATCCGTGGCCGTTAAACGAGCGATCCGTGCTCTATCAGTGGTTATCGGCACTGGTCAGCCGCGCGTTAGCAGAAAGTATGAAAGGTTTTTTGCAGGTTTCTTCGCTGCGTGTTTTGCCGGCCCTCGCCGGGTATCCTGCCGGGGCGGTCAGCCGTTGACGTCGAGGTAGATGGCTCCGGAGGGATCACCGACGCCGGGAACGGAAGAGACCGCGTGCAGCTGCCTGGCGACGTCCATGCGGGCTTCTTCCAGCTTCCTGGCGACGCGCTCCTGCGCGGCCGACAATGCGAGCGCGCGGCGGCGGGCTCCCGCCGGAAGCGGTCCCGGGGATACCGGCGGCTGCCAGCGTTTCTCGGGCAGGGGCTCAACCCCCGACTGGGGCGCGACGGAGAGCGGGCCAAGCGGGTCTTTCAGTGTGCGCTCGGCGGCGCCCACGGCCATCTCCAGCACATCCAGGATGGCATTCCAGGCCGCCAGGGCGGTGTCCGTGTGAGGCGGCGGGGTGGATTCGGAGTCCTGGATGCCGGCTCCCCCTAAGCCGGTCTCCACCTCCGTGTGGTTACCCAAAGCCGAGACTCCCGCCACCTGTTCCGGGCTGGGTGTTCCAGGCGCCGGCAGCGGAGAACCCTGTGGCGGCGGGGAAGGCTGTGGCGGCTCCATAGCCCGCCGTTGCAGCAGCTGCGGGGGCTGCCGACGGCGCGGGAGCCGCGGCGGCGGCCTCATGCCAGGCCTGGCGCAGGGGTTCCAGGAGTTCAATGGCTTCGCGGGTCAGTGCCGGATCGCGCTGGATGTTTGCGTTGACCAGGGCGGTGAAGGCGTAGTTGTAGAGGCCCAGAAGACCGTCGGCGCCGTCCCAGGCATCCGTCTTGAGCGAGGAGATCAGCTCGGCGATGATGGCCTGGCCGTGGAGGAGGTTCTCCGACGCGACCGGCCAGTTGGCCGACTGCTGCGCGCTCTCGGCCCGGCCCAGGTCCAGCAGGAGCCGGTCGTAGAGCATGGTGAGGAGGCGAGCCGGCGGCGCCGAGAGGACGGAGTCGGCGAGGTACTGGTTCCGCTGGGCGGCACTGCCGAAGCCGTTGCCATAACTGGTGGTCATGCTGAGTTACTTCCTGAAGAAAGGCCGCCCAGCTGGGCGGTGAGCCAGGACTGCTGCGCCTGCATGTTGCTGAGGGCCACTTCCAAACCGGAGTAGGTGCGCTGCAGCGTGGCCTTGCGGGATTCGAGCCGGGTGTCCCAATCGCTGATCCGGTCGGCCAGGTCACGGACTTCGGATTGCTGGCCGGTGATTTTCTTGGTGAGCGTGCCGTCGTACTTGTCGGACGCCGTGGTCGCGGCCGCGGCAACACGCGTGGCGATCTCCTGGACCTTGGCGGCGGTGCCGGCCGGGTCGGCGGCGAGGGCTGCCGAGAACTTCTTCTCGTCAAACTCCATGGTGCCGGTCTTGGTGATGCTGATGCCGATTTCCGACGGCGACCGCGGCGGGGTGCCCACCGGCAAGGAGGCCGCGGACAGGATGTTCTGGTTCACGGAGCGCACCGCGCTGTCGCCGGCGAAGATGCCGGCAGTGGTCGACGTGCCGCTCGTGTTGGTGGTGCTGGTGACGGCGGTTTTGCTGGCCACGTAGGAGAAGATGCTGTTCACACCTTCGACGAGCCCGGACGCGAGTTTGGTGATGCCGGCGTCGTCGCGGGCCACGGTGAGCGTCACGGGAGCGGCGGTCACTTCTTTGGCGGTGATGGACACGCCCGGGAGGAGATCGGTGAAGGTGTTCGTCGAGGACTTCACCGACTGGGCTGCGGCGGTGCCGGGCCAGAGGGAAATTTCGGCGTCCTGTGCAGCCTTGACGTCGGTGAACGTGGTGCCGGGATCGCTGATGGTGAAGGCCCCGGCTTCGCCGGACTTCGTGGCGGTGAACTGCAGGCGGTATTCGCCGGCGCCGACGGCGACCTTGCTGGCGGTCACGCCCGCTCCGGCCGCATTGACGGACTTCACGACGTCGTCGAGGTTGCTCGTGAGCGGCTCGATCGTATAAGCCTGCCCACCGCTGTTGATGGTCATGGTGGTGTACGGCCAGCCGACTACGGCGTTGACCTTGGGTGTGACGGTGACCTGGGTCTGGGCCAGCTTGGTGACCTGGAAGTCGATGGATCCGGCCTTGGCGGCCGCCGTGGGGGTGGCGGTGACCTTGTCGCTGGTTGTGGTTGCGGTGTTGAGGTCCAGTGCGCCGGGCTTGGCGGCGGCGGTGGCCTGGGTGGCGAGCGCGGCCACCTTGCTGTTGAGGCCCTGCAGCGCGGACACCATGGACTGGAGGTCCTGGGACTTGTACTTGAGCAGCGTCTGCGGGATGGCCTCAACCTGCATCACGGAGCTGATGAGGGCAGTGGTATCGAGCCCACTGGCCAGTCCGTCGAGTGAGATTCCCATCGCTGCCTTTCATTGCCGCACATGACTGCTGGTGCTTGGTGTTCGGAACTTCAGATGTTGCGCGTAAGGGCCGGACGATGGATTGCTCTCATCGTCCGGCCCTTCCGCAGTGTCTTGATCGGGATTAAGTCTTCGTCCGATCAGGGTGGCAGCCCTACTTCTGGACTACCGAGCCACCGGAAACCGGTTTAGCGCAGGAGCGAAAGAACGCCCTGGCTGGACTGGTTGGCCTGGGCCAGCATTGCGGTGCCTGCCTGGGACAGGATGTTGGCCTTGGTGAACTTGACCATTTCCTGAGCCATGTCGACGTCGGCGATGCGGGACTGAGCGGCAGACAGGTTTTCGCCGGCGACGTTCAGCGACTTGACAGCGTGCTCGAGGCGGTTCTGGGACGCGCCCAGATCCGAGCGAGAAGTCGAAATCGCCTTGATGGCGTCGTCGATGGAGGAGATCGTCGTGGCAGCAGTAGTTGCATCCGTCACGTCGAAGTCAACCGCGCCAGCACCCGCTGCACCGGAAAGGCCTGCGACGTCCGTGGCAACGTCAGCGAGGTTGACGGTGATCTGGTCGTTGGCAGCAACCGAGCCGGCACCGACCTGGATGCTCAGTGAGCCGCCCTTGAGCAGGTCGATGCCGTTGAAGTTGGTTGCCTCGGTGAGGCGCCCCATCTCCTCGCCGAGGGAGTCTGCTTCCTTCTTGATGGCTGCGCGGGCATCATCGTTGTTCGTGTCGTTTGCACCCTGGACAGCGAGGTCACGCATGCGCTGCAGGATGGAGTGGACCTCGGTCAGGGCGCCTTCAGTCGTCTGGATGACGCTGATGCCGTCCTGGGCGTTCCGGGATGCCTGGGCCGATCCGGTGACCTGTGACTTCAGGCCCTCGGAGATGGACAGGCCTGCTGCATCATCGGCTGCACGGTTGATGCGCAGGCCGGTGGACAGCTTTTCCAGGGACTTGGACAGGTCCGTCTGGGTGGCGTTGAGGTTGCGGTACGAGTTGTTGGCCGCAAGGTTGTTATTGATAACGAAGCCCATGATGTTTCCTCCGTGAGTGGGACTGTAAGCGATGGCCCATCCGTGGGCCTTCAGGAGTAGTTATCGCCCTTTCCGATACACACGTAAGGAAAATTGCGAAATTCTTTTCCGAACACTTTTCCTTGCTATTTCGCCTGTAATCAGCCTTATTCCCGCTAACGGATCCCAGTCCCCTGCCGATAGTTTCTACGAACCCTGCTGAAGGCTGCAGCTGACTCCTTATGTACTGCATGCCCGGCACCACCGCATTAGTCACCTTTGAGGGAGCCGTCCGGACCATGGCCATCCACGAACTTTCAGCCCTGCTGTGGCGGGAGCGTGAACTCCTGGACGTTCTCACCTTCAAGCTGGAGGAGGAGCAGCTGCTGCTTACCTCGGGCAAATCCCGCTGGCTGCCCCACGGCACCCGGGAAGTCGAGCAGGTCCTGGGGCACCTCGCCCAGGCGAGCCTGGCGCGCACCATCGAGGCCGCCGTCGTTGCCGAGGTCTGGGGCCTCCCCACGGACGCGTCCCTGGCGGAACTGGCCGCGGCGGCTCCGGAAGGCGCCTGGGCCGAGATCCTCACCGCGCACCTCGCCGCGCTGACCCGCCAGACCGCCCTGATCAAGGAACTGCGCGACTCCAACGAGCAGTACCTGCGCACCGCCGTCCGCTCCACCCAGGAGTCGCTGGCGGATCTGCGTCCCGCGGCGGGCACCTACGACGCTCACGGCAAGACCGGGGACACCGCCGCCTCCCGCATCTTCGACAAGCAATTCTAAGGAAGCCACCATGAGCACCTTCGGCGCCCTGAACACCGCCTACCGCGGGCTGACCGCAGCCCAGCAGGGCATGAACGTGGCCGGGCAGAACATCGCCAACGCCGCCACCGAGGGCTACACCCGGCAACGCGTCGATCAGTCTTCCCTGGCAGCGCCGGCCCGTGGACTCTTCAGCGGCGGAGCCTTGCAACCCGGCCAGGGTGTGTCCGTGAACGCCATCTCACGGCTCGGCAGCAGCTTCCTCGACGCCGGCGTCCGCTCGGCGGGCGCGCAGGCCGGCTACGCCACTGTCCGTTCCTCGGCGCTGCAGGGCATCGAGGGCATCCTGCAGGAACCGGGCGACAACGGTATTTCGAATGCGCTGCACGGTTTCTGGTCCGCGTGGCAGGGCGCCGCCAACCAGCCCACGGAGTCCGGGCCCAAGGGGCTGCTCCTGACCGCCGCCAACTCCGTGACGGACAAGATTTCCTCCGCCTACAAGGCCCTCGACTCGCAGTGGAGCGGTGTCCGCAGCGAGGCGCTGGACGCGGTGACAGCCGTCAACGCGGCAGCCGCGCAGGTAGCGTCCTACAACACGACGATCCGCTCGACGCTCGCGGCCGGCGGATCGGCCAACGAGCTGATCGACGCCCGGGCCAAGCTCACGGACCAGATCGCCGGCCTCGCCGGCGGCACCGTCCGCGAACAGCCCGACGGCACCGTGGACGTCCTTGTGGGCGGCAACGCCCTGGTGACCGGCGGCTCCGTCCGGACGCTTAAGCTGGCCGGGGCGACGGCCATGGCCGACGCCGCTACCGACGCCCCGCGCGTCGAGTGGACCAACCCCGGCGGCACGGCAGCACTCGACGGCGGCGAACTCGCCGGCGCCCTCTCCGTGCTGGCACCCGCTTCCGGAGGATCCGGAGGCCCCATCGCCGAGGCAGCCGAGTCCTACAACAGGTTCGCGACCGCCCTCGCCACGGCGGTCAATTTCGTCCATAAGGATGGTGTCACGGGCGCCGGCGTCCAGGGCGTCAACTTCTTCACCACCGGCACAGGACCCGCCGCACTGAGCATCGCCGGCCCCACAAGCACCGCAAATATCGCCCTCAAATCTTCAACGGGCGGCGCCCTGGACACCAGCATCGCGGACAAGATCTCGCAGCTCGGCACCGGTGCGAACTCCCCGGACAAAGTCTGGTCAGGGATCGTCACGAACATCGGGGTGCAGTCCCGCGCAGCCCAGCAGCACGAGTCGCTCACCGATGCAGCCCAGGCTTCCGCCCGGACCAGCCGGGCCTCGCAGTCATCCGTGAGCCTGGATGAAGAAAACGTCAGCCTGCTCACCAACCAGCACGCCTACCAGGCCGCGGCCCGGGTGATGACCGCCGTCGACGAAGCCCTGGACGTCCTGATCAACCGCACCGGATTGGTAGGAAGGTAGCCACATGCTGAACCGCGTCACAAACCTGACCATGAGCGCGAACGCCCAGCGGACCCTGCAGACCCAGCAGGCCCGGCTGTCCGAGCTGCAGGACAAAGCCACCACGCTCAACAAAATCTCCCGGCCCTCGGACGATCCCGCCGCTACGGCCAAGGCGCTCGAAACCCGTTCCCTGCTCGCCGCCACGGCGCAGTACGGCCGGAACATCGACGACGGCAACACGTGGCTCACCGCCGCTGACTCCGCACTGGAGCAGGCAACCAACGTGATGCACCGCATCAAGGACCTCACCGTGCTGGCCGGCAACGGCTCGCTGAACCAGTCGGGCAAGGACGCCATCTCCCTCGAACTGGAGGCCCTGAACAAGGATCTTGTCTCGGTCGCCAACAGCAAGCACCTGGGCCGGAACATCTTCGCCGGCAGTTCCGATGCCGCCACGGCCTTCAGCTCCGCGACGCCGCCCGTGTTCCAGGGCGCCGGCATCAGCCCGGTGGAACGGCGCATCAGCGCCACCCAGACGGTCCGGGTCGACGCCGACGGCGGAGCGATCTTCGGCAGCGGTGCCGGCTCCGTCTTCGCCACGGTGGCCAATATCGCCGCGCAACTCCGCAGCGGCGGGGACATCACCTCGCAGCTGGCTCCCCTTGAGACATCGTTTAAGAACATCGTCAACGGACGTGCTGAGATAGGTACACGCCAGGCGCAGCTGGAACGCGCCGGCACCGTCAACACAGAATTGGAGGCCACCTTGGATGCCCAGCGGACCGGCATTGAAAAGGCAGATCTCGGCAGCGTCATCATGGACCTGAAGCTTCAGGAGACCAACTACCAGGTGGCCCTGGCCGCCACGGCGCGGGTCCTGCAGCCCACGCTGATGGACTTCCTGCGGTGAACACGCCTGTGGCCGATCTCCCCGTCACCAGCACCCCCGTGACGTTCACCGCGCCCATGCCTGGTCTTGAGAACGCACACGACTTCACTCTGCGCAGCGTCGAAGGCGCCACCGGCCTCTATGCCCTCGAGGCCGGTTCTCCCAGCCCCGTACGCCTGTTCCTCGCCGACGCCGCCGTGTTTGTGCCGGGCTACGCCCCGCCGGTTCCGGCGGCCACATTGCAGGCTCTGGAACTTGAGCAGGACCAGGACCTCCAGATGCTGGTGGTGCTCAACCACTCCCCCAAAGCCACCACGGTGAACCTCATGGCCCCGATCGTGCTGAACCCGGCAACCCGCCGCTGCGCCCAGCTGGTCCTGGACGGCCGGGAGTACCCGCTCCGGGCGGACCTTAACTCGCTCTAGCGATCCCGCCGGAGCCAGGCTTCACCAGAAATGCGCGACGTCGATCACCAGACGTGAGCCTGCCGCCGGCCCCTCCAGGGCGAACACCCGGAACGGCAGCCGGGCCCGGACCCCGATGCCGAGGCTGGAATACCCTTCGAAACTTCCTGCCCACGCCACCTGCCGGAACGTCTGGTAGCCCGTGACGTTCGTCAGTTCCTTACGGTTTCCCGGGTTGTAGGTGGACTTGCCGTTCTGGTCGTACGCCGGGTCGTTGACTGTGACCTGGATAAACGCCTGGCCCCGCAGCGGGACCGGCAATCCGGAACCGTCCTGCGTTACCTGCGGAACGTAGCGGACGGTGTAGCCGCCAACGCGCCCGTTGAGGTCGATGACCAGCCGGTCGAAGCAGTAGTGCTGGCCGGTCCTTACGTTAGTCACCTGGGCCTGGCTCATGGCGGGATTCGACTTGACCAGCGATCCCCACACCAGCCCGCAGTAGGGAGCCGCCGATGCGGGACCGGGCGCCACCAGCCCGGATGCAACCGCCAGCATGATTGCGATAAACCACACCCGGAACGTCTTCATTTGGGCTGCCCCCTCAAGAGTTGAGATAGCTCCAGAATAGGAGCGTTCCCTCGCCGAATCGAGGGGTAATCCGGCATCGGCGCCCAACCGTTAGGCTGCGCCGCGCCCGGTTACGGGACGGTTGCACCGCCGTCGTCCTCCTGTTGGGACATGTCGTGGAACGGCGAAGCGCCGGACCCCTCGCGGGAACCGGCGCTTCGTGGTGCATTGCTGCGAAGTGGTGGCGCTGTGAAGTGGCGGCGCGCGGTGGAAGGTCCCCTAGCCTTCGCAGTCGCGGCAGTACTTCATGCCGTTCTTTTCCTTGGCCACCTGGGACCGGTGACGGACCAGGAAGCAGGACGAGCAGGTAAATTCGTCGGACTGTTCGGGAACAACAATGACCGTCAGTTCTTCGCCGGAGAGATCGGCACCGGGAAGGTCGATGCCTTCTGCCGTGTCGTTCTCGTCGACGTCGATAACGGCGGTCTGCGCGCCGCCGCCACGGGACGCCTGAAGGGCCTCCAGCGACTCAGCGGGAGACTCTTCTTCTGTCTTGCGTGGTGCGTCGTAATCGGTAGCCATTTGGGGGTTCACTTTCGTTGCTGCGCAGCGCCATTTCAGGCACCTCAGTGAAGCAGTTTAGGACATTATCCATGCAGCCGAAGAATAGTGTGGTGAAACTGACACTTTGCGTCACGGGGCCGCGCCCTGCTGCGCGCGCGCCTCACGCCACCGGCCAGACGACGAGTGTCTTCCAGGCTCCCGGATCGGGTTCGGCGGCCGGGTCCGTGAGGTAGTACTCCCACATCACGTTCCCCGGGGTCAGCCCCGCGGCCTGCATCTTCCCCGTGATGGCTTTGTACGTTTCGGGGAGCTTCTCGTAGGGCCCCACATGCATGGCTTCCATGGCGCGGCCGGCGGGAAGGGATCCCGCTGTCACTCCCCCGTGGTCACCGGGCCACGGAAGCGGCGCCGCCACCGGAAAGCCCGCCTCCACGTCCACGACGTCGGTCGGCATCCCGTGGTACAGGGCGAACGGCGGTCCGGCCAGCTGGACCTGCTGCTGCTCGGCTGCCGCCATCACGGCCTGGTAGGCGCGGCCAAAGAACTCCTTCAGTGCGTTCATCGGCACCGTTTCGCGCAGGACCGCGGTGGGCTGTTCCTCGAGTCGGGTGGATTTGATCTCCGGCGTCTTTTCCGGATTCGCTTCGGTCATGAGCCCAGACTCCGCTCCACGGTTTCCGCGGTCTAGGGCCTAACGTCCCGCAGGCGCAGGCTGCGGACCCATGCCCTGGGACGGCCCTGGGACGCCCCGGGACGCTCTCGCGGTGACCGCCTGCACTGTGGACGTGATGTCCGCCCGTAGACTCACCACATGTCGGGTCCTGGGGGAACAAAAACTGTCCATTGCGCTGCGGCGCTCGTAGTTGGCACACTGCTGGCTGTCGGGCTGGGTGCCTGCGCCTATGAAGACATGGGGGATCCGCAGCCGGCGGCGGCGCAAACCCACAAACCTGCGCCCACCATGCCGGCGAAGGACCCGGGAGTCCTGAGCGTGGAAGCTCGCAACTACGCCGAGCTGCATAAGCGATTAGCGGGGGCACCCGGGTCCGTGCTTCTTGCCGACGCCGGACCGGCTGACGGTCCAGGGGTCGGCTTCCGCAAAGCCGCAACGCTGAAGACCGCCGGCCCGCACACGGTCACCTTGACGTGCGTTGGCGGCTCTCAGGCCCAAATTTTCCTCGCCCAGGACACTGGTTCCGGAACCGAGCACATGTCGTTCAGGGTCGATTGCTCGGAAACCCAGACGCGGGTCGTCCAGCTGCAGAAGGGGTATATCAGCGCGCAACTGACCCGTAGCGACCCGACCGGCGCCTGGACCGGGGCGGTGGCCGGAATCAAAATCACGGCCAAGTAGGGCAAAACAAAACCGCGCCGCCACCGGGACGATTCCCAGTAGCGGCGCGGTTCTATTCGGGCCCCCTGTCGGATTCGAACCGACGACCCCCGCTTTACAAGAGCGGTGCTCTGGCCAACTGAGCTAAGGAGGCATTCCTGCGCGCCGGCCGCCACCGGGACACGTTGAGGGACCCGGCGCGATGGCGCTAGATAAGGTTAGCCCACGGATGCCCGGTGATAAAAACAGACCCGGCTCCGGGAGAATCCGGAACCGGGCTGATTTTTTATTGCCGGGCAGGCTGCGGGCGTGTGCCGCTTACTTCTTGGCGTCGATGGCGGCCTGGAGGAACTCCTCGAACGGGGTCTGGGCGCTCTCGCCCTTGCCCCACTGCTCGCCCTCAACGAACACGGTCGGCGTCCCGGTGATACCGATGGACGCAGCCTGCTGGGTGGTGTACTTGACCCACGGGCGGAAGGTCTTCCCGTCCACACACGTCTCGATGCTCTTGGCCCCGACGTCGGTGGCCATCGTCTTCAGGTCATCATCAGAGATGCCGGCGCCGCCTTCAGCAGGCTGCTTCTCAAAGAGAACATTGACAAAGTCGGCGTACTTCTCCGGCGATTCGTTCACGACGCAGGCCGCCGCGTTGGCCGCGCGGGAGGAGTAGTTGGTGGTGGAGCGGGTGTCCAGGAAGCCCAGCGGGCGGTACTCCACGGTGATCTTGCCTTCATTGCGAAGGCTCGTGAGGGTCTCGTTGTACTGGGTCTCGAAGTTCTTGCACACGGGGCAGATGAAGTCGATATAGAGGACCACCTTCACCGGCTTGCCGGCCTCGGCTTCAGCGCCGGGCGCGGTGACCTTCGCCGGCGGAGTTGCTGCCGGAGCGGGAATGTCGGCGACGTTGACGGTGGCCGGTTCGGTCTTCGCCACCTCCGTGTTGGCCAGCAGCGTGACGCCGCCGTACACGTTGCCGTTGGCCGGGGTGGGTCCCTCGTCCGCCACCGGGGCGTTGTTCTGGATGTTCGACGTGACCACCAGTGCCACCACCACAATGATGGCGACGACGGCGGCAACAATGCCCCAGCCGATCAGCAGCTTGTTGCGCTTGTCCTTCTTCAGCTGCGCTTCGCGGATCTCACGGGCTTTCTCGCGGGCCGCGGCAGTTCGCTCTGTTTTGGACTGACGGGGTTCGTTTGCGGGGCTCATTAGTTCCTCGGGTCGATCGGCCGGTGGGATCCACTGGGTGGCAATTCATCATTTTAGGGGAGAAAACTGGGAAGTTGCGCTTTCAACCTTCCCTCACGCGTCGCAACGGACGAATAGCACAGAAGATTCCGCCCGGCTAGGGTGGAGAGGAGCCACGAGCAATCCCCAGGGGGCACCAATGCAGGCCACGAAACACGCCGAATCGGATCCAAAATCCTCAGGCGCGTCCGCGCACGGCACCGCCGCACACGGCAGCAGCGACACCGATCCGGACTCGCAGTATGACTTCATGGTGGTGTCCAACCGCCTGCCGGTGGACCGCTGCTCCCCGGACGAGCCGGGCTGCGAGGACGGCTGGCGCCGCTCCCCCGGCGGTCTGGTCACCGCCCTGGCACCCATGATGACCAAGACCGACGGCGCCTGGGTCGGCTGGCACGGCGCGCCCGATGAGCATGTCCAACCTTTCAGCCATGGCGGCATCGACCTCGTCCCGGTCCAGCTGAGCACCCATGACATCGAGCTGTTCTACGAGGGCTTTTCCAACGCCACGCTGTGGCCGCTCTACCACGACGTGATTGCGCCGCCTGAGTTCCACCGGACCTGGTGGGACTCCTACCGCAAGGTCAACCGGCGGTTCGCCGACGCCGTGATCCACCACGCCAACCCCGGCGCCACCGTCTGGGTCCAGGACTACCAGCTGCAGCTCGTCCCCAAGATGCTGCGAGAGGCGCGTCCGGACCTGAAAATCGGGTTCTTCAACCACATCCCCTTCCCGCCGCCGGAGATCTTCGCGCAGCTCCCCTGGCGACGCGCCATCATCGACGGACTGCTCGGCGCCGACCTGGT
This sequence comes from Arthrobacter sp. 001422645, assembly GCF_059816125.1. Lineage (NCBI taxonomy): Bacteria > Bacillati > Actinomycetota > Actinomycetes > Micrococcales > Micrococcaceae > Arthrobacter > Arthrobacter sp. 001422645. The sequence continues at coordinate 16,346 of NZ_JCBANT010000020.1, read as the reverse complement.
CGGGTTCCAGCGCAGCAGCGATGCCGGCAACTTCATGCGCTCCGCCCGCCGCTTCCTCGGCGCAAGCGTCAAGCAGCAGCAGGTCCATGTCAAGGGCAGCGACGGCGAGACCACCCATATCGCCCGCGCCCAGGCGTTCCCCATCTCGATTGACGTCCAGCAGATCAGCGAACTCGCCCAGAAGCCTGAAATCATCGAGCGCGCCCGGCAGATCCGCAAGGATCTGGGCAACCCCAAGACGATCCTGCTCGGCGTCGACCGCCTCGACTACACCAAGGGCATCAGGCACCGGCTCAAGGCCTACGAGGAACTCCTGGCGGACGGCAAGGTGACGGTGGAGGACGCCGCCCTCATCCAGGTCGCCAGCCCCAGCCGCGAACGGGTGGAGCAGTACCGCCTGCTCCGCGAAGAGGTTGAGGGCACGGTGGGCCATATCAACGGCACCTATGACACCCTGCAGAACACCGCCGTCCGCTACCTGCACCACAACTACCCGATCGATGAGATGGTGGCGCTGTACCTGGCGGCGGACGTCATGCTGGTCACCGCCCTGCGGGACGGGATGAACCTGGTGGCCAAGGAATACGTCACGGCGCGGACCAACAACGACGGCGCCCTGGTGCTGAGCGAATTCGCGGGCGCCGCGGACCAGCTCAAGCAGGCCCTGCTGATGAACCCCCACGATATCGACGGCCTCAAGGACACCATCATGAAGGCCGTGAACATGCAGCCCGCGGAAGCCGCCCGCCGGATGCGTGCGATGCGCAAGCAGATCCTGGACCACGACGTCGACCTCTGGTCCTCCGATTTCCTGACCGCACTGGAAGAAAAGGTAATCCGCGATGACTCCTGAGCTGTCACCGGAGCAGACCCCCCTCTCGCTGTCCCCCGACCTGCTGGAGGCCATAAGCACCATCGCCGCGACGGAGCACCTGCTGGTCGCGATGGATTTTGACGGCACCATGGCGCCGCTCGTTGACCATGCCGGGGACGCCCGGTCCCTTCCGCGCTCGGCGGCCGCCTTCGCCGCGCTCACCGAACTCCCGCGGACGACGACGGCCCTCATCTCCGGGCGGGCGCTGGACAGCCTGCGGGCGGTCGCTTTTCCCCCCGAGAAGACCCTGCTGATCGGGAGCCACGGCGCCGAGGTCTGGATGGGCCCCGGGTCCGCCGAGCTCGAACTCGATGACGACCGTCGCGCCCTGCTCGCCGGGGTCCGGCGCGAGCTGGAGGGCATCGTGGAGGTGGCGCCGGGCACCCTGCTGGAGGACAAGCCGGCCGGCGTCGTGCTGCACACCCGGCTGGCCGCGGACGATGTCGCCGAGGACGCCGTCGCCGCGGCCCGGGCCGTCCTGCAGGACCGGCCCGGCGTCTTCCTGAAGAGCGGCAACCGCGTTCTGGAGACCTCCGTGATCCACGCCTCGAAGGGGGAGGGCATAGCCTTCCTGCGCCAGGCGACCGGCGCCACCGCCACGGTCTTCGCCGGTGACGACACCACGGACGAGGACGCCCTGGCCCGGCTGCTCCCCGGGGACGTCGGCGTGAAGGTGGGCCTGGACTTCACCCAGGCCCAGTTCCGGATCGAAGCCCCGGTGCACGTTGCCGAGCTGCTGGAGGCCCTGCTGCGGGAACGGAAGCGCGCCCTCGGCGTGTGACTCTATAGCTCATCCCGGGCCCAGAGTTGGCCGAATCACATGTGACATCTGCAACATTTTGGCCCATTTGGCAAAAATCTGACATACTCTAGGTTGTGATGTGGCGCACAAGTACCGTGCGGCGTCATTGGATACTCCTCGGCTTCGGCCGGGGAGTATGCGCACGATCAGGTGCTGACAACTGAATTAACAACTGAACAATAAGACCATTCACTACGGATCGTCCGGCACGTACCTGCCGGTGAAGGGATTGATAACTGTGGCTACAGTTACTTTTGATAACGCAACACGTCTGTACCCGGGCACGGAAAAGCCCGCTGTTGACAAGCTCAACATTGAAATCGCCGATGGCGAGTTCCTGGTCCTCGTGGGACCCTCCGGCTGCGGAAAGTCGACCTCCCTGCGCATGCTTGCAGGTCTTGAGGACGTCAACTCCGGCCGGATCCTGATTGGCGACCGTGACGTAACCGACGTTCCCCCCAAGGACCGCGACATCGCCATGGTTTTCCAGAACTATGCCCTGTACCCGCACATGACCGTCGCGGACAACATGGGCTTCGCGCTGAAGATCGCCGGTGTCAGCAAGGAAGAGCGCGCCGAGCGTGTCCGCGAGGCTGCCAAGCTCCTGGACCTCGAGCCCTACCTGGACCGCAAGCCGAAGGCGCTCTCCGGCGGTCAGCGCCAGCGTGTTGCCATGGGCCGCGCGATCGTGCGTAACCCGCAGGTCTTCCTCATGGATGAGCCGCTGTCCAACCTTGATGCCAAGCTCCGCGTCCAGACCCGCACGCAGATCGCGTCCCTGACCCGCCGCCTGGGCGTCACCACGGTCTACGTGACCCACGACCAGGTCGAGGCCATGACCATGGGCGACCGCGTCGCCGTACTGAAGGACGGCCTGCTGATGCAGGTCGACACTCCGCGCAACCTGTACGACAAGCCCAAGAACGTCTTCGTGGCCGGCTTCATCGGCTCCCCCGCGATGAACCTGCTCGAACTTCCCGTCGTCGACGGCGGCGTGCAGTTCGGCGGCACCGTGTACCCGGTACCGCGCAACATCCTCGAAGAGGCCCACGGCCAGACCGTCACGCTCGGTTCCCGCCCGGAAGACCTCGAGCAGGTCGCCGAGGGCGAAGGCCTCCAGGTTGAGGTCGACGTCGTCGAGGAACTTGGCGCCGACGCTTACGTCTACGGCCACACCACGCTGGACGGCACGAGCCACGACATCGTGGCCCGCGTCGACGGCCGCCGTCCCCCGATGAAGGGCGAGTCCATCTGGGTCCGCCCGCAGTCGGGCCACGTACACCTGTTCGACACCAAGACGGGTCTTCGCCTGGGCGATTGATCCCACCCACCCACCGGCCCCTGCACGACGTATCCGACGGCGGTCCTCCCACTGGAGGGCCGCCGTCGGGCGTTAACAGACGTTTGCCGCACCATTCGTTAGGGCCGGCGCCCTTAGTACGGAAGAATTGGACTATGACCGAGCGAAACTCCAGCACCGAGGACAACGGCGCCCAGTGGCACGACGAACCCACCGACTACGGTCAGATCGGCAAGCTGCCCCGGTTCGAAGCCGCCAGCGCCAATGACAGCAAGGGTTCCGTGGCCTCGAGTTCCCTGAGCATCACGGCCGCAGCCACCGAACCGGAGCTCCTGGACCTGCCGTGGCACATCGCCCTGGAGGACTGGCCGGCGGAATACCTCGCCGCGCTCCCCCGCGGCATCTCCCGCCACATCGTGCGCTTCGCCCACCTGGGCGGTTCGGTCATCGCCATCAAGGAGACCTCGGAGCACGTGGCCCGCCACGAGTACCACATGCTGCGCAAACTCGCCCGGCTGGACGTCCCGTGCGTGGAACCGGTCGCCGTTATCACCGGGCGCACCACACCCGAGGGGCGGCCGCTGAACCCCGTGCTGGTTACCCGGCACCTGAAGTTCTCCATGCCGTACCGCGCCCTTTTCTCGCAGATGCTGCGCAAGGACACCCTCACCCGCCTGATCGACGCCCAGGCCCTGCTGCTGGTCCGCCTGCACCTGATCGGCTTCTACTGGGGCGACGTCTCGCTGTCCAATACGCTCTTCCGCCGCGACGCCGGCGCGTTCGCCGCCTACCTTGTGGACGCGGAAACCGGCGAGCTGTATCCGGACCTCTCCACGGGACAGCGCGAATACGATCTTGAAATCGCCCGCGTCAACATCGCCGGGGAGCTCATGGACCTCCTCGACGGCGGGCTCATCGAGGAAAAAGTGGACCCGGTAGCCACGAGCGAGCTCATCATGGACAGCTACCGCCGCCTCTGGACCGAGCTGACCGAGAAGGAATCGTTCGAGATCGGCGAGCGCTGGCGGGTGGCGGCCCGCATCCGGAAGCTCAACGAGCTGGGGTTCGACGTCGAGGAATACGCGATCAAGACGACGCAGAACGGTTCCACCATCCAGCTCCAGCCCAAAGTGGTGGACGCCGGCCACCACCAGCGCCGGCTGCTGCGCCTGACCGGCCTGGACGCGCAGGAAAACCAGGCCCGCCGACTCCTGAACGACATGGACTCCTTCCGGGCGGACAACAACCCCGGAATGGACGAGGAATACAGCGCCCACCTGTGGGTCAGCCAGATCTTCGAACCGATTGTCCGTTCCATCCCCCGCGATTTGTCCGGGAAGCTGGAGCCGGCGGAGGCTGTGCACGAGATCCTGGAACACCGCTGGTACATGTCCGAGAAAGAGAACCGGCACATCCCGCTGGCCGAAGCCGTGCAGTCCTACATTGACTCCGAGCTGCGCCACCGCCGCGACGAGGCGGCCATCATGCTCAACCCGGACACGGGACTGCTCAAGATTCTGGAGGTCGAGACCGAGGAGTCGCGCTACGGCGCCGACGAATCCATCGACGAATACCCGGACTCCGACGACTAGGTTCCCGGCGGGCCGGCCGCCGTCCCGCCGGTTTCTGGCACGGCCGGGCTAAATCCCGGTGCCGGACTAGATCGCTTTGCCGGGGTTCAGGATCCCGGCCGGGTCGAAAAGTTCCTTAATCCGGCGCTGCAGTTCGCGCACGGGCTCCTTCTGCTCCAGGCCGAGCCAGCGCAACTTGAACTGTCCGATCCCGTGCTCCCCCGTGATGGTGCCGCCCATCGCGAGTGCCACAGTGACGGATTTGTCCAGGGCCGCGCCCAGCCGCTCCATGGCGTCGGCGTCGACGGTGCTATCCACCCGGTCCACCCAGAAGGTGGGGTGCAGGTTCCCGTCCCCGGCGTGCGCCACCACCTTGAGCTTGACCCCGTTCGCCGCCGCCATGGCCTCAAGCTCGGCGACGTAGTCCACCAGCCGGGAGCGCGGGACGGCGACGTCCTCACCCACGCGGTATTCGTCGTCGACTTCCACTCCCCGGCTGTTGCGCCGCAGGTCCACCAGCAGTTCCGCCTCCGCGCTGGCCTCCATGGTCACCACGGCCCCGCCGGCCGCGAGGACCGGCCGGATGGCCGCTGCCTCTGCGGCCGCACCGAAGCCGTCGGTCTGGATCAGGAGCAGCGACTTTCCCCTGGCGGCGAGGTCCGAGCCGTGGATCTCATCGAGCTGGGCCAGCGTGCCGCTGTCGAGGAGTTCCATGATGGCCGGCTGCACGCGGGCCTTTCCCACGGCGAGGACGCCCGCCGCGGCGCTGCGGAAGTCCGGGTAGAAGGCGGCCACCGTGTGCACGTCCTGCGGGAGGTACTTGAGCCGCACGGTGATGCCGACGACAATCCCCAGCGTCCCCTCGGAGCCGACGAACAGCGCGGTGAGGTCGTAGCCGGCGACGCCCTTGAACGTCTGGTGGCCGGTGTGGATGAGCGAGCCGTCCGCGAGCACGACGTCGAGCGCCAGCACCGAGTCCCGGGTGACCCCGTACTTGGCGCAGCGCAGGCCGCCGGCGTTCGTGGCCACGTTGCCGCCGATGGTGGATAGCTTGAAGCTGGCCGGGTCCGGGGCATACATGAGGCCGTGCACCGCGGCGGCGGTGTTGAGGTCGGCATTGACCACCCCGGGTTCCACCACGGCCGTCTCATCGTCCGGGTTGAGGTCCAGGATGCGGTTCATCCGTTCGAGGCTCAGCACAACACAGCCCTTGCTGGCGTGCGCGCCGCCTGAAACGCCGGTGCCGGCGCCGCGGGCCACCAAGGGCACCCCGTGCGCGGCGCAGGCGCGGACGGTGGCCTGGACGTCTTCGACCGATTCGGCACGCACCACGGCCTGCGGCTGCTGGTAGTCCAGCACCGGAGCCTGGTCCACGGCATAGGCCGTCAGGGTGGGCGTGTCCAGGGCGACTTTCGCCGGGCCCAGGGCAGAGGTGAGCTCGTCGATGATGCTCATGCGGTCTCCAGTTCGTCGAATCCGGCCTTCAGTCTAAGGCGCGGATCCAACCTGCCGGGGCAGTGTGCCTAAGGCAACGGGGTCCCGGGCAGCACCCAGACTCCCGCCGCGGGGCCGCGGGTGCAGATCAGGGCGGATGGAGCGGCGCCATTCGCCCTGATCTGCCCGCCTGTCTCGGGGCCGATGTTCTCCAGACCGGCGTTGATGCGGCCGGTGGCGAATGCGGGGGCTTCCGCGAGGGCCCCGAGCTGGGCGCGGGTGAGCAGTCCCGGCGGCAGTGCGACCTCCGCGGCGTCCCGGGCCACGACGAGGAGCACGGAACTCCCCGCTTCTTCCCGCACGAATGCCAGGGCGTCACCGTGTGCGTGCAGCCAGCGGATGCCTCCGCCGGTCAGTGCGGGCTGGTCCCGGCGCAGCCCGGCGAGTGCGGCATAGTCATCGCGGAGGTCGGTCAGGACCCGGTCCGGATCGTTCCAGGGCATCGGCGTGCGGGAGGCTTCGCCGTTGTGTCCCTTGAGCCCGAATTCGTCGCCGGCGAACACGACGGGGACGCCGGGGAGCGTGAACATGAGCACCACACCGAGCCGCTGGCCGCCGTCGATCATGACGGTGGCGGCCCGCGCGGTGTCGTGGCTGTTCAGCGCGTTCATGTTCTGCTGCCGGACGTCCCAGCTGAAGGCGGCCGCCAGGTCCAGGTGGGTGGCCAGGAAGTCCTCGGCGCCGGTCCGGTTGGGACCGGGCAAGGGGGTGCCGAAGAAGTTGACGTGCGCGGCGTCTCCGGCGAGCCAGGACCACAGCGGCCGGGTGAAGTTGGAGTACGTCATGGCGCCGTGCCAGTGTTCACCGCTGAAGTCCGGGGCGGCGTCGTTGGTGGCCTCGGCCAGCAGTGCCGCGTCCGGGTTGATCTCCCGGACCCGGTCGGCGATCAGCCGGGCCACGTCGTGGTTGAGATCCGTGGCCCCAAGCCGCCCGGTCATGTTGCCGACGTCGATCCGCCAGCCGTCCAGGTTGAAGGGGGGCTTGAGCCAGCGGGCCACGGGCGAGTCGTCGGCCAGGACGAATCTTTCCCTGAGCCCCTCCGAGGTCCAGTTGAGTTTGGGCAGCGAGGGGACGCCGTACCAGGATTCGTATCCGGTGTGGTCGCCGTTGAAGTAGTAGTAGCCCGCCTCCTCGGAATCCGGTTCGGCGAGGGCGCGCCGGAACCATTCGTGGGCGTCCCCGGAGTGGTTGGCGGTGAGATCGCCCATCACCTTCAGGCCCCGGGCGTGGGCCGCCTCAACGAGCTCCACCAGGGCCCCATCGCCGCCGAGGAGCGGATCCACGAAGGCAAACGTGGAGGCGTCGTAGCGGTGGTTGGAGCGTGCCGGGAAAAACGGTGTCAGGTAGACGACGTCCGCGCCCAGTTGCTGGATATGGTCGAGCTTTTCGATGACGCCGCCGAGGTCCCCGCCGTAGAACTGGTAGGGCGTCTGCGGGCCCGAGCCCTCCACCGGGGTAGTGTCCCAGCTGCACGGCACCGCCCACTCCGGGGCCGCCTGGTCCGCGGCCCGGTCTTCCGGCGAAAGGCCCGCGTCCGACCCGGAGGAGCGGGCAAAGCGGTCCGGGAAGATCTGATACATCGTGCCGCCGCGGAGCCAGTCCGGCGCTGCCGGGAACGTGGTCAGCCGGAAGTCCGCGTAGTCGGAGACATCCCGGCTGAAGATCCCCTGTGCGTTCAGGCTCCAGTAGCGCAGCCCCCCGGCCGCAGAGCCGGGAGGCGCGCCGGTCTCGCCGCCCGCGCAGCCTGCCGCACCGCCGTCGGGCTCCTCGTGGCCGTCCGGGACCTCCAGCAGGAAACGGTACCGGGCCACCGGGTTGGTGACGGTCATGGGCGCCTCCCACCAGACCCAGCCGTCCGCCTCGCCCAAAGCTGTACAGGGCTCATAACGGGGCTCGCCGTCCTGGATCGAACGGAGCCACACCCGGGCGGCGCGTCCCCAGTCGGCGGGAACCCGGACCCGCAGCAGGGCCTCGTCGCCGAGCGACACCTGCTGCGGGGCATGCAGGCCGGACCCGTCGTGGTGCGGCAGCGGCCGTGCCATTCCCGCTCCCGGCATGCCCAGCCCGTTCATGCCTAGCCCTTCACCGAGCCCTGGGTGAGGCCGCTGACGATGTAGCGCTGCAGGAAGAGGAAGAGTGCCATAACGGGCACCGCGGCAATCACGGCACCGGCGGCGAAGACTCCCCAGTTCTCGGACCGCTGCTGCGCCACGAAGGAATACAGCCCGACGGCGAGTGTCTGGCTGTCCGGGTCCGTGAGCACCACGCTGGCGATCACGAACTCGCCGGAAATGCCGATGAAGGACAGCAGGCCCACAACGGCCAGGATCGGCGTGACCAGGCGCATGATGATGCCGAAGAAGATCTGCGTGTGGCTGGCTCCGTCAATCTTGGCCGCCTCATCGAGGGACTGCGGGACGGTGTTGAAGAAGCCGTACATCAGGTAGGTGTTCACGCCCAGGGCACCGCCCAGGTAGACCATGATGAGGCCCAGCTGGCTGCCGAGGCCCAGCGCCGGGATGACCTCGGAGATGCCGCTGAGCAGCAGGAAGATCGCGACGACGGCGAGCAGCTGCGGGAACATCTGCAGCAGGAGCAGGCTCAGCAGCCCGATCCGGCGGCCTTTGAAGCGCATCCGGGAGAACGCGTACGCCGCCATGGCGCCAAGGAAAACGGTGGCCGCGGACGTCACAGTTCCCACCACCATGGTGTTGACGAACCAGCGGGCATAGGGCCGTGAGGGGTCGTTGAACAGTGCGGTGAAGTTTCCGAAGTCGATCCGGCTGAACAGTGCGTTGGAGCCCACCAGTGTGCCGGTGGAGTTGAACGCCGCGGAGAGGACGTAGAGCAGCGGGAAGATCGCGAAGAGGGTCACGGTGATGCCGACGAGGTGCCGCCAGCCTTTGTCCTTGAACCAGACGCCGAAGGGACGCCGGCGCGCCATCGCCTTCAGGTCCTGGACCGTGGTGTGGCCTGTCGCGCTGCTGCCCGTTGTGGTGTCGTCGACGTCGGCCGGAGCCGTCGTCGGACTGACGGTGCCTGGTGCTGACCCGTTCATGAGTTCACGTCCTCGAGTGCCTTGGTCTGCTTGAAGCTGATGGCCGAAACGGTGGCCACGATGATGAAGATGATGATGGCCAGGGCACTGGCCAGGCCGTAGTCACGCCCCGTCCCCTGCCCGAACGCCACCTTGTACACGAGCGTGATCAGGATGTCCGTGGCTCCGATGTCCCGGTCAGTGTCCGCGAAGCGCGGTCCGCCGCCGGTCAGCATAAAGATCACGTTGAAGTTGTTGAAGTTGAAGGCGAAGGAGGAGATCAGCAGCGGCGCGATGGAGACCAGCAGCAGCGGCAGCTTGATGGAGCGGAACACGCGCCAGGGCCCGGCGCCGTCCATCCGCGCGGCTTCGTCCAGCTCCGTGGGCAGCGACTGCAGTGCGCCGGTGCAGACGAGGAACATGTAGGGGAAGCCGAGCCAGAGGTTGACCACCAGCACGCTGATCTTGGCGAGGATGGGGTCCGTGAGCCAGCCGATCGTTGCGCCGCCCAGCAGGGTCTGGTTGAGCCAGCCGAACTGCGGGTTGAGGATGCCGGACCAGACCAGCCCCGAGAGGAACGCGGGGAAGGCGTAGGGCAGGATCATCAGGATCCGGTAGATCTTTTTGCCCCTCAGGTCCTCCCGGTTGAAGGTCATCGCCAAGGAGAGGCCCATCGCGAAGGTCAGCGCCACGGAGGCGATGGCGAAGGTGAAGGTCCAGAGGATGACGCCCAGCAGCGGCCCGCGCAGGCTGGGGTCGGTGAAGGCACGGACGAAGTTCTCCATGCCGACGTCGATCTTCCAGCCGGTGGTCAGGGTATCGCCGTTGCTGGCCGCGAAGGCCCCCTTGCCGTTGTCCTGGTAGACCGTCCCGGTTTCGGTGTCCGTGAAGGTGTCCGCGGCGTCGTCGTAGGTCAGGGCCGGCTTGAACTGGTACGCGTTGCTGCCGTCTGCCGTGCGCAGCGTCCCGTCGGCGGGGTCGTCGGAGACCGGGACCATGATGGCCAGGATGCTCTGTTGGTTCGCGACGATCTCCTGGAAGTTCAGGGTCCGGTAGCCGTCCACGGCGTTGGCCTTGCCGGTGGAGTCCGTGCCGGCGTCGGAGATTTCCTCCAGCGGGGTTTCGGTGTTGCCGAGCGAGACCTTGCCGTCCGGGTCGGTGAACAGCAGGTAGAAGGAATTGTCCTTGGCGAGGACGGCGGCTTTGTAGGCCGGGGAATCCGGGACGCGCTTTTGCGCGGTGAGCTGGATGGCGGCGATCGCATCATCCTTGGTGCTGTTGTGCCCGTCGCCGTAGTTGGTGAAGGCGATATAGCCGCTGAACATGACCACAAAGACCTGGAAGACCAGCAGGAACAGGACGCCGGGGGCCAGGTACTTGGCGGGGAGCCCGCCCTTGCGCAGATAGATCCAGTTGATCGCCAGGACGACGGCGGAGGAGACTGCCAGCGCGCCCCACGACTCGCTGAGGAAAAGCATCATGAGGACGTAGACGGCCAGTGCGTCCACGAGGCCCAGCAACACGATCTTGGCGACGGTGCCCTTGGTGGTGTCCGGGCCGAAGCGGCGGCGCCTCTTGACCGGACGGGCAGGCCGCCCGGCGGCGCCGTCCGGGGCTGTTGCCGTGCCCTTTGCGGCGGCCGGGGTGCCGGCCTGGCGGAGTTCGGTATCTGTCATGGCTGTCTACAGTCCTTGGGAGCAGCTGGTGGTGGTGCAGGAACGGACCGGGCGGCATCGCTGCCGCCCGGCCCGGTGCTTGCCGGTTCGTGACGCTTGTCGACGTAGCGCAAACGTCAGGATCCGGCGCGGGGACTAACCCGCGATCTTTGCCTTGATGCTGGCGGCCATCTTGGCCCAGTCGGCGGCCGGGTTGCCCTGGCCCTTGATCAGGGCGAGCTCGGTGGCGCCCCAGTCAGCCCAGACGGCGCTCATTTCCGGGATGGCCGGCATCGGGACGCCGGTTGCACCGATTTTGCCGAACGCTGCCACGACGGGATCGCTGGCGGCCTTCTCGAACGATGACTTCAGCGCCGGCGGACGGCCTCCGGCCTTGTACATGGAGTCCTGTGCTGCCTCGGAGGTGAGGTAGTTGGTCACGAACTCGTTGGTGGCCAGGGCGTTGGCGCTCTTGGCGCTGATGAAGAAGCCGTTGACGCCGATGAACGGCTGGGCCGGCTTGTCACCGGTTGTCGGCAGCGCGTCCACGGCGAACTTGATGCCCTTCTTCTGGACGTCCGGCACGTTCCACGGCCCCGTCAGGTAGTACGGGGACTCGCCGGCCAGGAACTTCTCCTTGGCGATGTCACCGGTGATGTTGGAGTTGATGATCTTCTCACCGGCGTCGCCCCAGGCGGCCAACTTCTTGGCGAACTCGACGCCGGCGGCGTCGCCGATGAGGAGCTGCTTGGGATCGTAGCCGCCGTCGGCGGTCACGCCGAAGATCTGCGAGCCCATGGAGGCCTGCAGCGGGTACAGGTGGTACGGGTCACCCTGCTTCGGGTCCATGCCCACCAGGAACGGGAACTTGGCCTTGCCGTCGGCGACGGCCTTCTTGCCGTTGGCGACCACCTCATCGAAGGTGCTGGCGGCATCCGGCACGATTGCCGTGTTGCGCAGCAGCGCGATGTTTTCGATCGCGTACGGAACGCCGTAAACGGAACCGTTGAAGGTCATGGCCTTGACCGAGGATTCCTGGAAGGAGTCCGTCTTGTCGCCGAGCTCGACGGGGGCGATGACACCGTTCTGGACGAACTTGCCTACCCAGTCGTGCGGGCCGACGATCAGGTCCGGGCCCTTGCCCGTGGGAACCTGGGTGATGAAGTCGTCGCGGACTGCCGCGAAGTCCTTGACCACAAGCTTCACGTCGATTCCGGTTTCAGCCTTGAACTTCGCCGTGATGTCCTTCAGGGCGGGCGAGCGCTCGGCGTCAACCCACATGGTGATGGTGCTGGCCCCGGAGGCCTTGAGGTCCGGCTTGGCGGTAGCCGTGGCCGTGGCGGGGGCGGTGGCTGCGGCGCCGCCGCAGGCGCTGAGCGCCAGCGCGGCAACTACGGAGATCGCGCCGGCCGTGAATACGCGGCGGCTGGTCCCGGTTGTGAGGGTGTTCTGCACCTTCATTGGTGTCCCTTTCATAAATCCTGCATCCACGCTGGAGGCTCCGTCCGAGCCCTGGTGAAGACTCCGGAGGCCTGGTGGCATCGTCGGTGATGTGGCTCACAGCTGCAAGCGCTTCCAAGGTACACGCTGAACATGACTTTGGAAAGTCACCCTACCGGCGAGTATCGGATGCGGTCGAATTGAACGGCCGGGAGCAGCAACTCGGGATGAACCCGCAGTTCAGCGCGCTGGCGCAGAAGGGTGCCGCGGCGCCTGCAGGTGACCATAAATAAAGGTTCGCGGCGATCCGCGCTGGAAGCGTTTTCATTTTGACCGGTTCGGCCTTACGATTACCGGCATGTCCGTTGACTCAGCACTCATCGCCCCCGCCGTATCAGCCGCGCCGCTGGCCGGGCCCTTGACCGGCCCCTTGACGCCGGTGCACGCCGCCGATCACCTCCCCGGCTGGTGGCGTTCGGCCGTCATCTACCAGGTGTACCCGCGCTCGTTCCGGGACTTGAACGGGGACGGCATCGGCGACCTCGCCGGGATCACCGCGGAACTTCCGCAACTGGCCGAACTGGAGATCGACGCCGTCTGGCTTTCCCCGTTCTACCGTTCGCCGCAGCGCGATGCCGGCTACGACGTCAGCGACTACTGCGACGTCGACCCCCTGTTTGGCACGCTGGCGGACTTCGACGCGATGATGGCCGAGGCCACGCGGCTGGGCCTGCGGATGATCGTGGACCTCGTACCCAACCACTGCTCGGACCAGCACATCGCCTTCCAGGCAGCCCTGGCCGCTCCCGCGGGCAGCCCGGAACGGGACATGTTCATCTTCCGCGACGGCCGCGGCGCCTATGGCGAAGAACCGCCGAACAACTGGGAATCCCACTTCGGCGGCCCGGCCTGGACCCGGATCACCGAACCGGACGGCGCGCCCGGCCAGTGGTACCTGCACCTGTTCGACACCTCCCAGCCGGACTTCAACTGGGACAACGACGCCGTGCACGAGGAATTCGAGCGCGTCCTGCGTTTCTGGCTGGACCGCGGTGTGTCCGGCTTCCGGGTGGACGTTGCCCACGCCCTCGTCAAGGCTCCCGGCCTGCCCGAGTGGGGCGGCCGCGCCGACGGGAACAGCTGCGACGGTTTCCCGGGCCATGACGCCCCGATGTTCGGCCAGCCCGCCCTCCACGACATCTACCGCAAGTGGCGGCGGATCCTGGCCGAATACGGCCCGGACCGGATCCTCTGCGCCGAAGCGAACGTGGACCCGCTCCCCCGCCTGGCCGACTGGGTCCGGCCCGATGAAATGCACCAGGCCTTCAACTTCCCGTACCTGCACACCGGCCTGGACGTCCACCGCATGCGTGGCGTCATCACGGAGTCGCTGACGGCGCTCGATTCGGTGGGAGCCCCCAGCACCTGGGTCCTTTCCAACCACGACGTCGTCCGGCACGCCACCCGTTTCGGCTACGACGGCCGCGCACCGCGCGACGGCGACGGCATCGGCACCTTCGATCCGCAGCCGGACGAGGCCCTGGGCCGCTCCCGGGCCGCGGCCGCCTCCATGTTTATGCTGGGCCTTCCCGGCGGCGCCTACCTGTACCAGGGCGAAGAGCTTGGCCTGCCCGACGGGATCGACATCCCCGACCACCAGCGGCAGGACCCCACCTTTGCCCGCACCGGCGGTGAGCGGCTGGGCCGTGACGGCTGCCGCGTGCCGCTACCGTGGCGCGCCGCCGAACTCCACGCCGGATTCGGCGGCGGTGCGGCGCCGTGGCTTCCGCAGCCGGCGAGCTTCGCGGGACTGGCGCGTGACACCCAGGCCGCCTCGCCGTCGTCGCACCTTAATCTCTACCGGCGCATGCTTGCCGTGCGGCGCGAGCTTGGGCTCGGCCAAGGTTCACTCGCCTGGGCTGAGGAATGGTGCACGGACACGTGCTTGGCGTACGTGAACGGCACCACCCTGGCGCTCCTCAACGCGGGGCACGAACCTGTCGAACTGCCCGCCGGGCGGGTGCTGCTGCGCAGCTCCCAGGACGCCGCCGGGGACGGGGCAAAGTCATCTGAACCGGCCGCCTCCGGGCATCGGTTAGGCTCAGGGGAAACTGTTTGGCTGGAAATCTACATCGAGGACGCGGAGAGCTAAGAATGCCCGGCATCAAGGACGTCGCGGAGCGCGCTGGCCTCTCCATAGCCACCGTTTCTCGGGCCTTGAGCGGCAAAGGGAACGTCTCGGCCCGCAGCCGTGAACGCGCCCGGAACGCGGCGGCCGAACTCGGGTTCGTTCTCTCCTATCACGCCTCCAGCCTGGCCTCCGGGCGGAACCACAACGTCGGCGTCGTGGTTCCGTCCGTGCACCGATGGTTCTTCTCGTCGGTGGTGGAAGGCGTCTCGGCCACCCTGCTGGACGCGGGGTACGATCTCACCCTCTACAACGTCAGCGGGGGGCAGGAACGCCGCCACAGCGTGCTCAACGACTTCCTGCTGCGCAAGCGGGTGGACGCGGTGATTGCCGTGTCGCTGGAGCTTAGCGAGGCCGAGATCCAGCAACTGCTCGCGATCCACCGGCCCATCGTCGGCATCGGCGGTCCGCTGCCGGGGGCCTCGACCATCCGCATCGACGACTCAGGCATCGCCCAGGCCGCGGCCCGGCACCTGATCCAGCTCGGCCACAGCAAGATCGCCCATATGACCGGCGATGCCGCCTACGAGCAGGACTTCCGCCTTCCGGGCACCCGCCAGGCCGGATTCAAGAAGGCCATGAACGACGCAGGGCTGGCGGTCCGTCCCGAGTGGCAGATCTCCGCCGACTTCACGATCCAGGGCGCCTACGCCAGCGCCAGACGCCTGCTGGGCAGCTCCGTGGAACGGCCCACGGCGGTTTTCGCCGCATCCGATGAGATGGCTATCGGCACTATTCTCGCCGCCCGCGACTTCGGGCTCCGCGTCCCCTACGACCTGTCGGTGATCGGTATTGACGGCCACGAACTCGGCGAGGTCTTCGGCCTCACCACCATCGACCAAGACGCCCGCGGCCAAGGGGCACTGGCTGTCCGGCGCCTCCTGGCCGGGCTCGACGGCGGCCGCGAGGACGAGGCGGCCGACACGGAGTTTCCCACGCACTTCGTAATACGTTCCAGCACGGCCGTTCCGCCCGTGGACCCGGCGCCGCTGCGCTAGGTACTGACCGCTGCCTCTGCGGCGCGTTCCTCCCCAGTTGCTTGCTCCATGGCCTGGTTGCCCCGGGATCAACGCCCGGAAATCCGGGGAATTCTCCGGATTCCGCGGACCGGCCGGCTCAGCAACCGGGCAGGAGCGCGGCCATGCGGGCTGCAGGCCGACTCTTAGGCACCGTCGCCGCCCATAAAGCGCACGAAGCGGTCGAGCACTCCGGGCCAGCCGGCGGCGTACTCCGCCCGCGTAGCCGCAGGGTCCTCGGCGCCCTCCCAGCCACTGTGCACCAACCGCAACTCCGTACCGTCCTCGACGGCCCGGAAGGCGACGCGCAGCTCCGTGGACCACACCGCGGATGATCCTGGGTGCCAGCTCGCATGGAAGGAGAGCGGGGGCTGCCAGTCGTCGATGGACCCCCAAATGGCCGTCCTGCCGTCGTCCGCGCTCTCCAGGATCAGGTTCTCCTCGAATTCCACGTAGGAGCCGGCCCCGAATACGCTGTGATCCTCAAGAGGCCACCAGAGGTGCGTGTGTTCGGTGAAACCGACGAAGGCCCGGGCGACTGCCCCCGGCACAATGACGGTATAGACGAACTGGTCCAGCCCCTCTCCCGGTGCCGGTTCCGGCGTCTCGGCGGCATCAGAGGGTGCGTGGCTGAAAAGGTTCTCCATGGGCACCAACTCTACCCGCGGGCTGCCGGCGTGGCTGCGTTGGGCGGGCCTGGACGCTCCCGCAGCTCCGGCAGCAGGGTAGGTGATGCCTCCCCGGAGCTCCGGCGCGGGCCCGTGCAGGTGCTGCGGGAGGGTTGGGGTGTGACCGGCGGGATGTGCGGGATGGTCTGTGGGGCGGCTGCCGGTGGTGCGGGTGGGTTGGTGGGGCGGCTGCCGGTGGTGCGGGAGGGTCCTGGTGGTGGGATGGGGGGTTTAAATGCGGGAGGACCCCCAACGTGGTTGGGGGTCCTCGACCTTAATGATGTTCCGGCGGTGACCTACT